>JBMNOI010000043.1:0-28320 GCA_050942995.1 Anaerolineae bacterium
CGCGCGCCGGCGGCGCCGATCTCGTCCGCTACGGGATCGGCCTCATCGTACCCGGTGGCCAGGTGAGCCACCAGATGGCCACCGGCGGAAAAGCCCATGACGCCGATGCGATCGGGGGCTATGTCCCACTCGGGCGCGCGATGGCGCATCAGGCGCACGGCGCGCAATCCGTCGGCCAGGATGGCCCGGAATATCTCCGGTGGCATGGGCCGGCCTTCCTGACGCCGGCTGGGCGGACAGGTGCGATATTTGACCACCGCCGCCGTGATACCGGCCCGGGCCAGCCATGCGGCGATGTGATGCCCCTCTTTGTCGATCTCCAGATAGCGGTAACCTCCCCCGGGATATACCAGCATCGCCGTGCCGTTGGGTCGGGCGGACGTATGAACGGCCAGCGTGGGCATACTGACATATTCAACCGACCGATTCGGCCCCGGCCGGCCGGGACGAGCGGGGCGCTCGGTGATCCGTTCGTCCGCGTCCGGCGGAAAGGCGAAGGGAGGCTCCTGGGGCCACAGGGGGATCTCGACCGGCATCGTGGGTTCGGCCATGTGCGACTCCTTTACCATGCGGAACATGCTCCGGAATAGGATCGTATCGAGTGTACATCGCGTTGGGCCGGATGCCAAGAGCACGCAGTGGTTCGACAAGCGAAAGAGCCTATAATGGCTGTCCTGTCAAATGTATGCCCGTTCACTCACCTACAGGAGAACGCGTAAATGACGAATTATCGCATCATCGAGCGGCCGGCGTTCGACATCATCGGGCGCAAGACATGGATCTCGGGGCCGGACAATGCCCAGTTCGGTCGTTTCTGGGAGCGCTGCCGAGAGGAAGGGCTGTTCGGCCTGTTCGAGAGCATGGGCGCCACGGAGCCGGGGGCGCAGACGGGTGGGGTGACGCTGGGCGTCTCGCGGGTCGAGGCCGATCCGGCCAACCGCTCGTTCCACTATATGATCGCCGTAGAGCGGCCCGAGGGAGCCACGGGCACACTGCCGGAGGGGTTGGAGGTCTATCGCGTGCCGGCCTGCCGCTGGGCGGCCTTTGAATGCCGGGGGTCGGTGCCCGATGCCATCGTGGCCGCCGAGATCTATGCCTTTACCGAGTGGCTGCCGGCGTCGGGATATGGGCATGCCGCCGCACCCGAGATGGAGGTCTATTTCCCCGGCACCGACGGAGGCAGCCCCGATTGCTACTGCGAGTTCTGGCTGCCGCTGGAGCCGGCCTGAGCAGAGCGTGCGATCGTTGACGCGACGCGGCTCGCGTGCTCTGTCGGCCCGTTTCTATGTGTATTCGCGCAGGTTTGGGGTTAGAATAAAGGGGATGGGCGAGAGCATGCCGTATCGTATGGGAGGGGGATCATGGTAAAGAGTGATGCGCGTACAGTAGAGGCGTATCTGGACGAACTGCCGGAGGAACGCCGCGCGGTGGTGGCCGCGGTGCGTGACATGGTGTTGCGCCACCTGCCCGAGGGGTACCACGAGACCATGCGCTGGGGGATGATCAGCTACGAGATCCCCCTGGAGGTCTATCCCGATACCTATAACGGCCAGCCGCTGGGTTATGTGGGGCTGGCGGCGCAAAAGAACTATTACGCGCTTTATCTTATGGGGGTGTATGCCGATCCGGAACAGACGGCGCAGCTGCGGGCCGGTTACGAGCGTGCCGGTAAACGGCTGGACATGGGCAAATCATGCCTGCGGTTCCGTCGCCTGGACGATCTGCTGATGGATGTGGTGGGCCCGTTGATCGCCGGCACGCCGCCGGATGCCCACATCTCGCAGTACGAGGCCGCCCGACGCCGATAGGGCGGGCACCCGCATCCCGTCGTTCGTGACGGGGTTGTTGAACGCGAGCTGTGAAAGGAGACCACTAAGGGAGCGCCGCCATGCTACGACGCGCGTCCACCTCGACCGAACCATTCTCCTGGAGCTACTTTATCATCGCCTACGGCTTTTCCTGGCTGGTGTGGCTGCCCGGGGTGCTGGCGTCGCGCGATCTGTTCGATCTGCCGGTTCCCGCGATGGCGCTGGTGATTCTGGGGGCGCACGGCCCGCTGGTGTCGGCGATGGCGCTCACCTGGCGCACCGAGGGGCGGGCCGGGGCGCTGCGACTGCTCAAACGCGGGTTCGATCTGCGCCTCCCGGTGGGATGGTGGGTCCTCATGCTGCTTCTGCCGGTGACGCTGGGAGGCGCCGCCGTGTGGTTGAACGCTACCGTAAGCGGGTACCGCCCTGAATTCCCCCTGCTGGAGCGGCCCTGGTTTATCGTGCCCACTTTTCTCTATCTGTTCTTTATCGGTGGTTCGGTGCAGGAGGAGTATGGCTGGCGGGGATATGCTCTGCCCAGGTTGCTGGCGCGGTGGAGCCCGCTTCGCGCCAGCATGGTGCTGGGGCTGCTGTGGGGCGTGTGGCACCTGCCGCTCTTTTATATCGCCGGCGCCGGGCAGGCGTTCATGCCGCCGGACCTGTTTCTGGCGCTGCCCGTGGCCTTTGGCGTGTTCTTCACCTGGTTCTATCTGCGCACCGGCGGCAATCTGTTCACGGCGCTGTGGTTCCATGCGTCCATCAATCTTTCCCTCTCTCTGTTTCCGCCGGTGGAGATGCGGGTAGGGGGCGATCAGGGCGCGTTGCTTTATCTATTGATCCTGTATGTTGTCGTGGCCGCGTTGCTGATGCCGGCAGATCGGCAAATATGGCGTGGTCGGAGGCGTGCCGATGGAGACGATTTCGGGTGAGACGATGTCGAACGAGAACGAGCCCTATGTGCAACTACAGATGGTGTGGCCCGAGCGGCGGCTGAACGCGCCGCCGATGCCCAGACTGCCCGAGGGCTATTCTCTGCGCACCTATCGGCCGGGAGACGAGCCGCGCTGGTATCGCATCATGGAGCTGGCCGGCTGGCCCGGATGGGACGACGAGAAGCTGCGCCCGTGGATGGCGCGCATCCCGCCGGAGAGCTGGTTCATGGCGATAGACCCGAGTGGGGAGATCGTCGCCAGCGCGATGGGCTTGCACGATCATTCGGACCTGCACCCGTTCGGCGGTGAACTGGGCTGGGTGGCGGCCGATCCCGCTCACGCAGGCAAGGGGCTGGGCATGGCCGTCTGTGCCGCCGTTACCGCGCGGCTCATCGCCGCAGGCTATCGCAACATCCATCTCTACACCGAACACTGGCGATTGGCCGCCCTCAAGACCTACCTCAAGCTGGGGTATGTGCCGTTTCTGTATCTGCCTGAGATGTTCGAACGCTGGCGGGCGATCTGCGGGCAGCTGAACTGGCCTTTTACCCCCGAGGCATGGCGTCGCTGAGGCCGAGCCTCACCGCCAGCTCGCGGATGCGGCCGATCATGCCGGCCATTTGCTCCTCGGAGGCCCGGGCGAGATAGTCGGGCCAGGCGAGCAGGCGGGTGCGCAGTTCGTCAGCGGCCAGAACGCGCTGTATGGCGTCAGAGGGGAGCTTTTCCCCGGTGGCGTTCTCCAGGGTGCGTCGATAGGTCTCGATCATGATCTCAGTGGGTAATGGCGCTCTACCGAACGTCGCCCGCTGGAAAAAGAAGGAGAGATCGCCCGAACCGGGGCCGATCCCCACCTCCTGCCAGTCGGCCCACACCAGGCCCCCATCGGACGCGCGCAACAGGTTGTCGGCGTGGCAGTCGCCGTGGCACAGGGTGAGCGGCAGAGTGGCCAGGGCGTCCTCGATGGCGCGCTCGCGCTCCAGCAGGCCGATGATCCGGTCGAGTGTCGGCCCGCTCAGCACAGGGCCGAAACGCGGGATCTCGTGTAACGCGCGCCAGGCCTCTCGGGCATGATCGATATCCCGTGACAATGCCCGGACATCGGGCCGCCGCAGCCAGTCGTAAGCATCCAGCCGATGGCTCTGGCCCCAGTAGACGGCGTGCAGTTGGGCAAGCTCCTCGGCCACGGCGAGATAATCCGCCCTGTTCCAATCCGCCGCCCTCATGGGCGTGTAGGCGGCCAGCAGCAGACAAATGCCCAGATCGGGTGACTCGCAGCCCCCCAGAACCTCGGGCACTCTCAGAGGCAGTTGCGGAGCCAGCGTGAGAAAGAAGGCCATCTCGCGCCGGGAACGTTCCAGCCGATAATCCTCGCTATCGGCGGATGTCACTTTGAGCACGGCGTGGCCCGTGCTCAGACGCAGGCGATAGGTGCCCGCTCCCGAGATGCCGCCGCCGAGCAGTTCATAGTCGAGCAGGGTGGACCCCTCGCCCATATACTCCAGACAGGCGATGATGAGGTCCTTGGAGGCGATGATCTGGCTCATAGAGTACCTCTTTCGACATGTGCTGTGCCGTGCATCATATACCAGAGTGCCCGTCATGTAAATGGATTCATGGCGGCTCTGGAAACATGGTCGAGTGCCACGCGCCGGGCGTGATGGTCGGGGCGCCCGTGTGGCGCGGTCCGAATCGAAGCGGAACCGGATAAAGCTTGCGACCTTTTGTCTCTGAGCCTATAATCGCAGTCAGGGTCGGGTGTCCCCGAATGGAGAGCGTGCGCATGGTAGATCCTCAGGAGATTCGGGCGTTTGCCGATCGGGTGGTGCGCGAGTTCCATCCCGAGCGGATCATCCTGTTCGGCTCTCATGCCCGGGGGACACCGGGGCCTGATTCGGACGTCGATCTGCTGATCGTGATGTCGTTTCAAGGCAAGCCCTGGCACATGGCATCCGAGATTCGCCGCCGCGCCCGTCCCACCTTTCCCATCGATCTGCTGGTGCGCACCCCAGAGCAGGTGCGCGAGCAGAGCGCCCGTCGTAACTCGTTCCTGCGGCAGATCGTACACGAAGGAGTCATCCTCTATGAGTCCGAGCCCTGAGGCGGCCGAGTGGATCAACAAAGCCGAGGGCGATTTTCATACCGCCTGCCGTGAGCTACAGGTGAGGGAATCGCCGAATTATGATGCCGTCTGCTTTCACGCCCAGCAATGCGTCGAAAAATATCTCAAGGCGCGTCTGGCCGGGGCCGGTCGTGGATTTCCCCGCATCCATGATCTGGAAGCCCTGCTCAATAGGGTCCTGCCGATAGAGCCGGAATGGGAATCGTTTCGCCAGGAACTGCAACGCCTGACCGATATGGCCGTCGAGGTGCGCTATCCGGGCGCCGATGCCGATCTGGACGACGCCCATGAGGCCGTTCGTGCGGCCGAACGTCTGCGTTCTGCGGCCCGACATGCGATGAAATTGAGCTGATCGCATCGCGGGCCGGATTCCTCACAGGTGTCGATGTTGCCTCGATGGTGGCTTGCCGCCGTCGGCATAGACCACCCTATCGTTGCCAGAGACAAAGGAGTACGATGAACTACCGATGCATCCTCGTTTCTGCGTCGGGTCGCGTTCGTTTCCGTCTCGGCTTATTCCCTCTGATCCTCGGCGTGGCGATTCTGTTCGCCACGTCTTTCGCGGGATGTTCCGCGCCTCGAGCGGCCGCATCCACTCCCTACTGGCCGACAGAGGGCTGGCGCACCTCACCGCCCGAGGCGCAGGGCATGGACGGCGCGCTTTTGGATGCCATGGTGCAGGATGTGAAAGAAAAGAGAATCCCGCTGTACAGCCTGCTGGTCATCCGCAACGGCTATATCGTCAGCGAAACCTATCTGGGCGGCACCCGCCGGAATACACGGCGCGAGATCTATTCGGTGACCAAGAGCTTTATCGCCACACTGGCCGGCATCGCCGTGGATCGGGGAGAGCTGGATCCGGATACGCCGGTGCTGGAGTGCTTCCCCGATCGTACCTTCAAGAATGTCGACGCCGACAAATCGGCCATGACGGTGCGCCATCTGTTGACGATGACGACCGGACTGGACTGGACCGAGAGCGCTCCCACCTATCGGGCCATGTACATGAGTGGCGACTGGGTCGGTTATGTGCTGGATCGGCCGATGCGCGACATTCCGGGCAAAGAATTCCTCTACTGCTCGGGCTGCTCGCATCTGCTGGCGGCCGTCGTTCAGCGGCATGTGGGTATGGATCTGGAGCAATATGCGCGTCACCATCTGTTCGAGCCGCTGGGCATCAAGGCGTGGGGATGGGATCGCGACGCGGACGGCACGCCCATCGGCGGGTGGGGGCTACAACTCGCGCCGCGTGACCTGGCCAAGCTGGGCTACCTCTACCTGCGCCATGGGCGCTGGGAGGAGAAACAGATCGTCTCGGAGGAGTGGATCGCCGACACCACGCAGCGCCACGTCTACACCGATGGGGCGTTGGGTTATGGCTACCAGTGGTGGATCTACCCCGAGTACGGGGCCTATATCGCGCTGGGGCGGGATGGACAGACTATTTTCGTCATCCCGCAGTACGATCTCGTCATCGTCACCACCGCCAACTTGCCGGGTGACCACGATGAGATATTTCGCCTCATCGAAGAGTATATCGTGCCTGCGGCGGAGGATGTGGTACAATAAGGCGTCGCAAATCAACCACCTTCCAAAGGTGGCGAATGCCGACAGGCAGGGCCCTTCGGAAGAGGATGTTTTAGTGTATCATCGACGAGGAGAGAGATGGCCAAGATCTATCCGGTCAAGATCAAGGGGTTTGGAAACCAGGATATCGCCATTCGCCCCAGCGGTTTTTTCACCGGACCGCAATTGCTGGTGAACGGCCGGCCTGCGCCCAGGGGCGCGCGCTTTGGCGAGATGCTACTTCGGCGCAGTGACGGCCGCGAGATCACCGCCCGCTGGAAGCCGCAGCTTCTGGGGCTGGATACCCCGGCTTTGGAAGTGGACGGGCAGTTGATCTATGTGGGCAACCCGTTACGCTGGTATGATGTGCTCTGGAGCGCGCTGCCCATCTTGCTCGTGTTCGTTGGCGGCATGGTGGGCGTCGTGGTGGGTATGGTGGCCTTTACGATCAACCGGACGATCCTGCGCTCACAAGTATCGCCTGTGAGCCGGTACGCTCTGACGGCGCTGGTTTCGGTGCTGGCGGTGGTGTTTTGCATGCTGGCCGTCACGTTGCTATACCGTGTTACCGGCTGACGCCGGACGAGGCGATTGCGGGCCCCCTTTCGACAGGAGGGGGCCTTTTGTATGGAACCGGCTCTGATATTCCCACTGATTGCGCGTTTGCCGCCCGATCTCCGCAGGGATATGATAGGCGGGTCAATCGCCTTATCCGCCCCCAACGAACCGGAGGAGCTCTCGACATGTTCACGCTGAATCGCCTGCTAAAAGCCGCGACCTCGCTGCCGTTCGCCTCGTCGTTCGCCGGCTACGAGCCGCTGGCCGCCCCTGTCCGCGACCAGATCAAAATCATCGCCATCAAGGCCATGCAGATCAAAGGCACGGCCACCCTGATCAAGATCGAGACCGATGCCGGGCTGGAGGGGTATGGGGCCTGCCACGGCAGTGGCCCGCTGGCCCGCGCCGCCATCGCCGAGCTGGAGGGACCACGGCTGCCGCACCTGGGTCTCATCGGTAAGGACCCGCTGGCCATTCAGGTGCACTTTCACAACATGTTCTACGCCTATCCCCAGCGCGGACGGTACACCCGTATCTGGAGCGGTATCGACATCGCCCTGTGGGATCTGGCCGGCAAGATTCTGGGCCAGCCGGTATCGCGACTGTTGGGCGGCAATTTCCGTGACGAGATCCCGCTCTACTCCCATTGTGGCGGCGGCGACCAGTTCGACCCCGGGGCGTGGCGCGAGCGCGCCCAGGAGCTGATGGACGATCCCCGCGGCTTTAAGGCGTTCAAGGTAGATATCCACCATCCGCTGGGAGGCCACATGCAGCAGTATATCCCCAGCATCGGCCCGCAGGAGGCGCGCAAAGTACACCGCGCCTACACTCTGGCGCGCGAGGCATTTGGCCCCGATATCGACATCATCGTCCATTGCCATGCCGAGCCGGACGTGGCCAGCGCCGTCAAGGTGGCCGAGGCGGTGGAGCATATCAAGCCGCTCTATCTGGAGGACCCCATCGCGCCGGCCTACTCGGAGGGATGGCGGATGCTGCGCAGCACCACCCGCATCCCCCTGATGACGGGCGAGAACCTGCAATTGCTGGACGAGGCGCTGCCCTTCCTGCAGAATCAGGTGGTGGATTGTCTGCAACCCGACCTGATCAATTCGGGGGGCATCACCGGCACCAAGCGCATCGCCGATCTGGCCGCCCTCTACCGCATCCCGATATGTCTGCACAACGTCAGCGGATTGACGCTGAACGCGGCGTCGCTCCAGTTCTCGGCGGCGGTGTTCAACTGCCCCATGATGGAGTGCACGCGGCGGGTGGATGAGGCGCCTGAGGCCGCCGGCAACCGGCCGGTCATCCGCGACGGACGCATGACGGTGCCCACCCTGCCCGGCCTGGGACTGGAGTACGACATGGATTATCTCAAAGCGGCCCGGGTCGAGGGCGAGCCCTGGTGGGGCTGAGCGAGACGCCGAGGAGACGATATCTGGTGGATGCGCCAGGCTGAACGATGATACAGGGGAGACGGCAGAATGCCGTCTCCCCTGTGTGCGAGTCAGCGTCGACGGCTCGATATGGCTGTCACCACGGCGACGGAGAGGACGAACACCACGGCGATGAATACCTTTGTATCCATGAGACTCCCTTTCTGTGAGCGTCGAGCGTGTCGCAGTCGTACTGTGCGACCAGTATAAGTCTCTCGCGCGGTATTGCCAACGGCCGACCGGCGGGTTTTTGGCCCGGCCAGCAGGACAGGAAACGCTCCCCCCACTCAGGCTCACCCGACATGCCCGGGGCGGTCTTTTATGCAGCGACTCATTTTCCAAGCATGCTCTAAATTCCCTCTTGACTCTAACGTTACGTCAGGGTGTATGATGGGGGCAAGGAGGTGATGGATGAGCCGGTATACAGTGCGTCAGGTGGCCGATATGGCCGGCGTGAGTGTGCGTACACTGCACCACTATGATCGAATCGGCCTGCTCGAGCCGGCGGCCCGGACCGCGGCGGGCTATCGGCTGTATGATGAGAAGAGCTTGTTGCGTCTACAGCAGATCCTCTTCTTCAAAGAGCTGGACGTGCCGTTGGACACCATTCGCAGCATCCTCGACGATTCCGATTTCGACGAGATCGAGGCGTTGCAGACGCACCGGCGCATTATATATGCGCAAATAGAACGGCTGACCCATCTCCTGCAGACCATCGACAGGACCATCCTGCGAATCAAGGGGGACGATATGGCATTGAGTGACGAAGAACTGTACGAGGGCTTTAGCCCGGAGCAGGCCGAGCGTTATCGGCGTGAGGCGCGGGAGCGCTGGGGTACGGATGTGGTGCAGGCGTCGGAGGATCGCCTTCGCAAGCTGCCCAAAGAAGAGTGGGACGCCATCAGGCGCGAGGGTGACGAGGTCACTCGGGGGTTGGCCGCGCTGATAGGGCGCGATCCCGGTGATGACGAGGTGCAGGCGCTCATCGCCCGGCATTATGCCTGGGTGAGCCACTTCTGGCACCCCTCAGCCGAGGCATACCGCAACCTGGGTCGGGGCTATGTGGAGCACGACGAGTTTCGCGCCTTTTACGAGCAGTATGGCGAGGGGCTGGCCGAATTCATATGCGCCGCCATGGCCTACTATGCCGATCATGCCCTGAGCGACTGATTCTCGCTCCTGCTGAATCTTGGCAGCCCCCTCTCCTGAGGAGAGGGGGCTGTTGATTTGATCCGGCGGACCGATATCTTGCCGTGCCAGGGGACGCTGTTTATGCTATAATGCACTGGCTTTGGGTGCCGTTCTTTGTCTTTGTGGCATAATCGCCCCTGGATGGCCTGTTTCCTTATGGATGCGTTCGGCGGGTTTGCGTGCTGCGGCCTGATATGCTCCATCGGGGACGGGTGCCCGGGCAAGAATCGTCCGGCGGCGGACAGTAGCCGCTTGTCGCCTGAGTGGCACCATGCCATCACGCGGGACGGAGCGAGGATCGAAGCGGTGAATATCAAGATTCGTCCCTATAAACGAGATGCCGGGCACGCCTATGCGCTGGGCGTGTTTCCCACGCTAGAACTGCTGGCCCATCGGCCGGAGCAGGTGCTGCGCGTGCTGCTGAGCGAACGCGCCGGGGATAACGAGGGCGTGGCCAAAATCTGCTCCATCTGCACCGAGCGGAATATTCGCGTGGAGGTGGCCGACCGCGCCATCGCCCGGGTGGGGGGCAACGAGGCCACCTATGCGGTGGGCGTATTTCAAAAGTACGAGGCGTCCCTCAGCGCGGATGCGAACCATCTGGTGCTGGTGAATCCCGACGACGCCGGCAACCTGGGCACCATCGTGCGCACCATGCTGGGGTTCGATGTGGTCGATCTGGCCGTCATCCGCCCGGCGGCGGACCTGTTCGCCCCGCGCACGGTGCGCGCCTCGATGGGGGCGGTGTTTCAACTGCGCTATCACTATTTCGACACGTTCGACGAGTATCGCGCCCGGTTCGATCATCATCTGTATCCCCTGATGACCGACGGCCGCCATGCGCTGGGCGAGACCACCTTTCGCCCGCCGTGGGCGCTGGTGTTCGGGAACGAGGGTGCCGGTCTGGGAGCCGAGTTTCACGCTCTGGGCGACAGCGTTCGCATTCCCCAGAGCGATCGTATCGATAGCCTGAATCTTGCGGTGGCGGTGGCCATCGCTCTCTATCAAGTCACCGGTATAACGCAATAGAAGGAAAGCCATGTCGACCCATCTAGCCACGTTGATCTACTTTTCGCCGACCGGTACCACTCGTCGTGTGTTGGAAGCCATCGCCAGCAGTCTGGAGCCCTCGACTCTGGCGCGGATCGACCTGACCCCGCCCGATGCCCTGCCCGATGGGGTGACGGTAAGCGAGGGAATTGCCCTCATCGGCGTGCCGGTGTATGCCGGACGCGTGCCCGCCATCGCCGTGGAGCGATTGCGACGCGTTCGTGGAGATCGAATCCCCGTCGTTCTGGTGGTGGTATACGGCAATCGGGCCTATGATGACGCCCTGCTGGAGCTGGGCGATATGGTAGCCGGGGCGGGATTCCTCCCTGTGGCCGGCGGAGCCTTTATCGGCGAGCATTCCTTCTCTACAGAGGCCCTGCCCATCGCGCCGGGTCGACCCGATGCCGATGATCTGCGGCGGGCGGGCGATTTTGGCCGGTCGGTTCGACTCAAATTGCAGAGCCTCGCCGGGATCGAGGCTCCGGCGCCGCCTTATCTGCCCGGACACTATCCCTATCGGGATAGATGGACTCCCTCGGGAGATACTCCCATCAGCGATGAGAGCTGTTCTCTCTGCGGTGCCTGCGTGTCCGTCTGTCCCACCGCTGCCCTTGAGGTAGGCGACGCCGCGCACACCGATGCCGGGGCCTGCATCCTGTGTTGCGCCTGTGTGCGGGCCTGCCCGGTCGGCGCGCGCCGGGTAGAGAGCGAGCGGATCGGCGGCATCCTGCGCTGGCTGCATGAGGATTACGCCGCCCACCGCGAGCCGGAGGTTTATCTGTAAGCCAAGCGTTTTCGACGTGCGGCATGATAGAGACATCCATGGGGCTGTTCGTTCATCGACGAATCAAGGAGCACAAGTATGAACACACTGGACGCCATCGCGGCACGACGCAGCATTCGCAAGTTCACCGACGAGCCGGTATCCGAAGATGATCTGCGGGCCATTCTGACCGCCGCCATCCAGGCGCCCTCGGGCAAGAACCGCCAACCCTGGCGATTCATCGTCGTTCAGGGCGAGCAGCGCGCCGAGATGGTGCGCCTGATGCGCCAGGGCATTACCCGCAACAAGGCGCAGGACAACCCGACCGGCAGCGCCGAGTGGACGGTCAACGTTATGGAGACGGCGCCGGTGACGGTGTTTGTCTTTAATCCCTACGGCATTCACCCCTGGCTGGCCCATTCCATCGAGCAGAACTTTCAGAGCCTGGTGGATGTCCAGTCGGTGGGCGCGGCCATCCAGAACATGTTGCTGGCGGCGCAGGATCTGGGGTTGGGTTCGTTGTGGATCTGTGACGTCTTTTTCGCCTACGAGGAGCTGATGGGGTGGCTGGGCGAGGATTGCCAGATGGTGGCGGCGGTTTCCTTCGGCTACCCTGCCGAGAGCCCGGCGGCGCGCCCGCGCAAGGCGTTCGACGAGGTGGTTCGGCGGATGTAGGACGACCTGTGGATAAGTAGCGCAGGAACGCCCCGATGGGCTGTGGATATGTGGATAATTTGAGGGCCGATAGGCGCCGGGTGTGGGTACAGGGTGTGTATGTTGTGGATAACGTGCCGCAGATCGTTCCGGCGCCGGTCGAACGAGCATGGCCCGAAGGAGGGTATGGATGGGGCCTGACGGAGGCGGAAAAGACACCGTGCGGGAAGGCTATGACCGCATCTCGTATGCCTATCGCGCCGATTCCTTCGACTATGCGGCGTCAGAGTATGCCGTTTATCTTCCCTGGATCGAGGAGAGACTGCCGGAGGGAGCGCGGGTGCTGGATCTGGGATGTGGCTGCGGCGTGCCCGTAGCCCGGGAGCTATCCCGGCGGCATCAGGTGACGGGGGTGGATATCTCGCCGGTGCAGATCGAGCGCGCCCGGCAGTTGGTTCCGGCCGCCGAGTTCGTGTGCGCCGATCTCACCGCCTGCGCGTTCGAGAACGAGTCGTTCGATGCGGTGGTGGCGTTCTATTCTATCATCCATGTGCCGGTGGAGGAGCAACCGGCCCTGCTGGAGCGCGTGACGGGCTGGCTACGCCCCGGCGGTCGCCTGCTGATGACGGTGGGGCAGGGCGCGTGGACGGGAATCGATGAGGACTGGTTCGGCGCCCGGATGTACTGGAGCCATTCCGATGCCGATACCTACCGGCGCCGGCTGGCCGACCTGGGATTGCGTCTGCTGCGCGAGGGGTTTATCCCTGAGGATAATGCCGGCCATGTGGTGCTGATGGCGGAAAAAGGCGCCGCATGATGGGCGGTCGTGTGTACATATGATGCGGTCGATATGAAACGCGCTGCGGAATTGATCTGTATCATGGGGGCGTGAGCCTATGCCCTCGGCATGGCGGCTTGGTTCGCGTTGCACCTGGTTCTGGGCGATGCCACCTGGTGGCTGGGCCTGCTGAACGCCTTTTCCGTCTATCTTTTTTCACCGCTGGCGGTGTGGCTGCTTTTGGGGTGGCCTGCCGTCGGCGGGCGTTCGAGTGCGCTGGCGCTGCCGACGATCCTTTTTCTGCTGCTATACGGCCGGTTGTATCTGCCCCGCCTCTCCTCGCCAGAGGTCGCAGAGGAGCCGTTCACCGTTATGACCTTCAACGTCATGGGGCACGAGCTCTCTATCGACACGGCGCGGGCGGTGGTATCCGAGGGGATACCCGATATCGTCGCGCTGCAAGAGTACACGCCCGGTATGAGGCGGCGGGTGCTGGACGAGTTGGGCGACCGGTATCCCTATCACGCCGAGCGACCCTATCCCGGAATCCACGGCCTGGGCATCCTCAGCCGCCATCCGCTGACCGAGATCGATGCGACCCATCTGGGCGACTCACTCTGGCGAATACAGATCGTCCGGGTAGAGATCGACGGCCACCCCGTGCTGATATACAACGTCCATCTGACCTCATCCGATGTGTTTGGCTATCTGGATTCCTCTATCGCGACGCTGGCCCGTGAGCTGGAGCGCGATCTGTCCATGCGCGAAGCTCAGGCGCAGTGCCTGCTGGACGACATCGCCTCACGTTCCGAGCCGGTGATCGTGGTGGGCGATGTCAACAGCGCCGATCGGAGCGACGTGCAGCGTCTGCGGCCGGTAGACGAGCCCTGAGCGTCCCGCGGCTCTCGTTCTCCCCGACCAGATGGTCGTAAAGCAGATGCCGGCCGATGCGACGGCGCGTCGGCAAAGTGCTGACATAGAACGAGGCCCGATCCGCGTGGATCGGGCCTCGTTTTGATGTGCCCGGGGCGTGTGTCAGTCGTCGAAAAAGCCCCTGTCTTCCTCGCACAGGTAGGGCTCGGCGCGTTCGGGGATAATGTCCACGCCCATGCCGGGGCGATCCCACACCTCGATGTAGCTGTCCACTACGATGGGGTCGGGCAGCCCCTCGACGATGTCGTACCACCAGGAGGGCTTGCCGGTGGGATATTCAAAGGCGATATAGTTGGTGGGCAGCGTGGCGGCTACCTGCACCAGCGCCGCCAGACCGATGAGGCCGTCGCCGGTGCCGTGGGGCGCCATGAGGATGCCGTGCAGGTCGGCATATTCGGCTATCCATTTCAGCTCGGCGATGCCGCCCACATCGCACGGGTCGGGACCGATGACGTCGACGGCACGGGTCTCGATGAGCTCGCGAAAGTTCTGCCGCAGATAGATCTGCTCGCCGGTGTGGATGGGGGTGGATGTGGCGTGGGTGACCTCGCGGTAGAGATCGGCCATCACCCATGGGGTATAGTCGCCGGTGATGAGGTCTTCGAGCCACATGATGTTCAGTGGTTCCAGGGCTTTGGCCAGGCGAATGGCGTCGGGCACCGTCCAGCCGGGGCCGCAATCCAGCGCCAGGCCCACCTCGTCGCCCAGCACGTCTTTCATCGCCTCGACGCAGGCGATAACGTGCTTGAGGCCGCGCTCGGTGATGGGGCCGCGGTTGGCGTGGCGTCCGCCCACCTGGGGCTCGCCGTAGAAAAAGTCGGGCACCTCGAGCGCCATGGGGCTGTGAAAGGCCAGCGACTGCTTGATGATGCTGAAATTCTCGGGTGAAGCCTTCATCCGGGCCATGTTCTCGGCGTAATCCTCGGGCGTCTGGCCGGCCATGGGAAAGCGGACGGCGCCGTTATAGACGCGCACCCGGTCGCGCACCTTGCCGCCCAGCAGTTTGTACACCGGCACACCGGCCGCTTTGCCGGCGATATCCCACAGGGCCATTTCGATGGCGCTCACGGCGCTGCCCCACGGCTTGAACGCGCCCATGCGGCGGATGCGCTGCATGACGCTCTCGACGTTGGTGGGATCGAGGCCGATGATCTGGTCGCGATAGAACATGATGTGGGGCTTGAGGTAGGGCTTGTACGATTCCACAGCGCCCAGGCCGTGGATTCCCTCGTCGGTGGTGATGCGGACGATGGGGTTGTCGCCGATGACGGCGCATTTCAGATCGGTGATTCGCATGATGGCGCGCTCCTATCGATGGGGGATGATGGACACTCTGCGGGCACTATAGCGCCGGATGAGAGGCGGGGTCAAGCAAAGCGGTGGGGACATTGGCGGTGGGAGCCTGCCCCTGCCGGGATCGGGCACAGGCAGAGGGGAGGGGCCGTTCGCAAAGCGCAATCATGACGTTTTCGGTCAATCTCTAAAATGGCGCCCTGCCCGTTCCATGTTATAATGTTCCAATCCCCGTCTGCGGGGGTGCGACGCAACGCATAAACTACACCGGCAGGTTGCCGGCACATACCGCGCCGGTGCGCTGCGACCGGCCTTGAGGAGAATCGTATGCACATTGTTACCGATAGTGGAACGGACGTCATGCTCTCGGCTGAGGAACGGGCCGAATTAAATATTCATGTCGTGCCCCTGGTGGTGACGCTGGACGGCGTCTCGTACCGTGAGGGGCTCGACATCACCCCCATTGACTTTTACAAAAAGCTGGAGGCCGGCGGCGGTCTGCCGGTGACCTCTCAGCCCTCGATGGGCGATTTCGCCGAGACTTACCGTCGGCTGGCGGCCACCGATCCCGATATTCTCTCCATCCATATCTCGTCCGGTCTGAGCGGCACGCTCAACTCGGCACGGTCCGCCGCCGACCTGGTGCCCGAGGCGAATATCACCCATATAGACTGCAAAACGCTTTCGGCCGGCGCAGGCTGGCAGGTGGCGACGGCGGCGCGGGCGATCAAGGCCGGGCGCTCGGTGGAAGAGGCCGTGGCGTTGACCCGGCGCATCGGCGATGCCACCGAGAGCCTCTACACTCTGCGCGAGCTGAAATACCTCATTCACGGCGGGCGCATCAGCCACATGAAGGGGCTGCTGGCCTCGTTGCTGAATATCAAGCCCATCATCGGTGTGGAGAAAGAGGGCGGCACCTACGTGCAGCGCGGGCAGGCGCGGGCGTTTAAGGGGGCCCTCAATGCGCTGGTGGATCTCATCGCCCGGCAGCATGCCCCCGGCAGCGCGTTGCGGGGACAGGTGATGCATTCGCACGATCCGGAGGGCGCCACCATGTTGCGCGATATGATCGACGCGCGCTTTGATTGCGAATGGTTGCCCACGGGCGAGCTTTCGCTGGTGCTGGGTGCCCACACCGGCCCCACCATGGTGGGCGCCTGCTTTGCCCCGCAAGAGACGTTCGCCGATATCCTCTGATGGGGCGCTTTGACACATTCGAGCCTCGATATAGAGACGAGGGGAACGCATCGCGTCCCCCTCGTTATTTTGTGGCGGTACAGCCGGTGATGACCTATGGCTTGAGGCCGCGGATGCCGGCGAACACGGCGCGGCTGCCCAGCTCTTCCTCGATCTCCAAGAAACGGTTGCCCACCGGGCCGGTGGCGCCTTCGCGCAGGTGGCCACATCCCAGGCCCACGGTATAGTCGGCGATGGCGATGCCTTCACCACGGCTGTTGCAGGGCATGATGCCATAGTTGTGGCGATAGGCGTACTGGATCATATCGAACGCCTCGGTGATGGTGCCGATCTGGTTCACCTTGAGCAACACGGCGTTGGCGGCGCCCATCTCGATGCCGTGACGCACGCGCTCGATGTTGGTGGCAAACAGGTCGTCGCCTACCACCTCGATGCCCAGCGTGCGGGCCAGAATGGCGTGCCCCTCGAAATCGTCCTCATCCAGCGGATCCTCGATGATGACGAACGGGTAGCGCTTGACCGTATCCTGATACAGCTCGATCATCTGGTCGCGGGTCTTGTCGGCGGCGGAGAAGAGGCCGATATAGAGCTCTTTCTCCTCATCATAGTAGGTGCCGGCGGCCACGTCGACCTGGATGCCGATGCGCCCCTCGTAGCCGGACTTTTCGATGGCCTCGACCATGATATCCCACAGCTCGCGGTCGTGCTGCACGATGCCGGGGGAGATGCTGATGACATGAGCACGCGAAACGACATCGACGTTCAGGCGCTCGAACATGATCTGGCGAAAGACCTTGTCCGTCTCCCAGGCGGCGTAAGAAGCCTCGTGGAAGCTATCGAATCCGTGGCAGATAAAGGAGTAGGTGGGCTTGCTGCCCGAATTCTGGCCGCCGCCGTAGCGTCGCGCGCCGGTGATCAGCAGCACGCCGGGGACGGGCAGCACGACGGCGTTCATGCCGCCGATGTACTGGTAGAGGGGCAGTTCGACGCTGGCCGCCGCCGCCTGCAACACCGCCGCCGAGACCGCGGCGATGGCGTTGCCGCCCAGGCGGCTCTTGTCGGGCGTGCCGTCCAGCTCGATCATGACGCGGTCGATCTCACCCTGGCGGGTGGCGTCCATCCCCATGATGGCCGGGGCGATCTCTTCATGAACGTTGCGCACGGCGCGGCCCACGCCGCGGCCGCCAAAGCGCTTGTCCTCATCGTCGTAGGCGAACCGGACCTCGTACTTGCCCACCGACGTGCCCGCCGTGACCTCGGCGCTGGCTGTGGCTCCGTTGGCGGTGGTGACCGTGGCGCGGATGCCCGGGTGTCCTCTATCGGAGAAAATCTGTCGCGCCGAGACGCCGACGATGCGTGATCCTGAACCCATCTGTTGTAACCTCCGTGGCTATAGTGACGTTCACCCCTATCATAGTCTCGTGAGGCATGGGAGGCAAACGGAGAGGGTAGGGGCGGCGATCGTCGAACAGGGCTTTGGCTGTTGACAACGCGATACCGATGGAATATCCTGCAATCGGGATGAAATGGAGCCGTTCCAATTCAGAGCTCCATGCGCCGGAGCGCCTTGTGCGTCGTTCTCCCGTGGCAAGGTGTCGTGCGAATGTCGATGGGAATGCCCCCGCCACTCATGAGCACACATGGAGAAGCCATGTTTCGTCGTGTAAATCTCACCAAACTCGCGCCCGGAACACTCTATCTGCACAGCATGCCCGGCCGATGTGAGCCGATGGACAATTGGTTGCAGGCCGTCAGAGACCATAAGATATCCCACGTCATCTGTCTGGCACCGCCGGACGACGTCAGGAATGAATCGCCCCGTTACGCCGACTTGCTCGAATCGAACGGCCTGCGATGCCCGCATCGTCTGTTCCCGATCCCCGATTTTGGCGTTCCGGCGGACAGGGGAGCCTTCGCGGCCCGGGTAGAGGAGGCGGCCGGATGGCTGCGCGAGGGCGGTCGAGTCCTCGTCCACTGTGGCGCCGGTATCGGCAGGACGGGCATGTTCGCCGTGGGTGTGCTCATCGCTCTGGGGCTGGATCACGCCCATGCTCTGGCCCGCGTCGAGGAAGCGGGCTCTTACCCCGAGAGGGATGCGCAGCGGGATCTGCTCACGTGGTATGCATCGAGCCGATCCTGACAGGACTTGCTCCGGCAGATGATCGCCCCGAGGGGGCGTTGTGAGTTGGGCATCTATACCGATGCCGGACATCGCCGCAGGGGGCTGGCGACGGCTGCGGCGCTGGCGCTCATCGAGCGGTTGATGGCGCGGGGAACAACCCGTATCGGCTGGCACTGCTGGCGCAGCAACGTGGCGTCGGGCGCTACGGCGCTCAAGGTAGGTATGGAGAAGGTGTGCGACTATTCGGTCTATTTCGCCGCCTACGACGAGGCCGTCAACCTGGCCGCCAACGGCAATATGCGCCTGTGCGACAGCCGATATGACGAGGCGATGCCCTGGTTCGATCGGGCCCTCTCGACCGGAAGGGCGCCCGTGTGGACTCGTTGGGCGGCGGCGTGCGCCGCGGCCCAACGGGGCGGTGCGATGTGGCGCTGAAGTATCTGGCGGATTCGCTGGATGCGGGGTTTGGCGATGCCTCCATGCTGCTCTCCAATGAGCACCTGAGCTCCCTGCACGATGCGCCGGAATGGCCGGAACTGGTGGCGCGGGCGAAGGCGCGAGGGTCCGGCGTCCATCGCGATTGAGGCTGTGGAACGGATGGGCCGGGCCATCGGCGGTCTCTGTTTCATCGGCGGCGAATCCATGCCGTTCATTGCTCGAAAGGAGCGTCATGTTACACGAATTGCCCTTCGACGAATTTCATCGCGCTCTGCCGTTGTATGCCGATGCCCCGCATAGCCGCCCCATCATTATGGCGGCGTTCGAAGGGAACCATGTAGCCCGGCTGTTCGTGGACGATATCGCGCAACCCACTGTGGCGCTTCTCTCCTGTGCGTGCGGATTTATCTATCCCGCGGGCGATCTCGCCGGCGAGGCGCTTAAGGGAGAGATTCGCGAGCTGATCTTGCGCGAGATGCCGGACGGCCCGTTCTTGTTTATCAGCCCGTTGAGTGAAGCGTGGGCCGATGTCGGATCGGCGATGTTTGTCGATCTGGAGGTGCAACGTATCACGCGTTACGCTTACGAGCTGGCGCCCGACCGGCTCGAGCGCCATGCCTCCTGTCCACCTCGCCTGCCCGAGGGGTTCGCGTTGCGCCCGTATGATGCGGCTACGGTGCAGGCGATACCCGGCATGGCCGACTTTTGGGGCGGCATCGAGCGCTTTATGGCGCACGGATTCGGCGTGGGAGTGTTCCATGGCGATGCGCTGGTGAGCCACTGTCACACCTTTCTGGTGGGCGATGGTTGCGCCGAGGCAGAGGCGGGAACCGAAGAGGCCTATCGGCGACAGGGGCTGGCCACGCTGGCCTGCCGGGCGTTCATCGAAGAGGCACTGGCGCGAGGGCTGCGTCCCACCTGGTCGTGCTGGTTCAATAATGAGGCTTCGGTGGCGCTGGCCGAAAAGGTGGGCTTTGTACGACAATCCGACGTGCCCATGCTGTTTGCCCGACTCTCGTAACCCCCTTCCGAAGGTGGCGAATGCAGACCTTTGAAAGGGGGGTTGCTCCTTGACATATCGGCGTTATTGCGGCTATGCTGCTGAGGCGGCATCCATCGACCCGTACCCACAAGGAGGTCGTACCATGGAAGAGAGACCATTCGGCAAGACCGGAGTTTCCATGCCCATCCTGAGCCTGGGCTGTCAGCGATTGGTGGATGAAGAGGGGTGTTCCGAGGCGCAGGCCGTCGAGATCCTGCACACCGCCCTGGATCGAGGAATCCGGTATTTCGATACGGCCTGGGTCTATTCCGCCGGCCAGAGCGAGGAGCGCGTCGGGTTGGTGGCCCGGGAGCGTCGCAATGAGATGTGGATCGCCACCAAGGTGCGCGATGCGACGGCCGAGGGCGCCAAGCGTCAGTTGGAGGATAGTCTGCGGAGGTTGCAGACCGATTACCTGGACGAGTGGCGTATGCACAATGTGATGAGCTTTGAGCGGTTGGACGCCATGACGGGCCCCGGCGGCGCGCTGGAGACCATGATGGCGGCCAAAGAGCAGGGTGTGGTGCGCCATATCAGCATCTCCGGGCATACGAATCCGCAGGTGCAGATCGAGGCGTTGCGACGCTATGATTTCAGCACTGTGTTGTGCGCCGTCTCGGTGCTGGATCACTTTATCTATTCGTTCGCCGAAGAGTTTCTGCCCGTCGCCCGGGAAAAGAACGTCGGCGTCGTCGGCATGAAGGTCTTTGCCTACAACCGGTTGGGGCATGTGGCCGACAAGGCGCTGCGTTACGCCCTGGGGCTGCCGCTGACCACCGTCATCGTCGGGTGCAGCAAGCTCTCCGAACTGGAGGCCGACCTTGCGGTGGCCGAGAATTTCACGCCCATGAGCGGCCCCGAACGACTGGCCTTTTTCCAGGAGATGATGCCGATGGTCAAGCCGGAGAATATGCCGTGGAAGGCGAACGACTGGGGAAATCCGACGGGCTGGGCCGAACGTTAAACCTGACGGCTTGCCGAGCGGCCTGATTCGATCGCGAGAGCAAGAGCGTCCCCCATCAGGGGGGACGCTCTTTTGCGTCGTCACTTGCCCGTTGTCATGCCCGGAGTGCTCGAGCCCGAGACGGCGAGCGGTTCAGCCGCGCTCGTCACGGCCCCGGCCTCTGTTTTCTCCTTCTTGCGGAACGTCTCGACCCAATCGACGCCGGCGGTGATATGCATCAACGTAGCCAGGGTGATGATGGCGCCGATGGTGATGACCAGCCCGGTGTAGCCCTCAAAGAAAAAGGCGTAGGAGAACAGCACCAGGAAGATCAACTGCGACAGACCCGCCACACGCAGCGCAAAGCGTGGCCCGGTCACCCGCCACAGGTAGCTGATGACCAGCCCCAGGGAGACGACCGTCGCCGCCAGAAAGGCGATCTCGATCATGACGTGATCGGCCAGATAGGCGAACAGCAGGTGAAAGGCGAAAAAGCCGGCGCCCATGAAAAAGTAGTGCATGGGATGCAGGCCAATCTGCCGGACGGCGCTCAGCACCACCAGCACGGTGAAGAAAAAGAGCAGCGACACCGGCGCGAAATAGCTCATGCGGCTGGCCAGCGGCCCCGGATTGAGCGGATGGGGCATCTCGACGCCGATATCGGCATCGGAAACCAGGTTGGCAAACTCCCACTCCAGACGCCAGCCATCGGGGGTGCGCGTCTTGTTCGATGCCGAGATGGTGCGGGCAGGAAAGTCATAGTCGTCGAAATCGGTCTCGACGGCAAGATGGAAATTCTGCACCGTCGTCATCGAATTGGCAAAGCGATAGACCCAGCGATCCAGCCCGCGGGAGCGATAGGCCAGATGGATGTCGACGGATTCGCCGGGATCCAGCGTGGTCGTCGTTCGCAGGCGTTCGCCGGTACCACCGCCGGGGCGGACGCTGACCTCGCCCACGCGAAACTCGAAATTGTCATAGATGGCGCCGGACGTGGGAAAAGTGAACTCGATGGTGGCCGTCACCGGTTCGTCCAGGGTGTTCTGTGCCGTGTAGCGACCGTCGAAATCGACCTCATAGGTCGAGTACCAGAGCAGCCCCTTGCGGCGTTGATCCAGGCGCAGGGCCACGTTGATGTCGCTGGAGGTCGGTTCCAGCCTCTGCCTTTGACGCGACGACGATAGCTGGGCGGTGACCGATGGAGCCTGTTGCACGTGAGGGCCACCCCATAGTTCGGAGACCTCGTTGCCCAGCGCATCATAGCCGGTGTTGGTGCGCATGGCGACACTGCCGCCCAACGCGATCCAGGCGATAGAGATGCAGCCAAAGATCAGGGCGATGGCGAAAAGCCTTCCTACGGTCATGATACAGTACCTCCTATAGCAAAGGTTGATGGTCGTACGACAGATGGTACGGTTCGGAGGATAGACATCGGGCGGGCATTATGCTCCCTTTCGACCGGTGGGGTTTTCGACGGTCTCGCCGGTCGATCCGGTGCCCATGTCGCCCTCTTTTTTTCGGTGTCTCGCACCATGTGCGACCGTGATCTATAACGATGTTGGCGGGCAGGAGGTTCCTGTCAAACGCTTTCAAAATCTACCGTTTGCTCTCAACCATGTGTTGAAGAGATGATGGAGGTCATTTGATTACGATTCGCCCTCTTTGAGCGAGCCCACGGTGGGGCGGGTGACGTCGATCCGCGGTGCGCCGCGTCTCTCACCGTTGTCGCTGTAGGATATATGGCCCATCTCGGCGAGCATCTCGTCCACCTCCTCGAAGCCGGTCTCCAGGAAATCGGTTTCTTCGCCGTCGGTGAGAATCTCGATGAGGCGCATAAACTCGCCGACATGTTCGCGTTCTTCGTTGGCCACGTCGATGAGCACTCGTTTGGCGATGGGGTCATCGGTGGCCTGGGCATGGGCCATGTACAGGTGGACGGCCTCGTGCTCGGCGGCGATATCGAGGCGGATCGCACGGATCAACTCTTCGCGCGTCATCTTGCGCTCGGGAACCTTACCGCTAAACGGGTTAACAAATTCAGGCATTTTCTCCCTTTCCCGTCATCCGATGGGGCGCGCGGGACGGCCAGGGGGTGGTGATTCCGGGAATTACGAATGAGGATGGTAAGAATCGTGGGGTGATGGCGGCCGCACAGGCGCCGACTACTGTACACTTGGCGGGAGTATAGCTAAAAAGCACCACGCTGCCAAGTGGTGAGGGGATAGGATGGAAAGGCAAGCATGATATCTGCCGGGCCGGTGCATCGCACTCGTTCAGACGCCATGCTCCCCCAGGAATCCCAGCACTCTGCGAAACACCTCGGCCACGGTGGCGTCGCCCACTCCCTCGTGGGCATCGAACATGTGTCCGCGTTCCGGCAAGGTGAGCAGTTCGTGGGGCACGCCGTGGCGCGCCAGTTCGGCGGCCATCTCGCGTGAGCGGGCCACGGGTACGTCGGTGTCCTCCTCGCCGTGGATGAGCAGCGTAGGCGGATAGCCGGGTGACACGTTGAGGGCGGGGCAGTAGGGGGTGAACCATCCAGCATCGGCGTCGGGGTCGCGCCCGCTCACCTGGCGCGGCCACAAACCCTGTTGCCGGCCGTACAGGTAGTAGAGAAACCGGGGCATGAACTCGCTCTCTGAAAGGGGCGTATTGCCCACGGCGGCGTTCGCCTTGTCCTCCGGCACGGCGGGTTGGCTCGCATAGTGCGGATCGGGCCGGCTGTACCATTCGCCACGGATATCACCATAGCCATAGAACGAGACGATGGCGGCGGGGCGCGGCGTCAGGGTGTGGCCGCTCAGCAGGGCCAGATAGCCGCCGGCCGAGTGTCCCACCACCGCCACCCGCGTCGGATCGATGCCGTAGTACGCCGTCCCTTTCTCCAGCAGCCAACGCCAGGCGTCGGCCACGTCCTCGACGATGGCCGGCAGCCGGGTCTCGGGCGCGAGGCGATAATCGGCGGCCACCACCACATAGCCGTTGCTCGTGTACAGAGCCGCTTGCTCGCGCGGCAGATTGCGCCGCGAGCCGAATATGAGCGCCCCACCGTGCAGCCAGAGGATGGCCGGGCGCAGCGCGCCGTCGTCGGCAGGGCGGTAGATATCGGCGTGAATGGCGCATCCGGCGACGGTCTTGTAGACGATGGTGTGCCCGATCATGGCGACCCTCCGGCAGCAGGTGCTAACACGCCCATGGTAGCCGCATGGGGCGGAGGGGGCAACCGGGCCGATAGCGCAGCACCACCTGCTGATATGCCTTGCGGCGATACCGGCGGTCGGCTATGATGGGCACAGACAGGATCATTGGGGTCCCGGAGGGTGCGGAGAATGAGCGGAGGCGCGTTGAACGATGGAGAGCCGGTACGTCTGGTCCTCGATACCAACGTGTTTGTCGCCGCGGGGTTTAACCGGCGTAGCTATTCGGCGCGCATCATCGAGCGCATCCGGGCGGGGGAGTGGCGGCTGGTGTGGAACCGTGAAACGCGGCGCGAGACCGAGGCGGTGCTGTGGCAGATTCCCCCGCTTTCCTCCGATGTCTTTGCCGATCTGTTTCGCCCCGAGGACGAGTTCACCGGCCGGGCCGATCCGGCGGCCTACCCCTTTGTGGCCGACGAGGCCGATCGCAAGTTCGCCGCGCTGGCCGTGGCAGCCGGGGCTGTACTGATCAGCGCCGACGACCATCTGCTGAGCGTGCGCCATCGGCTGTCGGTGCCGGTGAGGACGCCGGTTGAATGGTGGCGTGAGCAGAGCCTGACTGAATGAAAGGATCGAGCCTCGAATCTGCTCGGGCTCGATCCTGTGATTTATTGGGTGCCGGTTGGGCGCTTCTTACGGTTCCAATTGTTGCACCCGGCTCTGGGCGGTCACCAGGGCCTGCTTCAGATCCCCCTCCAGTTGTTGCAGCTCGATCTCGGCATCGGCGCGTTTGCGGCGGCCCTCCTCGGCGATCTGGATGCTCTCCTGGATGGTGGCGATGAGATCATCGTTCACCTTTTTCACCGCCTCAACGTCAAAGATGCCCCGCTCGATCTCTCTGCGGGCCTCGGCCGAGCCCGTGCGCAACAGTTCGGCGTTGCGTGCCAGCATCTCGTTGGTGGTATCGGTCACGGCGCGCTGTGTCTCCAGTGCTTTGCGCTGATTCCACAGGGTGATGGCCATGGCCACCTGGCTCTTCCATATGGGAATGGTGGTCAGGATGCTGGACTGGATCTTGGTGATGAGCGACTTGTCCACGTCCTGAATGAGCCGAATCTGCGGGAGGCTCTGCAACGTCACCTGGCGGGTAAGGCGCAGATCGTGTAGGCGACGTTCCAGATCGTCGCGTCGCGCCGACATGTCGCGCAGTTGCTGCGCGTCCAGCATGTCCCCCGTCTCTTCGGCGCGGGCCTGCAGGGCCGGCAACACGTCGCGGTCGATCTCTTGCAGCTTAGCGGACGCGGCGGCGATGTAAAGCTCCAGGCGCTGGAAATAGTTCAGGGTCGCATCGTATAGCTTGTCCAGCATGGTGACATCGCGCAGCAGGTTGATCTTGTGTCCGTCCAACCTGCTCATCAGGGCATCGATCTGGCCTTGCACCGTCTCGTAGCGCTGGACGAATCGGGCTATCGGGTGCGCGCGGCGGAGGATGGTTCTCTGGAACCAGCCGGGCTTTTCGTCGGAAGTGAGTTCATCCACCGCCAGCCCACGAACCTGGAGCATGAGATCTCCCAGCACATCACCCACCGGCCCCACATCTTTGTTGCGTACCTGCTGAAGCATCTGGTCGGCCGACTGAGTCAGCTCACTCTGGGCCTCGACGCCAAAAGCGATCAGGCTATGGCTGTCGCTCATGTCGATGCTGGCCGCCAGCTCGCGAACCTGCTCAGGGTGTATGGCGGGCAGGTCGTCTGCGGCGATTGCAGGCAGATCATCGCCCGAGTCAAATGGTTCGAGCCTCTGCGTGCCGGTATCGTCATTATTCATCATGTTCTGTACTCCTTGATCGGGTTCTGGCGCCGGATGCCCATACTTGCACGGGGGCGAGCCGTCCGAAGCACGATTCGTGCGCCATCATATCCCTTATCGAGTGCAATTACAATCCTTCCATATCCATCATACGCCGGAGAACGGTAACGTCGGTATCCAGATCCATCACGTCGTGGCGCAAGAGTCGATCGTGCTGTTTCTCAAAGGTGGCGTGAATCGTCTTGAGCAGGGTCTCTACCTGGGCCATCACTTCACGAACGTGGGCGTTATCGCCGCCCCGCCTGCTCAGATCGATGTAGCGGCGGATGACCGTCAATGAGGAATCGAGATAGTACTCTAAAAAGCGCCGGGCTGCGGGTATGGTTTGCGGGTTGATCTCCAGTTCGTCGAATATCTTGTCCGCCGTATCGGCGATGGCCTCTATCTCGGGCACGATGTGCAGCGGCATCTTGCGCCGCAGCCGCCGCATCTGGGTGACCTTGTCCCGGCCCTCGCGGATGACGTGGTAGGCCTCCTCTTTGCTCATCCCCTCTATCTCGGGCATCTTTTCGGCGGGGGAGGGTTTCCGCCCAAAGATGAGCACCAGCCCCAGGTATACCAGGAGCGCTATGGCCAATGACCAGTGGAAGGGGATGCGGAATCTGAACATCGTCACCCAAAAGGCCGATGCGCTGATGATGCCGATGATAATACTTTTGTTCATGAGGGCCTCCGTCTATCCTGTGCCGGGCCAATGCCGCCGGCAGAGCCGCTATGAGGGCGCGAATAGCGCATACGCCGTCACTATCTATACGAATATCGGCGCATCTCGTTGCTGGCGATAGCCAGAGATCGGGCGGGTGGGCGTTCCCCCATAAAGCCCCTCGTCTGCCTCTCGCTCACCATACGCCGGGGATGAGCCGGTAGCGCACGTTCCGGGCATACTCGGCATATCCCTCCAGTTCGGCCTGTAGCGTGCGATCCTCCAGGGCGGTCCGCGCTATATGGGCGACCATGACCAGGGCGGTGGGAATCGCCGCCCACCACGAACCCAGTAGCAGGGGGGTAGCCGGTGCAAAGATCAGCATGCCCACATACCCCGGATGGCGAACGATGCGGTAGGGGCCTCGAGTGGCCACCGTGTGGCCTCGCTCGCGCTGGATACGCACCACGCCTGAGAAGAAGCGATTGGCCAGCATGGCCCACATGATCACGCCATATCCCACCGGCATGGCGATCACCCCTGCAACGACGCCGCCGACGGGTACAGAGAGCGGCCCACGCAGGCGATATTCCAGTCCGGCGGCCAGCACCATCAGCAGCGGCCCCAACCGGGCGGCAAAGAGCACCAGCGGAATATCCCACTCTTTGACCCCTTCTCCGGCACTGCCTCGCTCGGCCACCAGATCGGGCGCGACAGCGGTGAGAAGTAACGTCCCTCCGGCGGCGCAAAGGGCGTTCAGGATAATATACAGCCAGGCCTGGGGCCAGTCCAGACGACCGGCGGCGACAAGCAGTACGATCGACTGGAGCAGGACAAAGAACAGCACTACGATGATCGAGCGCAGCACCTGGGTGACGGTATGGCTTCCCTGAAACGAGCGGGATGACATTATCCGGCTCATTGTATCCTCCGATCATTGTATAGTCGGCTTTCGATCGTATATACGTCCAAACACGATCTTTTGTCGCGTTTGGGAGAGCGGATCTGCCGTCATCGTGCACGTCGTCACCTTCGAAAGGTGGTTGTTAGGTCAGATGCGATGCCTTGCCAGACCCCTTGACATACCCTATACAGGTATGTTAAAAATAGAAGAAGATCACTCAAGATTCTGTCTCGAATCCCTGCCTCACTCTACCCCACAACGCCGCCCCGGCCGGGGCGCCCGATTCATCGGGCGAAGGATACCACACCCCGAAAGGAGCATCATGGAGTATCGCAATCTGGGACGAACCGGAGTTCGAGTGAGCACATTGTGCCTCGGATGTATGATGTTCGGGGGCCGCACTGAAGAGGGGCCCTCTATGGACATCATCGATCGCGCCATCGATGCGGGCATCAACTTTCTCGACACCGCCAATGTCTATAGCCGTGGACGGAGCGAGGAGGTGGTGGGCAGGGCGCTCAAGCGCAACGGCAAACGGGATCGCATTATCCTGGCTACCAAGGTGCACGGCCGTATGGATGACGATGACGTCAATGCCGCGGGCAACCACCGCCAGCACATTATCCGACAGGTCGAAGAGTCTCTGCGTCGCCTGCAGACCGACTATATCGACCTGTACCAGATTCACCGGCCCTCGTCTGATGTGCCCATCGACGAGACGTTGCGCGCCCTGGATGACCTGATCCGTTCGGGCAAGGTGCGCTATATCGGCACCAGCACCTATGCCGCCTGGCAGTTGATGGAGGCGTTGATGGTAGCCCGCGAATTGGGACTGAACCGCTTTGTATCGGAGCAGCCGCCCTACCATCTGCTGGATCGGCGTATCGAGCGGGAACTGGTTCCCTTTGTCCTGACCTATGGCACGGCGCTCGTCTCCTGGTCAC
>JBMNOI010000171.1:0-5409 GCA_050942995.1 Anaerolineae bacterium
CGTCGGGGCGCCCCACTTTTTGTCCAGCGCCACGTTCCGCCCCTTCGGGCCCAGCGTCGAGCCCACCGCCGCGGCCAGTTTGTCCAGGCCGGCCTTTAGCGAAATTCGCGCCTCTTCCGAAAAACGTAACTGCTTCGCCATCTGTTACTCCTCCAGGATAACCAACAAATGGTCAGAAATTGCGCATCGTTTTCAGCGGTGGCCTGGGATAATCCCCAGCGCCCACCCGTGTCACGTGCTAGCTCTCGATAACCGCCAGAATATCGCTCTCGCGCAGGATCAATACCTGCTGGTCGCCGTCCAGTTTGATCTCGGTGCCGGCATACTTGGCGTACAATACCTGATCGCCAACTTTTACGTCCATGGGCACCAGATTTCCCTGATCATCACGGCGCCCCGCGCCTACCGCGACGATTACGCCCTTCTGAGGCTTTTCCTTGGCCGTCTCGGGCAATACAATCCCGCCAACCGTTCGATCCTCTTGCTCTACCGGTTCGATAACGACTCGATCCCCGAGTGGCTTCAGATTGACCTTCGCCATCTCCAAAAGACCTCCTTGCTAATATGGTACAAATATCGTCAGGAGAGTCTGTGACTGGCACTCGCTCTCGCTGATCACAAATACCACATCTAAACCAGCACGTTCCCGGTTGCCATTCTGGCACTCGTGGGGGCCGAGTGCTAGGATAGCATAGATGAAGTACCTTGTCAAGATCCCGTTTACTCCTCACAGCACTTTCTCATTCTGGCGTAAACATATCCGAGCCCGGCTTGAGGCAAGATACCCTCGCACCGACGCGCCGGACTTTTTCGCTTAGTCGCTGGTGCCGTTCTTTGTCGTGCTGTAAGCCTTGTGGTATAATATGGTAAATGCAAGGAACATTGAGGGAGGAGGTGATTGGATGGGTAGCGTAATCAAAAAGCGTCGCAAGAAGCTTGCCCGGCACAAGTACCGGAAGATGCGTAAAGCCATGCGTTGGCAGCGTCGCCGCTAAAGGCGGTACGCCTGTGATCGCACAGGCATTGGAATGATCTAATCGTCGGTTAGTGGCCCATTTTGGGCAGATCGACATGAATATGAGCAGGTATGCACGTCACATGTAACAGGAGCAGCACGCCGCCATGGTAAGTGCTGCTCCTGTTTGCCGTTATCACCCCGGGTTGATTCGGGTCGGGCTAGCGACAGGCGGAAAAGGCCTCGAACAGAGCGCGCAGGTTTTCCGTCGGCACTGTTGCCTGGATGTTGTGTACCGCATTGAACACAAAACCACCATCCTGCCCCAAAATGGCCACATTCTCGCGCACATGTTCCGTAATCTCGTCCGGCGAGCCAAAGGATAGAACCTGCTGCGTATCCACACCGCCGCCCCAGAACACCAGCCGTTCTCCCCAACGAGCCTTGAGCTCGCGCGGGTCCATCCCCACCGCCGAGATCTGCACCGGATTCACGATATCCACACCCGCATCCACCATGTCGTCGTACAGGTCGACCATCGAGCCACAACTGTGGTAAAAAGTCTTCCAGCCGGTACGGGTGTGTATCCAGTCGTTAATCGCTTTGTGGAATGGCTTGAACATCTCCCGATAGCTGCGGGGAGAGATGAAGGGGCCCGTCTGGGAGCCAAAGTCGGTCCCGCTGACAAAGATCGCCACAATCCGCTCTCCCACGGCCTGGTGATACAGCTCTAGATTTTTCAGTGCGATCTCTAGCTGGCGCTCAAAGATCCCCTTGATATAATCCGGATACAGCACCGTCGCCATGTACCAGTCGGCTACCGCGCGAATCCCCTTCGGGTATGCCACATTCAACCCCGGCACGAGGGCGATATCGCCAAAACTGCTCTGCCCAAAGTTCCCGATGATGGCCCGAGAGGTCGATTCATAGAGCGTCCGGGATCGCTCTTCGAGCAACCGCAACTCCTCATCGGTGTACACATGGTACATGTCGGCAACCCACTCGTCGGGGTCCAGGGTCGATTCATCGAACGGCTGCTGCCGCTCGACGGCATCGTGATAGAAACCTTCTGCCGGCATTCGTCCCGAGGGGGGCACCGTCTGGTCACCGTTCGGATACTGATAAAGATAGCCGTCAGACGCCACCCGGGTGTTGAACCCTTCGGGAACCAGCACCGGCGTTCCATCATACAGGCGGAAGGGCTTCCATCCCTTCTTGGGAAAGCCAAACATGGTGCTATCGTCTGTCAGGCCGATGATATCTACCCCCAACGCATCCAGCACATCGTCATCCACTTCGCCCAACATCTGATAGGGTTCGTGCACTCGGACGACTCGTTCCTCCAACCCCAGCGCCTGACGAAGCCGGTGAAGCGCCGCAGCCGAGATGCCCGTCACATTCGTGGATCCCAGATCGAGAGGAACCCGATCGGGGGTCTGGTGGTTTAACGCCTGGATAACGCGCTCGCGTGATGTCGCCATGATCGTCACCTCCGGGGTAGTTGCGCCACTGTGGCATGCATTCTAGTGCACCTGACCATGCGCCGCAAGCGATTTTCCCCCGGCACGCCATCCCGCTCGTTCGATCCCTTGACGCTCCCCGCCGCCTCCATCTATACTGAATATGCCGTTCCCGTTCATCGTTCCGACGGTCGTATTCATCGGCACGCCCCTTGTCCCCGTTGACGGAGGAATAGATGAGCAACTCTGGACGCACCTTTCGCGATATGGTGTCCGCCGTCTGGCACGGGCATGATCCGGGCGGCATCGTCTGGCAACCCCGCCTCGAGTTCTGGTACGCCGTGAACAAAGCGCGAGGCACATTGCCCGCTCACCTCGGTCAGGCGTCGCTGGAAAGTGTGTACGATTACTGCCACGCCTCGATTCGTTACTTTGGTAATGGATTGCGCGTACGTCAGCGGCATGTGGAGATCGGCGAAGAACGACTCGATGCGCAGAGCGTGCGCACCACATGGAAAACACCGGTGGGTACGCTGACCGAGGTGCGCCGTTACGATGAATGGGGGCTATCCTCTCACCTCACAGAGTACAAGATCAAGGCACCGGCCGACCTCGATGTGCTGGAATATATGTTGCAGCACGAAGAGTGGTTCTGGGATCAGCAGGCCTATGAGGCCGATCTGGCCCGCGTGGGCGACCGGTGTGTGCCCCAGTTCTATTTCCGACGTTCGCCCGTGCAGGGGCTGATGATCGAGCATATGGGGTTGGAGAACACCGTCTATCTGATGATCGATCGGCCCGAGCGGCTGCGTCAGTATGTCGAGGTGCAGACGGCTGCCGATGAGGCCATGTATCGGGTGATCGGCGATTGCCCGGTGCCGGTCGTCAACCTGGGTGAAAACATCGATGCTCACATGGATCCTCCCTCTATCTGGAATGAGCACCTTGTCCCGTATTATCGCCTGCGCACCGAGCAGCTCCATGCCGCCGGCAAACGCGCCTTTATTCTTATAGACGGCGCCATGAAGCCGTTGCTTCCCTATCTGCGTGCCTGCCCGTGGGACGGGATCGAGGCCGCCACACCGCTTCCCCAGGGGGATGTCACCATCGATGAGATCGAGCAGGCTCTGGGCGATCTGATCCTGCTGGACGGCATTCCGGCCATCTACTTCCTGCCGTCATTCCCCGAGTCGGAGTTGATCGCCTGCGTCAACGAACTCGTCGAACGATTTCACCCGCGGCTCATCCTGGGCATATCGGACGAAATACCGCCCGATGGGGATATTGAGCGTGTACGGCTTGTCGGTGAGATGGTGCAGCAGATGGGTTGAGAAGACGCCCATCACCGTAAGGAGAGGGCCTATGACCGCGTGGAAAGATATCGGGCCGATAGATGCGTTCTCGAAAGAACTGCATGCTGTCGAGTTGGACGGGACGACCATCCTGGTGGTCCGTCTGGGCGACCTGTTCTATGCGATGCAAGAGCGATGCCCGCACAGAGGCGGGCACCTTTCACAAGGGCATCTGGAGGGCACTGAACTCGTTTGCCCGGTGCATGGATCCCGTTTTGATGTCACCGACGGTCGTCTGATTCGGTGGGTTGCCGGACTACCCGGCCTGGTCCGTGAGTTGGCGACTACATTCGGTCAACCGCGAGGATTAGAGGTCTACCCTGTCGAGATCCGTTCCGATCACGTTTGGGTCAAGATCTGAGTCACCGGGCACGTCCCATTATCCAGAGGTAACAAATGAACAATCCCGAGCCAGGGCTGGTGGTTCTTTTTGGTTCCGGTGAGATTGCTCCCGGGGCTCAGTCCATCTACGACCATCTGTTTCGTGCTCTGGCCAGGCCGATCCGCCTCGCGATCCTCGAAACTCCGGCCGGCTTTGAGCTGAACTCGCCCCAAGTCGCAGGGCGCATAGCCGATTATGTCACCCATCACCTGCAGAATTACCGCCCCGACATTACGGTGATCCCCGCGCGGCATCGAGATACGCCGTTCAGTCCGGATAACCCCTCCATCGTCGAACCGCTATTGGAGAGCAACGCCATCTTTTTGGGGCCCGGCAGCCCCACCTATGCCATCCGCCATCTCCGGAACAGCCTGGCCTGGCATATGTTGCAGGCCCGCCACCGACTCGGCAATGCCATCATCATGGCCAGCGCGGCAACCATCGCCAGCAGCGCGTGGGCATTGCCGGTATACGAGATATACAAAGTCGGTGAGGATCCGCACTGGGTGCCCGGCCTGAATCTATTCGGTCCCTTTGGCCTCGATCTGGTATTCGTCCCGCATTGGGATAACCGTGAGGGCGGGGATGATCTGGATACCAGCAGGGCATTTATCGGGCGTAGCCGATTCGATCTTTTGCGCGATCAGTTGCCGGATGAAACAACCATCGTCGGCATCGACGAGCATACGGCGCTCATCATCGATATCGCGCAAAAGATGTGCCGTGTCATGGGGCGTGGGGGCGTCACGATTCTGCGAGAAGAGGCCGAACAGGTACACGCGAGTGGGACGAATTTTCCGCTGGCAGAGCTCGGGCATTGCCACGATATCGATCCCGAACAGGGATTGCCCGCCGATGTCTGGCAACAGGCGCTGCAAACGCAATGCCGATTGAATCGCCCCACTCCGCCGCCTGCCGAGGTTCTCTCTCTGGCCGATCAGCGCCAGGCAGCCCGGAAGAGGCGAGATTGGGCCGTCGCCGATGCATTGCGCGATCGCATCCAGCAGATGGGCTGGCAGATCAACGACACACTCGATGGGTTCGAGCTCGTCTCGATCGATGAGGAATAGCCAAAGTGGAGCCGCGATCGGGTCGAGGGGATCGTCAGACCATGGGATAGGGGACATTTCGCCACGCCGGGCGTGGCTGAGGATAGACGTGTGAATCCACCAACTGTCTGACGCGATGCCTGAGGGCCTCTATCTCGTCGGGACTGATGAATTCGAGCAATGTGCGACACAAGTTTCCATCGGGTTGATC
>JBMNOI010000044.1:0-27941 GCA_050942995.1 Anaerolineae bacterium
CACTCGCCCCCTTCGTTCAGTGTCAACACCACGCCGGCCGACGTAATCGCCGTGATGGCCAGCCACACCCGCCGACCGATGGCCTCTCGAAACACCAGCGCCGCCAGCAGCGTTGTCGCCCCCCCCCTCAAAAGTCAGCAACAACGATGCCGTCGCGGCGGGGGTAACGCGCAGGCTGAAAAGCAGCACGATGGGGGCGGCCACACCTCCGGCCATCACCGCACCGATAAGCCAGGGCAGGTCGCGCCGATCCAGCGGCGCCTCGGTAGTCGGGCCACCATTGAGGCGTCGCATCGCCTGTGTGGTCAGCAGCCCCAGGCCGCTGCCCAGATAGAGCAGCGCCGAAAGGGGCACGGGTTCGATCTCGCCCAGAAGCAGCTTGGCCGCCGGCGTACTGGCGCCGAAAAGCAGCGCTGCCAGCAGCGCCTGGATCATGGGGCGAACGGGCCTGCGAGACATGGAAAAACACGCCTTTCGTTCGCAAACAGCAGAGCCGCCCGAGGCACGTCGTCGATGATGCCTCGGGCGGCTCCGGATCGATCTGGTCTCTATGCGCTGTAGCAGTAAGAGAGGAACTCGGTAATGGCCGCCATAAAGCCGTCATAGGCCTCACGGCGCACATTGTGCCCCGCCTCGGGCAGGTGCACCACGCGCACATCGCGCCCCACCGACTGAATCTCGGCAGCCACCTCTTCCGTCACCCCGCCTCCCTTGGCCGGGTCGGCCCGAATGATCAGGATGGGGCAGCGGATGGCGCGCACCAGGTCCTGCCATGGCTTGCCCCCATCGCCGAACTGCAGGCCGCCGGAGGCGCGGAACTGTAGTTTGGAATCGGCCCAGGGCCCCAGCTCATCCTCGTGCCATGTGGGGCTCTGCTGGCGGCAGATCTCGATCAGCTCCTCCCGCGTCTTGCCCCTGAGCTGCTCCACCCAGCCGGTGGCCTGTCTGAGGCGCTGCGCGCGCTCTTCTTCCGTCATGTTGCGGAACCGGTTGGGAGGAGCGCCGAACCCGGCATCTTCCAGCGCCACGCCGCGCAACAGGTCGGGATGGCGGGCCGCCATCATCCCCACCATGCCGCCCCCCATTGAATGTCCGATGGCGACGGGATGGTCGAGTTCCAGCGCCTCAATGACGCCGGCCACATCGTCGGCCATGGCCTCGCGCACCAGTCCCTCCGACGGCAACTCGGAGAGGCCGTGCCCGCGCGCATCGGGCATCACCACGTCATAGTCGGCCTCCAGAACGCGGGCCACCCGCGTCCAGCACAGGCCGCTATCGGTAAAGCCATGGCACAGCACCACAGCCGGCTTCTTGCCCCAGGTCGAAGGGTCGCCGGTACGATAGTAATGGATGCGGATCCCGTTCGCGATGACGTCTCCAGAACACCATTCTGCCATGATGTGTCTCCTCGTCGAGTGTGTATATTCCTTACGTCCGCCATTTACAGGGAACGCCCCTGCAAACAGGGTGGACGCCCACCCCCTACTGCGCGTGCTGTGCCAGAAACTCTTTGACCGCCGCCATAAAGCCGTCATAGGCCTCGCGACGCACATTGTGCCCCGCCTCGGGCAGGTTCACGACCTGCAATCCGGACCATAGCGACTGCGCCTCGGCGGCCATCTCGGGCGTGATGATGCCCCCTTTGGTCGGGTCGGCCGTGATCAACAGGCCCGGGCAGTCGATCCGATTCACCAATCCCTGCCACGGCTGACGCTGGCTCAGGTAGAGCTTGGCCACATTCGGACTGAGCTGTTGCTTCGACCGGGCCCACGGTTCCAATTCGGCGTCAGACCAGCCGGGACTCTGCTCCCGCCCGGCAGCGATGAGCTCCTCGGGGCTCTTGTTGCGGTTGGCCACCAGCGCCTCCAATCCGCGACGCAGCCGCTCATCGCGTTCATCCTGTGACTGGGGTGCGGGGGTCGTGCGCCATCCCGGGTCCTCCAGGATGACACAGCGGAACAGGCCCGGATTATCGGCCGCCGTCAGGGTCGAGACGAATCCCCCCATCGAATGCCCCATCACTGCCGGCTGCTCCAGCCCCAGCGCGTCGATCAGGCCTACCAGATCACGACTCATGTTCTCGGTCGTATAGCCCTCCTCCGGTGCCTCGGAAAGACCGTGCCCGCGGGCATCGATCATGACGATGTCATAATCCGCCTCCAGCACACGGGCTACCGGCGTCCAGCACAGGCCGTTGTCCGAAAAGCCGTGGCACAATACGAGGGGCGGCTTATCCCCGCCGGTACGGTAATAGTGCATACGAATGCCGTTGGTGATGACGTCGCCCGAATACCACTCTGCCATGGGTGTCTCCTTATTGTTGTGATGTGAGCGCGGAATCTGTCCGGCCGGGCCGTTACCCTGCCGGGATGCCACCCGCTGGACGTTCAACCACTCCTCAAAGAGCGAATAAGTTCGCAGATTGTCCCGTATCTGCGCCAGCCCCTGGATCATTCGGGATCGTTCCTGCAAAGGAATGCCGGCGTAGGCCGTCCGCATCAGCCGCCGGGAGATGCGCTCGAACTGGGGCTTGAGAGAATATCCTCGTTCGGTTAGCGAGACGAATATGCGCCGCCTGTCGTCGGGACAGCGCTCTCGCCGAACGTAACCCAGCTCCTCCAGGCGCGCAACCAGCGACGTGACGGTGGATTTGTCACGACAGACTCGCACGGCCAGATCTTGCATATAGATCCGGTCTTGCTGAAATAGCGCCTGAAGCACCTCGCCATGGATGGGCATCAGCTGGTCGTGGCCACAGCGCCGCAAATCCTCCTGCAGAAACGCGTTGGCCGCCTCGCTCACCCGAACAGCGAGCGCAATCACTTGATCTTCTCTCATCGCCTTCCCTTGCAAGAACAGGTCACACCTGTCTTTTAGTTTGATATCCAACGATTGTCAAGCAAGACAGCAGGTTGTGGGAGCAAAAAAGGGAGGCGAACATGGGCTCGTCCGTCTCCCGCGTCTATGTCTATCGGCTCGGTTACAGGTCGAATCCCGGCAGATACTCTTTCGTGGCCTCGAGCATCTCAGAGAACATGGCCCGAGCACGATCGATGGGCAGATGAGTCAGGGGGTCGCCAAACACAGCCTGAAAGGCCAGATCGGCGTCGCGGGTCAACGCCGCCTCGACGATCATCTCCTGATGGCGCACGTGTGGCTCGATCAGATCCAGCACCCCCTCGGGTAGATAGCCGGCCGCCAGCGGGCGCACGCTATCCCGGGAAAAGTGGGCGTTGGTCTCGACCACCACATCAGCCGACAGATCGGGCATCTGCCCGATATTGGGCAGGTTGCAGTTGGTCACCATATCGCCCAGACCCAGCAGGGCACACATCTGCGCGACCCCCTCCTCACCGGAGGGCTTGAGGGTGACTGACTCGTCGCCGGCCATAATGGCACGGGTCTGCGCCGGCGCCTCCTCCCAACGCGCATAGCGGTAAGACATGGGCGTGAGGGAAAATCCGTAGCGATAGGCGGTTTCCTCGTCGATCAAAAAGCCGGGCACAAACTCGGCCAGGTGCCGGTCGCCCGCCGCCGGCAGAATACCGTACCACTGCATGAGATGGTACTTGACCTGGTGGGCGCAGGCGAAATAGTCTTCCCAAGAGAGAACCTCTTCTCGGCTGTAGGGGCGCATCACCCCCTCCTGAGCCATGTGATGACGTACCAGGTCGAGCAGATCGTGCCCGTCATAGTCGGCACGGTCGATCCAGGTAAAGTGGTTGATCCCCAGCACGTTGACGGCGATCTCGCGCCGGTCGGGCGCGGGCACCTCCAGGTAGCGCTCCACCAGCTCGGCCAGCAGCGCCTGAGTGCCAAATACCTCATGGCAGCAACCAAAGACATTGAGTCCGGGCTCGACCCGTGTGAGAGTGCGGGTGCAGATGGTCATGGGATTGGTATAGTTGATCACCCAGGCGTCGGGGCACAGCTCGGCGATACGTCGGGCAAAATCCTCATAGATGAGGGCCGCCCGCAGACCGCGCACCAACCCCGGCGCGCCGACCGTATCGCCCACAGGATAGATCAACCCATAGCGGGCGGGAATGCCCAGATCCCGCTCCATGGCCTGCAGCGGCCCCGGCTGAACGGAACAGATGACAAAGTCGGCGCCGCGCAGCGCCTCCTCGATGGTGGGCACGGCATGATAGCGCCACTCGGATACCGCCTCGGGCCGCGTCTGCACCCACTCGCCCAATTCGGCGTTCAGCCGCGCGGCTTCCAGATTGATGTCATACAGGTACACATCGCCGCTCAGCAGGGGGCACAGGGCCAGATCCTGCATCAGCATGCGGGCCCAACCCCGGCTGCCCCCACCCAGATAGGCGATCTTGAGTCGAGCCGATCCCTCACCCTTCATCGTTTGCGCCATGCCCTCCCTCCACATCGTAATGTTTTGTCACGATATCCCTCAGGAACTCGCCTGACGGCCATGTGACGGTTGGAACAGGCGAACGGCGCGATCCACTCCAAACGCCAGAATGAGTGGGATAACGACGCTCGCCGGTGAGTACCGGGTGCCGGACGCCCCATAGGGCATGTTCACCTTGAGCAGATCGATGCCCAGGCCATATCCGGCAACCTGCTCGATTAGGAATAGAATAACGAAAATCGACAGGGCTCTGCGATACGTCCCCCTCCTGATCCAGAAAAAGCTGACGGCCAACACGCTGGCGATCGAGAGGAAGGAAAAGATCGAATGATCTGTCATGTCACCTCCGTAAGCATCAGATTGCGCTCATCATACCCGTTTTGGCGGCTCTCACCAAGCAAAGACGCAAAACGACAGGGGCGCCGGACAAGCGCACCCTGCCGTTGTTCAACATCGGTCTCTTCGTATTCGATTCGGCCCAGGAGCCGGTAGGGATCAGCGGGTAAAATCTGCGTTCAGGTCGACGGTGCTGTCCAGCGCCCCTATGATCTCATCGCGCACGCGATCGGCCGCCTCCTCAGCCCGGTCACGCAATTCGATGGCCTTTTCGCCCAACGAATCTAGCGTCTCTCGACCCGACTGGGGAGCAGAGAGGATGCCCAGCACCCAACCGACCGCTCCTCCCACGGCGAAACCGACCAGGAACGTCATTGTCTTGCTCATACCTGTGCTCCTTCTGTGGCCTCGTATTGCCAGCAACCCCAGTATAGATAAAAATATGGACCATGTCTATAGTTGAGACACAGCAACGGCCGCCAAGGTTGCAGTCAACACACAAAAAACGGGCATTTTCGCCCCTATGACGATCTCGGCCCGGATGCACACGGGGCGCCCCTGTACAAGGGCGCCCCGCATCGCTTATCTATCACCGGTCAAGCATTCCAACCTCAGGACAGGCTCTCCAGCCGTTCCTGCAGACGGGCGCGCCGATCCTTATACTCGGCCAGCTTGTCGCGCTCTTTTTGCACCACCGCCGCCGGGGCCTTGCCGGTAAACCCGGGGTTGCTCAACAGCTTCTCGGTGCGGGCGATCTCACGATCCATCGTCGCCAACTCGTCGCTCAAACGCGCCCGCTCACGATCCAGATCCACCAGCGCCGCCAGAGGCAGATAGCATTCGATGCCGCCGATCACCAGGGTCAGCGCCTGCTGCGGGCGCTCATCCAGCGTCTCGGCGATGGTCAGCCGCTCGCCGTCGATCCGCGCCAGGAACTGGAGCACGCCCGATTGCTCGCGCAGGAACGCCGTCCGCGCTCCGGCCGAGATAGAGGCGGCGATACGACGGCCCGGCTCGACGTTGTACTCGGTGCGCACGTTGCGAATGGCGCGAATCAGCTCCATCAGATCGTCCATCGCGGCGATGGACGATTCATTCATATCCCCCGCCGTCGGCCACGGCGCCACGATGAGGGCCTCCCCCTGATGGGGCAGATACTGCCAGATGGCCTCACTCACAAAGGGCATATAGGGATGCAACAACTTAAGGCAGCCATCCAGCACGTACACCAGCACCCGTCGCGCCGCATCGGCCGCCGCCTGATCGTCTCCCTGGAAGCGGACCTTGGTCATCTCGATGTACCAGTCGCAGTATTCGCCCCAGATAAAGTCATAGATCTGCCGGCCGGCCTCGCCGAACATGTAGCCATCCAGCAGGCGGTTCGTCTCGGCCACCAGCCGGTGGTAGCGGCTGACGATCCAGCGGTCGGCGATATCGTCCAGCGTCGCCGGATCGATGATTCCATCAGGCACAAACCCGGCCGCCCGCTCTCCCAGGTTGCCCAGTACGAACCGCGACGCCTGCCAGATCTTGTTGGCAAAGTTGCGATTGGCCTCCACCCGCGAGGGAGAGAGCCTCATGTCATTGCCGGGCGTCGAGCCGGTGAGCAGCGTAAAGCGCAACGGGTCCTGTCCATATTCGTCGATCATGAACAGCGGATCGTAACGCCATGCGTCAGACATGGACTTGCTGATCTTTTTGCCCTCTTCGTTGCGCACCAATCCATGCAGATAGACCACGCTGAACGGCTCCTGCCCGGTAAAGTGCAGGCCGAACATGATCATGCGCGCCACCCAGAAAAAGATAATGTCGTACGCCGTCTCGAGCACCGTGGTCGGGTAGAAATAGGCCAGATCCTCCGTCTCATCGGGCCAGCCCAGCGTCGAGAAGGGCCACAGGCCGGAAGAGAACCAGGTATCCAGCACATCCTCATCCTGGCGGATGTTCTTGCTGCCACAATGGCTACAGGCATCGGGATCGGTGCGGGCGCAGGTCTCCTCGCCACAGTCATCGCAATACCACACCGGGATGCGATGCCCCCACCAGAGCTGCCGCGAGATGCACCAGTCATGGATGTTCTCCATCCATTCATAGTAGATCTTGGTAAACCGCTCCGGGATGATGCGGATGCGCCCCTCACGCACCGCCGCGATGGCCGGCTCGGCCAGCGGCTTCATACGCAGAAACCACTGTGTCGAGATGCGCGGCTCGACGATGGTGGCACAACGCTGGCACTGGCCCACGGCATGGCGATAGTCCTCCACCTTGACCAGGTCGCCCATCGCCTCGATATCGGCCACCAGGTTTTTGCGACATTCGAAACGATCCTGTCCCTGATAAGGACCCGCCTCGGCGTTCATCGTCATGTCGTCGTTCATCACATTAATGGCCGGCAGATTATGCCGCCGGCCGATGGCATAGTCGGTGGGGTCGTGGGCCGGCGTCACCTTGACCGCGCCGGTGCCAAAGGCCGGATCCACCGCATCATCGGCCACGATGGGGATCAATCGCCCCAACACGGGCAACCGCACCGATTTGCCGATCATGTCGCGATAGCGCTCATCATCGGGATGCACCGCCACCGCAGTATCGCCCAGGATGGTCTCCGGACGGGTGGTGGCCACCGTGATGGACGCCGAGCGATCCTCAGTCCAGTAGCGAACGTACCAGAGATGGCTGTCGCGCTCCTCGTGATCCACCTCCAGGTCAGAGATGGCCGTACCGCAGCGCGGGCACCAGTTCACCAGATAGGCCCCACGGTAGATGAGATCCTCTTCGTACAGGCGCACGAACGCCTCACGCACAGCGCGCGACAGCCCCTCATCCATCGTAAAGCGCTCGCGCTCCCAATCACACGACACGCCCAACCGACGGTGCTGCTCGGTGATACGCTGATGATAGATCTCTTTCCACTCCCACACGCGCTCCAGAAACGCCTCGCGCCCCAGGTCGTGACGCGAGATGCCCTCCTCAGCCAGCTCGCGTTCCACCACGTTCTGCGTGGCGATGCCGGCGTGGTCGGTGCCGGGCACCCACAGGGTGGGACGCCCCGTCATGCGCTGGTGACGGATCATGGCGTCTTCGATAGAGGAGACGATGGCATGGCCCAGATGCAACGCGCCGGTGACGTTGGGGGGCGGCATCGAAATCACGAACGGTTTCTGTTCGGGATCGATGCGCGGCTTGAAATACCCCTGCGCCTCCCACCAATCGTACAGCGGTTGCTCGATCTCTTGCGGGTTGTAGGCCCTGGCCATTTCTTCAGGCAGTGGTGCTTTGGTCATCTCATCAACCTCCTCTATCGATCGTATCCTGCAACATCCCGGCGGCTCGATCTTGTGCCGCCCACGCGTCTCGCTATCCTGCCGCAACGTCGGCAAATAAAAAACCCTTTCGCCACCTACCGGAGACGAAAGGGATCCTTCCGCGGTACCACTCCGCTTCAGCAATCGACGACCATGTCATCGACCGCCACGCTCAACAGGGGCACCCTCGATCCCCCTTGCCCTGTACGGCAAGAGCGTTCGGGTGCTGCCCCAGGCGCGGTAACGGGCGCATCCCGGATGAGCCTACTCTCGTTCAACCCATCGACTCACAGGCGACCCTTCGGCCGTGTGCGCTGCGAGGGACTTGCAGCCGGTGATCCCTCTTCTCTGTCAGCCACCCGCGCCCGATGGGCGCACGGCCTACTTCCTCCTGATCTCCGTCTGTTATCTATTCAGGGTGAGCGTCACGCCCACCATTGCTTCGATGGTAACATAAACCGGAGCGAATGTCAATAAACGAGGACAAGCGCACCCGACACGGAATAAGAATGCCCGACAAGCCACACGCCTGTCGGGCACTCGATGCGCTATGAGGTTGCCAGAGCACGCGGGCGGGCCGACGTCCGCCCTACCCTACCCGTGGCGCACGGTGATGCCCGCATGGCGCGCCACATCGGCCAGGGCGTCCATCCGTTCCCGTGAAGGCGTCTTGAGCTCGCGAGCCCCATAGTCTCTGCCCAGACCGACATACTTGCTCGTCGCCATAGGATGAAAGGGCAACAGCTCGTAACAGAGCAAAGCCGGCAGCTCGGCGGCAAAGCGGGCAATGGCGGCGATCTCATCGGGCGCATCGTTCACGCCGGGGACGACCGGGGTACGCACAATGAGCGGCTTGTCCTGTTCGCCCAGTCGCCTCGCATTGGCCAGAATGCGCTCGTTGGGCACGCCCGTGTACTCGCGGTGGCGCTCTGAATCCAGGAGCTTGACATCCATCATCACCAGATCGGTCACCGGCAGAATGGCCTCGATCCGTTCCCACGGAAAATTGGCCGCCGTCTCGATGGCGGTATGCAACCCCTCCTGCCGACAACGCTCGAGGATGGCATAACTGAACTCGAACTGTAACAGGGGTTCGCCCCCCGAAAGCGTCACGCCACCGCCGGATGTATCATAGAACGGCTTGTCGCGCAGCACCTCCTCGACCACCTGCTCCACCGTCTTGAATTGGCCCATGAGCACCAGAGCCTGGGCGTAACAAGTCTCGACGCAGACGCCGCACGCCCGGCACAGCTCGCGATGAAAGACGCGCTCACCGCCCTCCATCGCATGCGCGCCGTTCACGCAACGCTCAAAGCAGGCGCCGCACCCGATACAGCGCTCCAGAAAGAGTTGCAACTCGGGTTTGACAGAGATAGTCTCTGGATTGTGACACCAGAAGCAATGCAGATTACATCCCTTGAGAAACACGGTGGTCCGAATTCCGGGGCCATCATGGATGGAGAACCGTTGAATATCGGTCACGAGACCTTTTAGCATGCAATCACCCCGCTGGATTGATTTGGCGTGGCCACGATAAGAGTCAGGAGATGGGATCTTTTACGAGATCCCATCTCTGCCCCGGCCGCCCGGTGATCATGATTCGGCCAGAATCCGATCCACGATGGGCTGGCGGTACTCTCTGGACAGCGAACGGAAGTAGGCGCTATAGCCCGTCACGCGGATCATCAGATCCGGATGTCGGTTCGGATCCTCGTGCGCCTCGATCACCTGCTCCTTCGAGAGCACATTCATATTGATGAGCGTACCGCCCATCTCGTTGTGGGCCATGATAAAGGCCTCCAACGCGTCGACCCCACCGATGCTGCGGACCAGCTTCTGGTCCAGTTCGATCTGCAACGGCGTGGTGTTGCCATAGCCCGGCTGAACCATGGCCACGGCATTGGCCTTGGCGGTGATGGCCACGCTCCCCCCCGGCAAGAACCCGGGATCGGGATCGGCGCTGTGCGAGATCGGAGTCCAGGCTTTGCGCCCGTTGGGCGTGGCCGGCACCCGTTTGCCAAACACGTTGGTGCTGCCGTGGGAAAAGAGGCCGGGCAGGCAGCGCCACCCATCTTTGGTGGGCATCCCCGCGACCAGATCGGACCAGAGTCGGGCGATGCGCTGCGCCCATTTATCGCCGATCGTATCGCCGGCGCCGAAACGCCCCACACTGTTGAGCATCATACGCACATTCTCGGCATCCTCGAAATCGTTCCGCAGATGCTGCATCAGTTCGTCCCACGTCAGCCGCCCCTCGTTCACCACCCGCTGCTCGATCGCGGCAAAGGAATCGGCCACAGTCGCCAACCCCAGCCCGTCGATGGCCAGATTCACGATATCCACTCCGCCCCGCGAGGCATCCAGGCCACGCTCGATCGAGCCATGACAGAACAGATTCAGAACGATCTCGGGCCAGTTATCCGCCTGGCGCTGCATGTGGATGTCCTTGCCCTCTTTGACCGTATCCACCGCGATCTTGAGATGCTCCACGTAGCGTCGCCACAGCTCGTCCATGGTGCGCGGCGCACCGGCATCGGCCATCATCTCATCCAGAGCGATCAGCATGGGCGTGATGAGGCACACGCGGGTCACATCCTGCAGGGCGTATTCGATCCCGGGCAGGGCCGTCCAGTTACAGCCCGTCTTGTAGCGCATACGCGCCAGTTCGACGGGGAACCCGTTCCGAGCAAAGCCCTCGTCCAGCCCCTTGGAGCAGGCGAACGATACGCCCGTGCCATCCTCGATGATATACTCAATCGCCTTGCGCAACAGCGAGCGATCCATGCCATCCCATACGCGCAGAGCGATATTCGAGGGGATGCGCAGCAGGTGCATGGCGTCGAGGATCAGAAAAGAGACGGGGTTGGTGCGATCCCGTCCGTCCGGCGCCTGCCCGCCGATCTGTGAATAGTGCGGGTCGTTAAAGAACATGGAGGCGATATGCCACACGACCGACTCGTCGGTCTCGCGGCCGGCGGCGATGTCAGCCTCGTAATAGGGGAGCAGCAATTCGTCCAGTTGATCCATCGCCCCGCCCAGCCCCCACATGCGATCCACCGACTGCATCCAGACCAGGAACTGACAGGCTTCACGCAGCGTGCGCGGCGGGTTCTCGATGAGCCACTCGTTCGTCTCGGCAATCGCTTCCAGATTCTCGCGCAGCTCCGGCCGCTCTTCCGCGGCCGCCATCTTGCGGGCGAGATCGACATGGCGGCGGATCCACGTCTGGATGCCCAGCACCAGATCCTCCTCGCCGTCATAGAACGAGGTGTCGAGAGGTCGGTTCAATTCGCGATAACGGCGAATTTTCGCCAGCAAGCCTCCCCAGCCCAGTTCGAGGCCAATACGCATATCGGGAGCCAGATGGTTGGCGGCGCCGATGCCCGGGCTGTAGATGTTGTACTTTTTGTGCAGCGGATACAGATGGCGCGGGCGGTCTTCGGGCTTCCAGCTCCTGGGATAATCGGCCTCTAGCTCATCTTCCGTCTCGTCATCGACCGGTCGGGGCCACTTACCCCCCGCCACACCCGGGATCTGCTTCATCACCCAGGCGCCCGCCATGGAGCTCATGGGATAGATGTAGACGGGATGGACCTCGAGCCACCGACGAAAATTGCGGCCGATGCCACGAATGCCCCAGACACCGCCGGAGGGGTGGTTGGGAATCGGCTCGAACGGGATCTTTGCCGACCACGGGATATACCCATGGTCATCGGTATCGAAATAGCCCCCCGTCTCGATCTTGATATCGGTATGCGCGTTCTTGACGTGGCGCAACATCTCGATCCGGTCCCGATAGCTCAACCGTAACGCCTCTTGCGTACGCGCGATGGCCATTCCAAGCCTCCTTTGTCCCTTGTTGCCGTTGGAGATGGTTTGCAGCCCGCGATGCAATGGCAGAGTCGGGTATTGTTCAATGTGTATGATTCTGATTCTATCGCAGAGGGTGGGCTCAAGCAAGCGCCCGGATCCCCGGTGCGCCTGTTCGAGCTCAGCGAAGGTCCTGCACGCCCACCAGGATCGCCGACCGGGGACAATAACGCCCTATCTGATCCAGAAAAAGGGTGCGATTTGCCTCGACATATGAGGGCAACCCATCGCAGCTCTCCGGAGCGTTGGCGACCATAGCGACATCTTCCGGGTCGAGATGCCAGTTCCAGGGCGCATTATGTCCGGCCAGCCCGGGACCACGTACAATGCGCCCGCTGGGGAACGTCCCCGACACCTCACCATAGTAGACATCCAGGATCTGCTCGATCGTTTCGGGGTTCGTCACCCAAATGCGAAAACGCTCATCGGCCACATCAAAAGTGGCCAGAACACCGCCCAGCAGCTCCGTCGGATCCGCCCCGGCATCCGGAGCGGGCTCGGCCGCCAGCGCGCACGCCTGCAACAAGAATACGGCACACAGTGCCGATAATCTGAAAAAAGCCCGGAATAGAGTCACTCGTACCATTCTCACCTCTCCTGCTCCAGGCCAGGCAGTTCATCGCTCGGTGCGAATGATCGGGCGTCATCGTTCGTTCGAGACAAGATCCGGCGCGATGTACCGTAGAATACTCGTTCCTTTATGATTATAACGCGTTTATCCACCAACCCCAAGCCACGGCAAAAGAACGCGACTTGTGACCACTCATTGGCATACCGCCGCCCTCGCTACCATGCGCAATCACTTGAAAGCGACTTTGATATGTGATATAGTGTTATTGTACATCTCTACATTAAGTTTAACCCAAAGTTGGCCGTCTGGGTTCATCCCGATCTTCTTCTGAATTGCCCCCACCACGCAGTATCTCTTTTTGCCCCACCCTTGTCACTCTTTGACCTATCATTGTGGCGCGTTGCCCCTGTCCTGTCGGATGCCGTCTCATGGTGTTTGCAGGCGGTGACGCGGGCCAGATATGTCGCCCGATCCCCGGACGGGTAGATCCCGACGATGTTAGGGAAAGGAGGACGTATGTTTTCCCAGAATCCTGCCGGCAGGAACAATCTCCCCCCAGATGATCCTCGCCGTGGTAATCGCGATCCGATGGGGCGCCAGCAGACGACCGGCGTTCGCCCGGCACGCGATGGCGATATCGGCCAGCACACGCGACAGGTGGCGAATGAAGCACAACAACGTACCCGACAGGTGACCGAACAGACTCAAGAGCGCGCCAGAGAAATCGTCAGCCAGGCCGAAGAGACCGCGCGTTCGACGATCTCGGGACAGAAGCACCGCGCCGCCGAGAGTCTGCATACCGTTGCAGGCGCTCTGCGTCAAACGGGAGAGCGACTTCGCAAAGAGGATCAGGCCGGCATCGCGCACTATGCGACGCAGGCTGCCGATCAGATCGAAAAGTTCTCGGACAATCTGGATCGTATGACCGTTGATGAGATGGTCGACAGTGTCGAGCGCTTTGCCCGCGAAAGGCCCGAGATATTCCTGGGCGGAGCGTTGTTGCTCGGCTTGTTCGCAGCACGCTTTCTGAAAAGCTCTTCTCAAGGCACGCAGGCGCAAGGGTCAGAGCAGAGGCGGGGATACGGGCAACAGCATTCCGCGCGACGCCCGGCCACCGACGAACAGCTGCGTGGTGAAGATCAGAGAGGTTCTTATCCCGTATAAGAGCCCAATCTCATGGAGGAACCATGGCCCAACGAGTAATGGAAGACCGTTCGCTTGGCGAGCTTTTTGGCGAGTTGACGGATGATCTGCGACTTCTGTTGCGCCACGAAGTAGACCTGGTTCAGGCCGAGATGCGCGAAAAGCTGTCGCATTACAGTCAGGACGCAGTACGCCTGGCAGTGGGTGGTATCGTCGCGTTTGTAGGATTTCAGGCGCTGGTCGCCACGGCCATTCTCGCTCTGGCCCTCGTCATTCCGGCGTGGCTGTCAGCTCTGATCGTTGGCGTTGTCCTCGGCGTCGTAGGTTATCTCGTGTTGCGTAGCGGCCTCAATGATATCAAGAGACGCAGCATCGTGCCCGAGCGCACGATCGAATCGTTTAAGGAGGATAAGGAGTGGGTGCAAGATCGTATGACGTAAAGGAGAGAAACGCGCCCCAAGGTCGTGAGAATCGGGATCCCGAGACGATCATGCAGGATATTCGACGAACCCGGGCCGATATGGAAGGGACCATCGATGAGATTCAGGAACGCCTGGATCCGCAACGACTCAGGCAAGAAGCCCAGGGGGCGATACACGATGCAACTGTCGGGAGGGCGAAACGGATGGCAGAGAATGTAAGTGACCGCGCAAGGGAAGCCAGTGGAGGCCTGATGGACACCATCCGCGAGAATCCGATTCCGGCGGCTATGGTGGCAGTGGGCCTGGGATGGTTGTGGTCTCAGCGATCGCGCAGCCGGCGGATAGGCCCTCATGAGCGCGCGCCCTATACCCTTTACGAGCGCGAGGAGGTCCCCAGCCCTCATGGCCGTCGTGTCCGCGCGGTACAGCAAAGCCGGGTCCGTTCAGAAGACCGCTCTGGCGGAAGAATGGGCGAAGCGCAACAGCGTGCCGGTGAGATGGCGGGAGAGGCGCGACAGCGCGCCCAACAAGCTCAGCGACGCGCCGGCGAAATGGCGGGAGAAGCACGCCATCGCGCCGAGGAACTGGTGGAACAGGGCCAGGAGCAAGTGCAACATGTGGCCGAGCAGGCTCAGTATCGCGTAGAGCAAACCCGCAACCGGCTGGGCGAGATGATGGAGGATAACCCTCTGGCCTTGGGTGCCGTTGCGCTGGCGGCCGGAATCGCCATCGGTATGGCGATTCCCGAGACACGTCGCGAACATCAGATGATGGGCGGGATGCGCGACAACTTGATGGACAGGGCGCAGCATACCGCCGAGAAAACGATGGAAAAGATGCAGCATGTGGCCGAAGAAGCCGGCCGTGCCGCCGAAGAGCAGGCCCGCAAGGAGAACCTGGCTCAGTAGCGCGATTCATCGGGACCTCATTCATTCGTTCAATCGAGGTCGCGGAGTGGAATCCACCTTCCGAACATGACGCTTTCGAGACACACCCCGTTCGGAAGGTGGATGATGCCTCGTTCTATTCAAGCACGGCCCCGCGAGTCGCAGGCCCTACGGCCCGCCGGTATCGCTCCAGCAAAGAGCCCGGTTTGAGCGCCGTGATCTCGGGAACCCGCCACCGGGCGCGACGCGCAGCCAGATCCTCTTCAGGCACATCCAGTGTGACGGTGCCCGCCGGAATATCGATGCGGATCGTATCGCCCTCTTGCACCAGCGCGATAGGACCGCCCAGATAGGCCTCTGGCGTAACGTGCCCGATGCAGGCGCCTTGAGTGGCTCCGGAAAAGCGCCCATCGGTAACCAGCGCCACCGATCTTCCCAGCCCCATCCCGATGATGGCCGATGTCGGCATCAACATCTCGCGCATGCCCGGGCCGCCCTTGGGTCCTTCGTAACGAATCACCACCACATCACCGGGCTTGATCTCGCCGTTCAGAATGGCCCGCAGCGCCGGCTCCTCCCGGTCGAATACCCGCGCCGGCCCGGCGTGAACCATCATCTCGGGCGCCACCGCCGCGCTCTTGACCACCGCGCCCTCGGGGGCCAGGTTGCCGTAAAGCACCGCCAGACCACCGCGTGGATTGATCGGCGCCTCGACGGGATGGATCACCTCCCGATCGAGGATCTCACGCCCGGCGATATTCTCCCCGATCGTCCGTCCCGTCACCGTCATGCAATCGGTGTGCACCAGACCGTGAGCGGCCAGCTCGTTCATCAGCGCCGCCACACCACCGGCGTCATACATATCCCGCGCAAAGTGACGCCCCGCCGGCTTCCACAATGTCAGATGTGGCGTGCGCTCGGCCACGGCGGTGAAGCGATCCAGCGGCAATTCCAGCCCCGCCTCACGGGCGATGGCCGGCAGATGCAAGGCCGTGTTGGTCGAGCCACCGATCGCCATATCCACCGCCAGCGCATTCTCTATCGCCTTCATCGTGAGAATATCTCGCGGCAGGATATTGCGCCGGTGCATCTCCAGCACCTTATGCCCTGCCTCACGGGCCAGCGCCAGTCGGGCGCCGAAAAAGGCCGGCGTCAGCGCAGCATCCGTCAGGCTCATCCCCAGCGCTTCTGCCAGAATGTTCATCGTGTTGGCCGTGCCCATCATAGCGCAGGAGCCGCCCCCGGGATTGGCCGTATGCTCGAATTCGGCCAGTTCCTCTTCCGTCATCAATCCGCGGGCCACCTTGCCCTCGGCCTCGATCAGGTCGGTGTAGCAGGCCCTCTCGCCCCGGTAGCAGCCCACATCCATCGGCCCCCCGGTCATCAGGACGGCGGGAATATTGAGCCGCGCCGCCGCCATGAGCATCCCCGGCGTGATCTTGTCACAGTTGCTCAACAGCACGATGGCATCCAGAGCGTGCGCCGTAACCATCAACTCGATGGAATCGGCGATGATCTCGCGGCTGGGCATGGGCATGCGCATGCCGTCCAGCCCGGTCGCCAGCCCGTCGCACACGGCGATGGACGGGAATTCGAGGGGAGTGCCGCCCGCCTCCGCAACACCCATTTTGATGGCCTGGCAAAGCGGTTGCAGGTGGACGTGCCCGGGCACCAGTTCGTTGAACGAATTCACAATGCCCACCAGCGGCTTGTCCAGATGCTGAGGTTGCCAGCCCATGGCATAGAACAGCGAACGGTGGGTGGCCCGCTCCAGTCCCCTGGTCATGGTCGCGCTACGCAATGGCCGGCCGCCCGGCTGATCCTGATCGTGTGATGACATGCCATATCCTCTTTTCCGGTGTTTATTCAAGCGCCGCAATGCCGATGATGCTACGCCTCAAGATTAGGTCACGTTCGCCGCAAGGGCAAATCGCTCTGGCCGGAGATGCGTCGTGTCTCCAGACGGCGGCAGTTCGGTATGCGGGACGATCAAAAGATCTGCTCCCGACGTTCGGTCGTCGTGACGGTATGCTCCCGCCCCGAATCGCCTCTGTGGGCACGAATAGAGGTGCGCGCTCTACTTCTTTATGGTATACTGGACACAAACCCTATCCCCGCGACAAGGGCTGCCCGTATATCGAGCGTCTCGCGGGGCGTACTGCCGCGAGGAGGTGGCCACATGGAGCACGTCTACTGGGTCATTCCCGATCTGCTGGCCGGCCGCCCCGGGCCCGATCGATACCCCTGGGATCTAGAGGCGCTGCATCAGGGAGGCTTTCGCGCCGTCCTCTCTCTCTGCGAAGGGATCGCCGGGCGTGGCGAGATGCGCGCTCTGGGGCTGGACCATCTCGCCATACCGCTGCCTGCCTCTCTCCCGCCCTCGCCGGAAGAAGAGTCGAGCTGTCGCCGCCTGCTGCCCGAAGCGCTCTATTTTATGCGCTGGCACATCCTGAACGGCCTCCCCACCCTGGTGCACTGTCGAGAGGGGCAGGATTGTACCGATATGGTGCTGGCCTGTTACCTCGCCAGCTACGAGGGCATGAGCGCGTCCGAGGCGATCGACCGGATCCGCCGGATCGCCCCCGAGAGCCTGTCCGCCCCGGAGCATGTGCGCTACGTGCACCGGCTGCTGGGCATCTCGGACCAGGCCGCCGTCTAAAACCCGAGACGATTCCCCGCATTCGCCCGCGGCAAGCACGGATCCGATCCACGACGCGGGAAATGCCCTCGTTCGTGGGAGCTGTTTCTCCGGAGACCTTCGGAAGGTGATACCAGACGAGGCGCACTCATTCCGGCTCGTCGAGCCGATATCTCTCCAGAATCTCCCACGCCTTCCGAACGCCCTGCCAGCCCTCCACCTCGGTCTCTTTATGTTCCAACAGCTTGTAGGTGTTGAAAAAGTTCTCGATCTCGATAAGCCAGTGTCGACTCAGGTCGGCGAGATCGCGAATGCCGTCAAAGCGTGGATCGGCCACCGGCACACCGAGAATCTTTTCATCGACCCCCTTCTCGTCGCGCATCACCAGCACGCCGATCGGGCGAATGAGCACCTCACAGCCGGGAAAGGTCGGCTCCTCGACGATGACCAGCACATCCAGCGGATCGCCATCGGCCGCCAGCGTATTCGGCACGAAACCATAATCCGTCGGGTAATGGACCGACGAGTAGAGCACCCGGTCCAGGTAGATCTGTTTGCGCTCGTGATCGTACTCGTATTTGTTTCGGCTACCCCGTGGGATCTCGATGATCGCCCGAACCGTGTTCGAGTTATCCCGCATCCCCCCTCCTGCTCCGGATGATCGGCCGTGGGATCAGCCGCCTGCCCTCACTATCGTTGCCCCGCCTCAGCGCAACAGCGTCCTGGCCGGAGTGGCCAGAAGGGACTCATCCTGATATCTGCGCCGGCGACGAGCCAGCAGCCGACGAATGCGCCGATGGCGCTCCCTTGTCAACGGGTAGAACCAGGCCACGGCGATGGCGCTGATGAGAAGCAGCGCCCCCATCGGTCCGGTCATCACCCGAATGGCGCCGAGCGCCGCTCCGGCCTGCTCGAAATGGACGGCCCCCGCATCGGGCGCCCGATAGCCAAACCAGCCCAGCACCTGTAGCGCGATAAAAATCGCCACCGCGCCGGTGAGCTTGCGGATAAAGTTCTTGGCGCCATAGTAGATGCCCTCGTTGCGCCGACCGGTACGCAGCTCATCCCACTCGATCACGTCGGGAAAGATGGCGTCGGGTAGCACATGGGCGGTGGATACGCCCAGTCCGGCCAGCACCGCCAGCACGATGATGAGATCGAATTGAAGCGGCTGCACCAGAAACAAGAGGCATTGCACCACAGCCCAAAAGCTCATCCCGATGATGTAGGCGATACGTTTGCTCAACCGCCGCGCCAGCCAGGTCCACAGCGGCAGGCTCACCACTGAAACCAGAAGCATCACTCCCAGCACCACCGATTCCGGCGCCAGCGACATATCGAATACGTTCATCGTGGCGCAAAGATTGCCCGCCGCCACCCAGTATACGAGAAAATAGGGCAGCATCAGCGCCACGAGATCGAAGGTGATCCAGTTGAGCAGATAAAGCGCCGTGGCATAGCGAAAGGGCACATTGCTCCAGGCGGTGCGCAGCGTCTGGCGCAGGCCGGCAGGTTCGGCGGCATACACAGAATGGCGCTCACGCACCACGGCAAAGATGGCCAGGAAGGGCAACGTCGCCAGCCCGCCAAAGAGCGCCGCCACCAGCAGATAGCCCTGTTGCGGCGTATAGCCCCGCGCCACCGCCGTTGAGACGATCATCGGCGCGCCCGCCGCCGTTACCAGCGAAGCCAGCAGGTTAAAGAGCATGCGATAGCCGGTCAGCGAGGTGCGCTCGTCATAGTCCGGCGTCATCTCGGGAGTGAGGGTGAAAAAGGGCACCGAGACCAGCGTCTGCAACGTATCGCTGATCATATACGCCAGCATCACATGGACGGCCAGCACCCACTGGTTTTGCCAGGGCGGCGCCCACCAGAGCATCAAAAAGCCCAGCCCGTAGGGGATCGAGAACAACAACAGAAACGGGCGTCGCCGCCCCCAGCGAGTATGCAGGCGATCGCTCAGCGTGCCCACCAGCGGATCGTTGATCGCATCCCAGATAATGCCCAGCAGAGCGGCCACCGAGGCCAGCCCCGGCGCCAGCCCCACCACATCGGTGAGAAAGATGGCATAGAACACCTGGCGGATGGTGCCAAAGCTCGCGATACTCCAGTCGCCCGTGCCGTACACCAACTTGGTCCACACTGAGAGACGCGCGGCGGGCTCCCGTCCGGCCTCGATGTTTGCGATGGTCATGGACTCGTCTCTTTCTAACGGTTGCTCACAACGACTGATAATAGATGCGATGCCGCTTGGTCCAGCGCACGCCGATGGCCCGCATATCGGCCAGGCTTTTGGCGTTCTCCTCCGACACCTGCGACACGTCGGCCTCCTCAAAGCGAGACGAGATCAACGTGCGGGCCAGCTCGCTGTAAAGGATCACGCTCCCTCCCAGCCCCTGATAGCGCGGCAACAACCCCAGGCCGTTGATGCTTGCCCGGCGGGTGCGCCGAAATTCGCGGCTCAGGTGCCACCAGCCCAGGGGCCACAGCCGCCCGCCGGCCCGTCGCAGACCGTCCGAAATATCGGGAAAGGCCAAGAGAAAACCGGCCACCTCCCCCTGATGTAACACCAACTTGATTAATGACGGATCGGCCACGGAGAGAAGTTGCCCGGCCATGTGCCGGATCTCGGCCTCATCCACCGGGTAATAGTTCCAGATATGGGTGAACGCTTCGTTGTATACCTTGTGAATGCCCGGCATCCAGGCACGCAGCTCGTCTTTGGTTTTGAATTGCAGGACCTCCAGCCCGCGACGCGCTTTGACCCGCTCGGCCAGCTCGAAAAAGCGCGGCGCGAGGCCGTGGTCGCGCCACAACGTGCCCGAGAGATAGTCGATCTCTTTCTCCAGCCCCACCGCCGAGACCAGGCGCTGATAATAGGCATGATGATAGGGGATGTTCATCACCGCCGGATGTTCGTATCCCTCTACCAGCATTCCCAGTCCGTCACCCCGGGCGAATCCGCGCGGCCCCACCAGCCGATCCAACCCCCGATCCCGGGCCCATTGAGCCGCCGCGTCAAACAGCGCAGAGGCTACCGCCACATCATCCACCGATTCGAACAGGGCGAAAAAGGCGGTGCGGGCATCGTGATACGCGTTATAGCGACGATTGTCCATCACAGCGATGCGCCCCAGTGTATCGCGTCCCCGACGCACCAGGAAAAAGGCCGCCTCTGAGTGATGGAAGAAGGGGTGTTTTTGGCCACGGCACAGGTGGCCGATTTCGGCCACCATGGGCGGGACCCATTGGGGGGTGTGGCGATAGAGGTCGAATGGGAGGCGGATAAACGCGTCGATATCGGCCGCCCTCCGGGGATTTACCGGTTGGATCTGCATACATCGCTCCGATTCGTCATGCTCGATGTTTGTCGGAGGGTCAATACTGCGGCACCCGCACCGCCCCCATCTCCCCGGAACATATCGGGATGAAGCAGGCGCTTTACCGGTTTGCGACAAACTTTACAGCCCCGGTCGGGTGACCCACTATGACAAGTAACATTCTAGATCGGTCACCGGGGGTGTCAACTTGGCTCTCGATTTCAGTGGATCGGCCGGTCACCGTTTGCTTTGCTCGTTGATCTATTTCGTGGTACACTCTGGGCGTTAGTTACCGTACAGGTGAAGGAGCGGGAATGCGAGGACGGGTTATCGCTTCAGTCGTTGTGGCGATGGTGGTGATGATAGGCCTGCTGGCTCCGACAACGGGAGTTGCCCAGGGCCCACAGGTCCAGATCACCTCGCCGAGTATGAATGAGGTCGTACGTGGGCGTGTGCCCATCATCGGCTCGGCCTCGATTGCAGATTTCCAGTTCTACAAGGTCGAGTTCGGAGTGGGGCCTAATCCTTCCCAATGGGCCGTCATCGGATCGCTGCACGATTCGCCCGTCATCAACGGTCAGCTAGAGGTGTGGGATACCACCGGCATACCCGATGGCGTCTATTCGTTGCAACTACAGGCCGTCAAGCAGGATGGCAACTGGGAAGCGTTCTTTGTGCGGGGCATCACCGTCGCAAACTCGGAGCCGACGGAGACGCCGACGCCTGAAGAGGCGACACCTACCGAAGAGCCGTCGGACATGACGCCGACGCCACCGGCCCTGGCCGAAGAAACCGGCCCGCGCCCCACGGCCACAGTGCAGATCATCCGGCCCACGGCTGCGGCGCTATCGGTGCCCACGGCCACACCGACGCTGTCACGCCCCGGTGAACAGCCGCTTTTGCCGGTGAACCCCGCGGATTGGCGCGAGGCGTTCATGTTCGGTGCGGCGACGATGGGCGTGGTGTTTATTGTGCTGGGCCTGGTGTTTGGCCTGCGCCGCCTGCTGTAAAAGGCGTCGCCGTTTGACCATGTTCTATTCGTTCTGACATCTCAGGGCTGTCCTCAGGCGCCCCGATTGCCGGGGAGGTCATTCGAGGACAGCCCCCTGATTGGTTTGTATTGTGTCGTTCATCAAAAGGCTAACACGTCGTTCACTCACTCACCCCTCGACGCCTGCCACCCCTTCTATGGCGCCAGAGGGGCCTCCGTCATTCCTCGTTGTCGGACTGGGTAATCCGGGCCGACGCTATGAGAGAAACCGACACAACATCGGCTTCCAGTGCGTCGATCATCTGGCGCGACAGTATGGCATCGAGTGGCGCCGCTCCCGATTCAACGCCCAGATCGCCGATCTACATATCGGCGCGCATCGCGTTCTGCTGGTCAAACCGCTCACCTTTATGAATTCCAGCGGAGAGGCGGTCGCCGCCGTCAGCCACTGGTACAAGATCCCGCCGGAGCGTATCCTCGTTATCTATGACGACCTGGATCTGCCCCTGGCGCGCATCCGCCTGCGCCCAGGCGGGTCGAGCGGCGGCCATAACGGCATCGCGTCGATCATCGAAAGGCTCGGCTCTGCCGGCTTTGCCCGGCTGCGCATCGGCATCGGCCGCCCCGTCCATGGCGATCCCACCGACTATGTGCTCAATGACTTTGATCGAGACCAGGAACCGCTCATCCACGCGGTCTATGACGTCATTGACGAGATCGTGCGTTGCGTTCTGGACAAGGGTATTCGTGAGGCGATGAACAGCTATAACGGCCGCGACATTGTGCGCACTGCTGACACGAGCTAACCATATTCGCGTCGCCCGATCCCCGCACGATGGCGATCTATCTGTCGGATCGCGTTCTACAAAGAAGGCATACCCGTGAAACTCGAAGGTCTGTTATCCCTCATCCGAAACGATGCCCGCTTTCGTCAGTTCATAGAGAGCGCCCGCGCGCTGACCGGCGCCCCCCATGATGACGAGCGGTTCCCCGCGTTGTCGCTGGATCTCCTGGAGGCAGCGAGACCCTTTGTGGTGGCCGCCCTGCAGCGCGATTGGCCCGGACCGGTGGTTCTCGTCTCCGGACGGCCGGAACAGGCCCGTCATCTGGCCGATCAGGTGCGCATCTGGTCGGGCGAGGCCGACCGGGTACTCTATTTCCACGCACCCGACACCGTATTCTACGATCGCACTCCGTGGGACCGCGAGACCACTCAGGCGCGGGTGAACGTGCTCTCTTCCCTTCTGGCGGTGCAAAATGGTGAGGACGATGAGCAACCGGGGCGTGGGCTGGTGGTTACGGCGTCTATCTGGGCGCTGATGACCCGCAGCGTCTCGCCCATGGCCTTTCGCCGTGCCACACGCACCCTGCGTGTGGGCGATGTGATTCCCTTTTATCGCTTTCTGGAGCATTGCGTCCGCGCCGGTTACGAGCCGGTGGCGGTGGTCGAAGAACCGGGCACCTTTTCTCACCGTGGCAGCATCGTCGATATCTTTCCGCCCAACCGTGAAGAGCCGCTGCGCATCGACTTTTTCGGCGACGAGATCGACTCGATCCGCGCCTTTAATCCGGCCACACAGCGCTCGCAGGATACCCTGCAAGAGGTCGCCCTGCCCCCGGCCGGCGAGGCGTTGCCCGAATGGGGCAAGGCCGCGGCGTCGGCCTTGCAGGGCATCGACCTGAGCCATTGCAACAGCACCACCCGTCAGCACATGGGCGAAGAGATCGAAAAACTCATCGCCGGTAACTATTTCACCGGCATCGAGTTCTACCTGCCCTATCTCTACCCGAGGCCCTCTACCCTCCTGGACTTTATGCCCGAGAACACCCTGCTGCTGGTGGACGATCTGGTCACCCTCGAGACGGCCGCGATCGGTCTGGAGAATCAGGCCACCGGGTTGCGCGCCGAGATGATCGAGGACGGGCACCTGCCGGCCAATTATGCCGTCCCCTATCTCACATGGGATGAGATCAAAGAGCGGCTGGCGGCCGATCATGCGATAAACATGGGGTATGGCGCGGACGAGTCGCCGGCGCTGTTCCGCGATATGTTCATGGCCGCTCCTCATTACGGCGGACAGATGCGCGACGCCCTGTCCGATATCGCCGAGTTGCGCCACACCGGTGAGCGGGTGGTGCTCGTCAGCCGACAGGCCGAACGCCTGGCCGACCTGCTGCGTGAGCAAAACGTCTACAGCATGCCCGTCGAAGATCTGCTCGAACCGCCCAATCCGAGCAGCATCACCCTGGTGGACGGTATCCTGGCCGAGGGCTGGGTCTATATCCCCGGGCATCTGGTGATGCTTACCGATGCCGAGGTATTTGGCTGGACGCGCATGCGACGGCGTCGGCCGACGCGCCCGCGCCGTACGGCCCCCGAGACCTTTTTCGCCGACCTCCAGGATGGCGACTATGTAGTGCACGTCGAGTATGGCATCGGCCGATACCACGGTATGGTGCGCAAAGCCATCGGCAACCTGGAACGCGAATATCTGGAGATCGAATACGCCTCGGGCGACCGGCTCTTTGTGCCCATCCATCAGGCCGATCGCGTCAGCCGCTACCTGGGCGCCGACGAACGCGAGCCCTATATGCACCGCCTGGGCAGCAGCGAATGGGCGACGGTGCGGAGCCGTGCCGAGCGCGCCGTGCGCGATATCGCCGCCGAGCTGCTGGAGCTGTACGCTGCCCGTGAGGTGGCCCCGGGACATGCCTTTGCGCCCGATAACGAGTGGCAACACGAGATGGAGCAATCCTTCCCGTATGAAGAGACAGCCGACCAGCTCCGGGCGCTCGATGAGGTCAAATCCGATATGGAGCGCCCCAAGCCCATGGACCGCCTTATCTGTGGCGATGTGGGCTATGGCAAGACCGAGGTGGCCCTGCGCGCCGCGTTCAAGGCCGTGATGGACGGCAAACAGGTGGCCGTCCTGGTGCCCACCACTGTGCTGGCGCAGCAACATTTTCACACCTTCAGGCGGCGGCTGCGCGCCTTTCCCGTCACCATCGAGATGCTGTCTCGCTTCCGTTCGCCCCAGGAGCAAGAGATGGTGCTGGAGGATCTGGCCGCCGGCCGGGTAGACATCATCGTCGGCACCCATCGCCTGCTGTCCAAAGATGTCACCTTCAAAGACCTGGGCATGCTCATCATCGACGAGGAACAGCGTTTTGGCGTGAGCCACAAGGAGCATTTCAAGGCGCTGCGCCGCGAGATAGACGTGTTGACCCTCACCGCCACCCCCATCCCGCGCACCCTCTATATGGCGCTGAGTAGCATCCGCGACATGAGCATCATCGATACGCCGCCGGAGGATCGCCTGGCGGTGCGCACCTTTGTGACAGAGTACGATGAGGCCACGCTGCGCAAGGCCATCCTGCGCGAGCTGGATCGTGGCGGGCAGATCTACTTTGTCCACAATCGGGTGCAGGATATCGAGCAGGTCGCGATCGAGCTGCACCGCATCGTCCCGGAGGCCAGCCTCGTCATCGGCCACGGCCAGATACCGGAGGATCAGCTCGCGCAGGTCATGCTGGGCTTTGCCCAGGGTGAGTACGATATTCTGCTTTGTACCACCATCATCGAGAGCGGCCTGGATATCCCCAACGTCAACACCATCATCATCGATAACGCCAACACCTTTGGTCTGGCGCAGCTATATCAGCTTCGCGGCCGGGTAGGCCGGGGGGTGAACCGGGCCTATGCCTATCTGCTGTACAAGCCGCCCCTCACCGATATCGCCCGACAGCGCCTGCAGGCCATTCAGGAAGCCTCAGAGCTGGGCGCCGGATTCCGCGTGGCCATGCGAGACATGGAGATTCGCGGCGCCGGCGAGATCCTCGGCGCCGAACAACACGGCCATATCGCCGCAGTCGGCTTTGACCTGTATACCCGCCTGCTGCAACAGGCGGTCGATGAGCTGCGCGAGGAGAGCGGTGAACCCATCGAGGCCATCCGGCGGGCGCAGCATGCCACCGCCGCCGCCTCTGTCGCCGCTCTGGGCTATGGCCCCAGCATTGATCTGCCCGTATCGGCCTATCTGCCCGAAGAGTTTATCTCCGATGGGCCTCTGCGGCTGCGACTCTACCGCCGCCTGGCGCGGATCGAATCGATCAACGAGATTGACGACGTAGAACAAGAGATGCGCGATCGGTTTGGCGATCTCACCGAGCCGGCGAGTGGGCTGCTCTACCTGCTGAGGGTGCGGGTACTGGCGTCCGAGGCCGGTGTGCTGGCGATCAAAGGGGACGGCCAGCAGATCGCCCTGGCGCTGCCGCTGCCCCTCACGGCCGACGCCGTCGGGGAGATTGCGGCGCGACATCCGGCCGCCCGAGCACGGGGCACTCGTGTCTGGCTACCCCTGCAACAAGACTGGCAGATTGCCCTGCAAGAAGTGCTGGGCACCCTGGCCGAGCTAAACCCCGTCGGCGCCGGCGTTCCCGCCGGGTGAAAAAACGCCCCCGTGGAGGCTGTCTCCACGGGGGCGTTTTTTATTTATTCGACACGAACAGCCCGGCGATTCTTCCGACCACCTTTCCGATCACTCTTCCGATCACTCTTCGGGCCACTCGTCCCGGGTGCCGGCCGCCCGCGCCTGCAAGCCGCGCATGAGGATGAACACGCCGATGAGGATGAGGGCCGCCGGTCCCAACAGGCGGATCAGGCCGCCAAAGGCCGAGGCAAAGATGACAAAGAACACCAGGCCGATGCCGCTGACGATGCCGGCCGCCACCAGCAGCCCCTGCTCGCGCTTGCCCAGCCCGTAAATCGCCAGCAACCCCAGCCCCACCGACATGGGGATGAACGCCCACATGTACGACCAGCTTCTCCAATCGCCGGTGACGTTCTGATAGAGCAGAATCAGGCCGACGGTAAGGATGATGGTGCCCGGCACCGCCAGCCCCGATAGATTCTCCCGCTGACCCCACCAGATCAGGATGGGCAGCCAGAAAGCCAGCCCCACGAACAGAATGATGAACGGCCAGGCCTGCGCCCACCCAAAACGCAGCCCCAGTGGCGCCAGCAACGAGCCGGCCGCCTCGATGAACAGGAAGAATAGCCCCAACAGCAGTAGCAGAATGCCGACGTACAGTGCCCCTCGATCTCTCATGATCATCCACTCCATATCGTGTGGTTCGCGCCTTAAATTGTATCTACCCTGTATACGCAACAGCCCGCCCAGAGTCGCGTTTCTGCCCCTGTTTTCGCGTAAAGAGACGGGTTCTTTATGCGCGTATGCCGGCTCCCCGGCAACCCTTCCGAAGGTCTCTTTGCGATTTGCATTCGCCCCCTTCGGAAAAGGGTTGTTCTGTGACTTGCCACCACGGCCTTAATGGAACCGAGACACATGCGCCGTCGTCTATATGATGAATTCGCACACTGAGGAGGACATTCTGTGAGACAACAAATCATGAGACTGACCCTGATCGCTCTGGTCGCCCTGCTGGCGACGGGCTGTGCGGCCGTCGGATCGCCCGCATCGCCATCCTATCCGGATCCCCAGGAGAGCGCCGTCATGCGCGGCAATATCTCAGAGATCGTCCCCGCCGAAGGAGACGGACCGAGCCTGGGCTCTATCCGCGTCGAGGGGGAAAAGATCGAGGATAACCCGTTCCCCGTGGCAATTGTCTATGTCAATGATGGCACCCGTATCGTCCGGGATGAGGACGGAGAACAGGTCGAGGTGCCCTTTGCCGATCTGGCCTTTGGACAGACGGTCAGCGTGACCTTTTCCGGTCCCGTGCGCGAGTCGTATCCGGTGCAGATCGACGCCGACGAGATCGTCATCCTGGCCGATCATCCGGGAAACTAATGCGGTTAACCCACATTATCCCACATAAATATGTGGGATAATGTGGGTTAATACGTAATACCCTCATTCACTTTTCCCGCCCGAACATGGCCGCCCCCATGCACATCTGGACGCAACCTCGGGCGATCTCAACCGGAAGGCGTCGAGAGAACGATTCTATGCATTCCCCTGCGACAGGCCGAACTGACAAAACGTGTTGCTACCGCCTTTTTTTCTATTTTCACCCTGCTCTGCTTTTTGCCTGCCTGCCATAAATGGTATACTATAGGATGATAC
>JBMNOI010000172.1:0-5338 GCA_050942995.1 Anaerolineae bacterium
CATGCAACTCTTTTCTCTGCGCCCCGAGCCGGTGACGGGCCGTATGCCCCTGACGCCGCCTCCCCCGCCGCCTCCGACCGCTACGGGGGACGGGGCGGATTGGTGGCAACTGGTGCGCTCACTACTGTTCTGGGCCATCCTGGTCGGGATTGCAGGCTATTCATTATACTATTTCGTCCTCTACCGTGCGGTGCCCATGCCCCGCTGGCGGCACTGGCTGGCGCGCGTGTGGGGCTGGTTGAGCGGCACGGGGAGACGTCTTCAACATGGGGTGGCGCAAGCCGCGCGCGGTCTGCGCCGTGAGATCGACCGGGTGCTGGCCGCCCGCCGGAGCCGTTCCGCCGGGACGAGGCGCCGTATATTCTGGTGGCAGATGGACGAGCGCCAGCGGGTGCGCTATCTTTACCTCCTGTTGCTGCAACAGGGGGAGCGACGGGGATTGAGGCGCGCTCCGTCGGACACGCCGCTGGAGTATCAGCGGATGCTGGTCGAGGCGTTGCCCGACGACGCCGATTCGACACAACAGTTGACGGCCGCCTTTGTCAAAGCCCGATACAGCGAGCATGCTGTATCTCCGGAAGAGGTCACGATGGGACGCAGCGCCTTGCGGGCGCTGCGCCAGGCGCTCCGCTGCCGGGAGAGGCCGGCCGCTGATGATGCCGCCTCACCGGATGATGCGCAACGGTTGTTCACCGATGGGGGGAGCATGCTATAATAGACGATGATGCAGTCGATACCATGCATCATCATGAGCGCGGAATGCGACGACGGGGCATTGATAGGAGACCATGGATCTTTTTAGCCACGCACAGGCGGAGCGGATCAGCCGGGAGGCGCCTCTGGCGGCGCGCATGCGCCCGCGTACATTGGACGAGTTCGTCGGGCAGGAGCATGTGGTGGGACCGGGGCGATTGCTGCGACGGGCCATTCAGGCCGATCAGCTTTCGTCGGTTATCTTTTACGGCCCCTCAGGCACAGGCAAGACCACGCTGGCGATGATCATCGCCAACACCACAAGCAGCCGATTCGAGACGCTGAACGCCGTACTGGCCGGCGTCAAGGATGTGCGAGAGGTGGTTGCCCGGGCGCAAGAAGATCGCAAGCTGTACGGGCGTCGCACCATCCTCTTTGTGGACGAGGTGCATCGCTGGAATCGGGCCCAGCAGGATGCCCTGCTCCCCTGGGTCGAGAACGGCACCATCATCATGATCGGCGCTACAACGGAGAATCCCTGGTTCTCCGTCAACCGTCCGCTGCTGAGCCGCAGTCGCGTGTTTCAGCTCGTGCCCCTCACCGATGACGATCTGCGCCAGGTCGCCCGGGCCGCTCTGACCGATCCCGAACGGGGTTACGGTCAGATGCGGGTAGAGCTCGCCCCCGACGCGCTGGATCATCTGGTGAACGTTAGCAACGGCGATGCCCGTTCGTTGCTGAACGCTCTGGAGCTGGCCGTCGAGACAACCCCGCCGAATGATGACGGTGTGGTGGTGGTAGACATGGGCGTTGCGGAAGAGTCGATCCAGCGGCGCGCCGTGCTGTACGATCGGGAGGGCGACTATCATTTCGATACGATCAGCGCCTTTATCAAGTCAGTGCGCGGATCGGACCCCGATGCCGCGCTGTACTGGCTGGCCAAGATGGTGTATGCCGGGGAGGACCCGCGGTTTATCTTTCGGCGCATGCTGATTCTGGCCAGTGAGGATGTGGGGCTGGCCGATCCTCAGGCGCTGGTGGTGGTCGAGGCGGCGGCTGCGGCCTTTGAACGGGTGGGCTTGCCCGAAGGACAGTTCCACCTGACCCAGGCGGCGCTCTATCTGGCGACTACTGCCAAATCCAATTCGACATTGGGCTACTTTGACGCGCTACAGGCGGTAGAGCGCGAGCGCGAGGACGCCGTGCCGGTTCACCTGAAGGACGCCAGTCGCGATAAAGAGGGCTTTGGCCACGGGGAGGGGTATCTCTATCCCCACGCCTACCGCGATCACTGGGTCGCTCAGCAATATCTGCCCGAGGCGTTGCAGGGCAAGACCTTTTATCAGCCGAGCGACCAGGGATACGAGGCCGGCATCAAAGCCGATGTGGAGCGACGGCGCGAGGAGCAGATCGCCGCCATGCTCGAGTCCGAGACGACGCTGGAGGAGGCCCTGACCTTTTCGCCGACCGATCGAGCGCAGGAGCGCTGGTTGCGGCGGGCGATCAGTGATGCCGGGCGTCGCATGGGCGAGGTGCGCGACAAGCTATTCGCCGCGGTGCCGGTGCATCGCCACCACCTGATTCTGGATCTGAACGCCGGCAGCGGCCTGTTGACGTGGGAGGCGCTGCGCCTGGCCCCCGAGGGCGGGGTGTGGGCACTGGCCCGCGACGCCCGCTCGGCCGATACGCTGCGTCGGCAGGCGGCGCAATTGTCCGAACTGGGCCGCCCTGTGATCCTGCAGGGCGACCTGGACGATCTGGACGCGCTGCTGGCCGAGGCGGGTTACGACGACGTGCGCTATGACCTGCTGGTGGGGCGCAACGTTCTGACTCAACGAGCCGATCGTGCCGCCATCCTGGGCCGACTGGCCTCACGACTGCGGGTTGGCGGCGCTGTGAGTCTGGCCGAGGCTGTTCCACGCCGGGCTCAGCGACTTTACCGGCTGGTGGACACCTCTTCACTGGACGCCGACCTGGTCGCCAGGCTGATCGAATGCGAAGAGGCCATCTATGCGGACCCTGACGATCCGATGACGAATTGGGATGCCGCCGATCTCGAGGCGGCGCTTGCCGATGCCGGATATACCCGTATTCAGATAACCGCCCGGGAGGTCGAGACGGAGCATCTGGTGACGGCCGAGCAGGTGGCGCGCTGGTTCGGCGTGAGTGAAGGAAGCCGTCCCACCTACGGGCAACATCTGGCGAAAGGGCTTGCAGAAGACGAGGTGGCCAGGGTGCGCGGGTTGCTCCTGCGTCAGCTTGCCGGTCAGACGGTGTCGTGGCATAGCACCATCGCATATGCCGTGGCGTATCGGGAATAGGCCGTCTGATGCGGTTGTTGCCCCATCGAGGCGCTATTTGACTGAATGTGCGGCCTCATTTAGACTGGAGCCCGCAAATCGACCGGAGGCAGCATCATTGATCAACCTTGACTCGACCATCCTGCTCGTGGCAGGTGGATTGTTGGCGGTGATTATCGCCCTGGGTATATGGCTTGCCGTGGTACAGCGCCGTATGAGCCGCCTGGAAAGTCAGTATCGGCGTTTGATGTCGGGCGTCGACGGAGACACTCTGGAGCAAGCGCTCGACCATATTTTGTCGCGCGTGGAAGAGACGTTGGCAGGATTGGCGACGTTAGAGGCCTCGGATCGTGAACGAGAGCGTACTTTGCGTTCGTCAGTTCAGCATGTGGGCATGTTGCGTTTTAACCCCTTTGACGATACCGGGGGAGATCTTAGCTTTGCCGTGGCTCTGGCCGATGCGGACGGAAACGGTCTGGTATTGTGCAACCTGCACGCTCGCGGCGAGGCGCGTCTATACGCCAAACCTCTGGCCCAGTGGCGCTCCCCATATCCCCTTTCGGACGAAGAGACCGAGGCGGTCAACCGGGCCCGCACCGGCCGGGCCACCGCCGAAGAGGAATAGCAGACTCGCCCCATCCCCGATCGGTCTGTCGCGTCATCTGTCCCGGCTTTGCGCCCATGATCGAGTCTATTATATAATCCACTCTATGGACGGCAGCGCCGCCGGGTCACCTGGACGGCGATGTCACAGGAGGGATCATGATCATCAAGGAGCCGGGGTCGGCTCCGGATACAACCCGGGTGACTTTTCGCGTGCCTGCGACGGTAGGGGCCGATACCGTACATATCGTAGGAGATTTTAACGACTGGAATCGGCACGTTCATCCGCTTAAGCAAGGACAGGATGGATCATGGCAGATCGTCCTCGAATTGCAGCGGAATCGAACGTACCATTTTCGCTATCTGATCAACGGCAGCACCTGGCAGAACGATTGGCAGGCCGATGAGTATGCCACAAACCCTTTTGGCGGCGAAAACTCGGTGCTTTACACCTGATCGGATCGTTTCATCAGACATGTCCATGAGCCGGCGATGAGGACGATTCGGACGGCTCTGTCTGCCTTTGTGCGGGTGCTCCTGGATACCATCGCCGCGATCCTGGGGTCATATTACTCTCGCAAATATGCCGAGACCGCCCGCCGTCTGGGGCTGTCCCTCGTAGAACCCTCGACACAGCGCGGCTTTATCGTCATTCAGATCGACGGCCTCTCTTATGTGCACCTGACCACGGCGATGACTCAGGGGCGGCTGCCCTACCTGCAACGCATGTTGCAGCGGGATGGGTGTGCGCTACACCCGTGGCATTCTGGTATCCCCTGTACGACGCCGGCGGCCCAGGCCGGCATCATGTACGGTAACAACGATGACATCCCCGCTTATCGCTGGTATGACAAGGCGTCGGGCGAGTCGGTCGTGTGTTCTCACCCCGGGGCGATACATGCCCTGCAGGATCGCATCTCGGACAGGCAGCGGGGCATTCTGGTGGGCGGCTCCAGCTATATGAACATGTTCGACGGGGACGCTACGCTATCGCTCTTTACCCTCGGCGCCATGAACCGCAAGCGCTTTTTCGAAAGCGTCCGAGGGTTGGGCTTTTTCCTCCTCTTTATCCTCAACCCGTTTCGCACCCTCAAGATGCTGATCCTGTCGCTGTGGGAATATGTGACCGACCGGGTGCAATACTTTACGGCGGTCGTGAAGCAGCGCCCGGCGCGACCCGGCAAGGGCAGCTTTGCCTTCTTGCGGGTGGTAAGCAACGTCATTCTTCGCGAGATCCAGACCTTTGCCGTGATGGTGGATATCTATCGCGGCGTGCCGGCTATCTATACCACCTACCTGGGATATGACGCGCTGGCCCATCAATACGGGCCGCTATCCACTCCGGCCCTGCGTTCGCTGGATGCCGTTGACGCGCGTATCCGACAGATCGACTCGTTCCGGCGTTTTATGGCGCCGCGCCCGTATGATCTCTTTATCCTCTCCGACCATGGAATGACCCCTTCGGTGCCGTTCAAAAAGACCTATGGGCAGACGCTGGGTGAGGTGGTGCGCGACCTGATTGGCGATAGCGTACGCCTGAGCGAGGTGTTGGAGGAAGATCGCGACAGCGTGTTGCAGGCCATGTACCTGGGCAACGAGCTGGATGCCATCGAGGCGAACGTGCGCCCACCCCTGGCATACATTCCTCGCGCCATTCGCGAGATGGTGATGGAGCGTGTGCGGATGGGGGAGGCGCTGGGCGACGGCGCCGTCGATTCGGACCACACCGATCTAGTGGTGCG
>JBMNOI010000045.1:0-27754 GCA_050942995.1 Anaerolineae bacterium
GTGGCGTGGTCGACGGCCAGCGCCGTCTGATCCTCGTCGAGGCCGTTGAGGACGACCTCCAGAAAGGGGTGGAAGGTGAGGCGCACCCCGTCCTCCCGCGCCATCCGCCCCACGTCGGCCAGCTCGGCGGCGCACTCGTGGATCTGCTCGCGCCACACGTCGGCGGCAGGCACCAGGTGGGAGTTCATACGATAAGCGTGGATTCCGTTGGCCCGCAGGTAGTACAGGATGTCGCGCAGATAGATCAGGCTTCTGCTGAGGTGCGGGCTCTGCGGCCAGGGGCGGGCGTCGTGAGAGGGCATGTCGCGGGCGCCGAGTATGCGGATAGATACTCCCAGGCGAGCGGGCATCGCCCCTCCTTCGGCGATCGGTATGGGTGAGGGCATTGTAGCCTCGAATAGGAAGAGGGGCAAGGGGGATCAATAATCTATAGGACACGCGGAGGAACAAACTTTCTTTGCACTCAGACAGAATCCGCGATAAAACGTTGTCTATCCAGCCTACCGCACATGGGTATGCTTCGGGACATATCTTATCACCGCCGATCCATCCGTCTGCGCGGGCACGATTACACACTGCCCGGCGCATATTACGTGACGATGGTGACGCGAGGTCGGGTGGCATTGTTCGATGAGGTGATAGGCGGCAGGATGCATCTGAACGAGGCGGGACGAACGGTCGATGCATGCTGGCGCTGGTTGGCAGAGCAGTATCCTTATGTGCATTTGGGCGCCTATGTGGTGATGCCGAACCATCTGCACGGTATCCTGATTCTTGTCGATGACGACGCCTCTCGTAGGGGCGGCTCGCGAGCCGCCCCTACAGGACCGATCCAGAGCGCATCCACGCGCAAATCACTTGGGAGCCTGATCGGAGCGTTCAAGACTGTATCGACTCGTCGCATCAATGCCCTGTTCGGTACGCCGGGGAGCATCGTCTGGCAGCGTAACTACTACGACCACATCATCCGCGGGGAAGCCGATTGGCAGGCCATCCGGGAATACATTGATCGGAATCCGGCGCAATGGACGGTCGACCGGGAGAATCCCGCGGAGGGCATCGGATAACGGCTTCCCCCCTCACGCCCCCAGACGTATCCGCGGGTTCAGCAGGGCGTAGAGCAGGTCGGCCAGAAGGTTGGCGCCGGCAAAGCCGGCGGCGGTGATCATGGTGATGGCCTGGATAACGGGCAGGTCACGCCGATCGATGGCGAACACCAGCAGCCGCCCCAGCCCGGGATAGTTGTAGACGTTCTCGATGACGATCAGCCCGCTGATGAGCCAACCCAGGCTGATGGCGATGACGGTGATGGTGGGCATGAGGGCGTTGCGCAGCACATGCCGCACGATGACGCGGCGGTAGGGCATGCCCTTGAGGATGGCGGTGCGCACATAGGGCTCGCGCAGTTCCTGGATGACGCCGGCGCGGGTGAGCCGGGCGATGTAGGCCAGCAGCACCAGGGTGGCGGTGAGGGCGGGCAGGATGAGCATGGGCAACGCCTCGAAGAACCCGGCGTTGGGGCGTACGGCCGAGCTGGCCGGCAGCAGGCGCAAGTTGAAGGCAAAGAGGTGGATGAGGACCAGCCCGGTAACGAATTCGGGCAGCCCCACCACCGAGAGCGCCGAGATGCTGATGACGTTATCCAGCAGCGAGTTCTCGTTCAGGCCGGCCAGTACGCCCAGAGCCACCGCCAGGGGAATCGAGATGACCAGGGTGACGGCGCCCAGCCGCAGCGAGTTGCGCAACCGCTCCATCACGATGGGCAGAATATCGGTGCGGGTGGCATACGAACGGCCCCAGTCGCCGGTGACGAAATCGCCCAGCCACTGGAAATATTGCACGTACAACGGCCGATCCAGCCCCAACTCCTCGCGCAGAGCCTGCAGCGCCGCCTCACCGGCCTCGCGCCCCAGGATGACGCGGGCCACGTCGCCGGGGAGCCAGCGGGTAACGGCAAAGATGATGATCGAGGTGAGCAGCAGGGTGAGCAGCAAAAAGCCCAGCCGCCGGAGGATGTACCGAATCATGTTCCCTCCTTTTCGCGCAGCTCGTCGGGGGGGATGTGGCAATAGATGTGTTTGCCCGTCTCTTCGTGCATACGCCGGGGAGGCGGCCGGTCGGCGCACAGATCTTTCATAAAGTAGGGACAGCGTACGCGAAAGCGGCAGCCCGGCGGCCCGGGCACCTGCCAGAAGGCCGATGACTCGTCCGGGGCCGGATGTGACGGCGTTTCGAACTCTATGGCCGTATCCAGCGAGGGGACAGAGGCCAACAGCATCCCGGTATAGGGGTGATGGGGCGGCGACAGGACGGCGTCGGTGGTTCCATCTTCGACGATCTGCCCCTTGTAGAGCACGGCGATGTCGTCGGCCACATAGGCCACCACTGCCAGATCGTGGGAGATAAAGAGGATGCTGCTGTCGGTCTCGGCCTGTAGCTCGTTCAACAGGTTCAACACCAGCGCCTGTACCGACACATCCAGCGCAGAGACGGGCTCGTCGGCGATGAGCAGGTTGGGATGCGGAGCAAAGGCCCGGGCGATGGCCACGCGCTGCTTTTCTCCGCCGCTGAGTTGCCCCGGCAGGCGTGCCGCATAGTCATCGGAGAGGTGGACGGCGCCCAGCATCTCGGCCACGGTGCGCATGGCATCGTGACGGGGCATGCGCAGCAGGCGCATCACCGGGCGACACAGCGCCTCGCCGATGCTGTGGTAGGGGTTTAGCGCCTCCTCCGGGTCCTGAAAGACGATCTGCATCATGCGTTGAACGGCAGGATCGCGCCCCTTGAGGCCGGGGGGCAGCGGACGACCCAGCAGCCGGATCGAGCCGTCGCTACGCTCGGTCAACCCCACGATGGCGCGGGCCAGGGTAGTTTTGCCACTGCCACTCTCGCCCACCAACCCCAGAGTACGCCCGCGCCGGATGGTCAGGCTCACACCGTCCACCGCGTTGCGATCGGCGGATTCTTTACGCAGAACGCGCGTCAGGCGGCGCCGCGGCCCATAGCTCACCGTCACATCCTGTACTTCCAGCACAGCGTCAGCGGCTGTGTCGTCGGTATTGGCGACGCTGCCGCTGACGCCATCGGCGGCCGGCTCAGGCTCGGGCTGGTGGGCGCTCACCTCACCGGCGTCGATCTCGTCCCAGCGGTGACATCGCGAATACCGGGCGGTATCGACCGCCCCGTCGGTCACACTGTAGAGGGGTACGTCCTGCAGGCAGACATCGATAGCCAGCGGGCAGCGCGGGCGAAAGATGCAACCCTCGGGCATGTTGTCGGCAGAGGGGATGCTGCCGCGAATGGCCCGCAGCAGGGCCTGGCCTTTGCGCTGTCCCAATCGCGGCACCGAATCGAGCAGTCCCTGGGTGTAGGGATTGAGCGGGCGGCGGAACAGCTCGCCGGTGGGAGCCATCTCCATCAGGTCGCCCGCATACAGCACGGCCACGCGATCCGATACGCGCGCCACCACCCCCAGATCATGGGTGATATAGAGCACGGCGGTTCGGCGGCCGCGCATCAGGTTGCGCATCAGGTCGAGGATGGCCGCCTGAGTGGTCACGTCGAGGCTGCTGGTAGGCTCGTCCATCACCAGCAGCAGCGGCTCCAGACTCATGGCCATGGCGATAAGGACGCGCTGCAGCATGCCGCCACTGAGTTGATGGGGATAGCTGGTCGCCACGCGCTCGGGATCGGCCAGTTGTACCGCCTCGAGGTGCCGCAAGGTGTGGGCGCGCGCCTGCCGGCCGCTCAGCCCCCGATGTTGCCACAGCATCTCGTCCATCTGCTCCCCCACGCGAATCGAGGGATTCAACGCCGACATGGGGTCCTGAGGCACCAGAGCCAGCCGCGCCCCCCAACGCCGCTGCATCTCGGGCCGTCCCAGAGCGAGCAGATCTTCGCCGGCGAAATGGATGCTTCCCCGGCGAACCGCGCCCTCCTCAGGCAGCAGGTTCATGATGGCCAGCGCCAGCGTCGATTTGCCGCTGCCGCTCTCGCCCACCAATCCCAACGTCTCTCCGGCGGCGATATCGAACGAGACGCGGCGCACCACGTCGCGCCAGCCGTTGCCATGGCGATAGCCCACGGTCAGGTCACGTACCCCCAGAATGAGATCCCCTTCTGCCGGCATCTACCCTCCGATCTGTGAAGGCGCCTGCAGAATCTGCTTCAGCCCGTCGGCCAGCAGGTTCACACCCACCACCACGATAGCGATGGCGGCCACGGGAAAGTACATGGCCCAGGGCGTCTGCAGGACGGTGGGCCGTGCCTCCTGCACCATGAGTCCCCAATCAGGGGCGGGGGGTTGCACACCCACGCCCAAAAAACCCAGGGAAGAGACCAGAAAGATAGCGTAAGAGAAACGCAATGCCGCCTCGACGGCCAGGGCCGGCAACGTAGAGGGCAAAATTTCGCGAAAGAGGATGTGAAAGAACGACTCGGCCTGAGCGCGGGCCGCCTCGACATAGCCACGAGTTCTGACAGACAGGGTAACGCTCCGCACCACCCGGGCGACAATGGGCGTATAGGCCACCACAATGACGATGAACACGCTGGTGCGCGACGCGCCCAGAGACCCCAGCAACAACAGGGCCAGCATGAGGGCGGGAAGGGACAGCAGGCTGTCGAACAGCCGCATGATGGCCTCATCGAGCAGGCCTCCACGGTAGCCGCTGACCAGCCCGATGAGGGTGCCCAGAGTCACCGCCAGCAGCGTGCCCAATCCGGCCAGAGAGAGCACGTCGCGGGCGCCCAGCACCACCCGGCTGAACACATCGCGCCCCAGAGTATCGGTGCCGAACCAGTGTGCTGCCGAAGGGGGCTGCCGCGCCGCCCCAGGGATCTGCTGGTTGGCGCCGTAGGGAGCGATGAGCGGGCCAAACAGGGCCAGCAGCAAAAAGATCAAGAATATGGTGGTGCCGATGGCAGTGGTGGCGCGCCCGTACAGCTGCGCCACTGCCGCACGGATGCGCCGACTCCAGCGGCCGGTTCCGGGCCCGGCCAGGGCGGGAGATGCAGGGGCAGTCATGGCGCGCCTATCGATTCATACTCACGATGCTGAGGTTCGTGCGTCCGGAGAAGGCGTTCAATTCGAATCCCTCCATCGCATCGCTGTGCACGGCGAGCTGAGGGAAGAAGAAGGGAATGATGAGCGGGCCACGGTCGATGAGGAGGCGCTGAATCTCGGCATAGGCCTCGATACGTTCGGCCTCATCCGGTGTCGATCCGGCGATATCGGCAAGGCGGTCGAACTCTTGATCGCAAAAGTGGGCCTCGTTCCAGACGGCATCACAGCGCAACATGACGTCCAAATAGAATTGAGGATAGGGGCGATGGCCCCAACCGGTGATGCCCAGATCGACGTCCAGCCAGCGACCCTCGCCGTAGTAGATGCTTTCGGGTTCGGCTTGCAGTTGCACGTTGATGCCGGCCTCGGCCCATTGCGATTGGATCACAGAAGCCACGTCCGAGTTGTTCAGGATGTTGGGAAAGTAGAGGATCATATCGAGGCCGTCGGGATAGCCCGCCTCGGCCAGCAGATCGCGGGCGGCCTCGGGATCGCGCTCAGAGAGGGGCAGATCCTCGGCATAGTACTCTTCATACAGGGGGCCGATGGGGCTATCGCGGCCCACGGAACCATATCCCTGCAGAGCCAGGTCAAAGAGAGCCTGTCGATCGGTGGCCAGTCGCAGAGCGCGTACCACCCGCTCGTCATCTCCCGGGGCGCGATCGGTGCGGATGCGGATCACCGTAAAGCGGTTGGTGGGCACCTCCACGGGCACCAAGTCGGGTTGGGCGCGCAGAGCCTCGTAATCGGCCACCGAAAGGTTCATCCTCAGGTCCACCTGGCCGCCGCGCAGGGCGTCGGCCGCCGCGGCGTCATCGGCGAAAAAGATGATCTCCAGTTCGGCCACCTGAGGCTGATCGGGCATAAAGTAGGCGTCATTGGCCTGCAACAGCATACGATCCTCGGGGCGATAATCCACCACAACAAAGGGGCCGGTCCCGTTCATCCGGGTGGCCGCGTCCTCAGCGCCCTCTTGCAGGATCAGGGCGTGATTATCGCTCAGGTCGTAGAGGAAAAAGGGGTTGGGCTCCTGAAGGGTAAAGGTCACCTGCCGCTCGCCGGTCACCTGAATGGTGTCGATATTGCCGTACAGGTCGGCAGTGGGCAGCCCCAGTTCGGGGTCGCGCAGCCGATCGAAGGTCCACACCACATCCTCAGGGCGCAGCGGCGTGCCGTCATGAAAGAGCACCCCCTCGGCCAGGGTAAAGGTATAGATGCGACCGTCCTCGCTGATCGTCCACTCAGTGGCCAGCCGCGGCCGGATCTCGTTGGCGGCATCGATATCGACCAGATAGTCATAGATATGGCTGGCGACGAGCACCTCGGCCTCAGAGGTGATCAGAGCCGGGTCGGTCTGGCTGATGGGCTGTGCGGCCACCCGCAGTATGCCGGTGCGGCCGTCCTCTTCGCCGGGGGCGGTTTCTTGATCGGGAGCCTCTTCGGCGGCCAGACCACAGCCCGCCAGGGCCAGCGCCACGATCAGCAGGCCCATCAGCAGCGGATAGATCCAGACCATATTCCTGTTTCTGTGCATGATCTGTCCTTTCACGAGCGCCGATGGTTTGGGCGCCCGATATGGTGTCACCTGGCAAACTCGCGCGCCAGGTCAGGCAATCCCTCGGCCATGGTCGGATGAATATGCATCGAGCGATCGAGTACCTGCCAGGTCGACCCGACCTCTATATGAGCGATAAAGACGTGGATGACCTCGGCGGCATCCGGAGCCACCAGCGTGGCGCCCAGGATGCGGCCGGTGTCCTCATCGATCACCATGCGGTAGAATCCCCGGCGGCGCCCCAGGGTGGTAGCACGGGTGAGGTAGCGGATGGGGCGCGTCACGGCGCGGGCGCGATAGCCGGCCTCCTGAGCCTGCTTCAGCGTCATCCCCGCCCGCCCCACCTGTGGCTCGGTAAAGAAGGCATAGCCCAGAACGCGGTCGTTGCGGGTGCGCTCCTTGCCGTCGAGTATGGCCATCAGCCGACGAAAATCCTCCCACGAAACATGGGTGAACTGGGGCTGGCCGGCGACATCGGCGATGGCATATACCCCATGGCATGTGGTGCAAAAGTGATCGTCGATGACGACCTGCCCCCACTCGTCCACCTCGACGCCGGTAGCCGGCAGATTGAGCTCACGAGTGCTGGCCCGGCGGCCCGCGGCCACCAGCAGCGCCTCTCCCTCCAGGGTTTCTCCTCCGCGCAGGGTCAGGCTAAAACGGCCGTTGCGATAGGCCACCTGCTCGGCATGGGCGTTCAGGTAAAAGCGCACACCATCCTCTTCCAGCGCCTCCTGTAACGCCTGGCTGACCTCGGGCTCTTCTCGCGAGATGGGGCGCTCGTTTCGCTCGACGATGTATACCTCGCTGCCCAGTCGGGCCAGGCCCTGTCCCAGTTCCAGCCCGGTATAGCCGCCGCCCAGCACCAGTGTGCGCGGCGGCAGTTCATTCATCTGCCAGAATGTGGTGTAGGTCATGTAGGGTGTATCGGCCAGACCGGGGATATCGGGCACGACGGGGGATTTGCCGGTGTTGATGACGACGACCGGCGCCTGGACCGTCTCACCACCGCCAGAGACGGTACGTCGATCGACAAATGACGCCTCGGCGTGCACCAGCCGCACGCCGGCATCCTCGATGCGCTCCTGTAAATGGTTACGGCGGGCATCGACGATATCACGCACCCGCGCCATGACGGTGGAAAAATCCACGCGTGCGTCGACATGGATCCCCAGATGCGCGGCGTTTCGCGCATCGGCGGCGGCGTGAGCAGAGGTCAGAAAGGCCTTGGAGGGGATACAGGCATAGTTGATACAGCTTCCGCCCAGGGCGCTGCGCTCGAACAGCCACACCGACTGTCCCCGACGGGCCATGTGGACGGCCAGCGGCACACCACCCTGCCCGCTGCCTATCACGATCAGGTCGGCACGTTCCATATCCAGCTCCCATCACTCAAGGGGCAGAGGCCCCAGAGCCGATATCGAGTCCGGCCGTCTGGCGGTGACGGATCGCGCGCGAGCGAGCGTCATGCATTACGTTGCCACGGAAGATATGCGATAGGACAAATCTGCGAACGATGTGTGTCAGAGGGAATGATGAGGATACGAGGCCGGTTGTGGAATCCATTCTATCTGCACCCGAGAAGCAAGTCAAAGGGATCGTGCCCCCCATCCGACCAGGCGATCGACTGGTCGCGCGACCGGTGCTCGAACCGGCAACCCGCCCGACGCAGGGCGCAGTAAAGGGGGATATATTGGAGCAGCAAACCGATTCGGCTGAAGGAGTATCACCCGATGGAAACCCTGATCGACCTGCTCGAACAACACACTCTGGCCCCGGTCATCGTCTGGACCGTTGCTCTGGTCGGCATCGCCCGCGCCCTGCGCACAAGGGAGAAATAACTCGTGAAGGTAATTCGTCCATTCTTCCGCAAACACGCTCTGATCGCTTTCTTTGTCCTGGCATTTGCCCTCTCCTGGGTAGTGTGGGTGCCTCTGGCTCTGGCCGGTGCCGCCCCGGCACCAGAGATTCTCACGCTGTTCACCATCGTCGGTGGCTTTGGCCCGATGCTGGCCGCCCTGGTCGTCTCGGCGCTGGAAGGCGATGGCGCTCTGCGCAGATTGATCTTACACTCGTTGCGCGTACGGGTGGGCGTCGTCTGGTATGGCGTGGCCCTACTGGCGCCCATCGCCCTGGGCGCCAGCGTCATGGGGCTGTTCCGCCTGTTCGGCGGCGTCCTTCCCGCCGATTGGGTCTCGCCGCCGCCCCCGGCCTATCCCGTGGCCTGGCTGTTCGTCCTTTTGTTAGGCGGCGGCCAGGAGGAGCCGGGCTGGCGTGGGTTTGCCCTGCCCCGTCTGCAGGTCCGTCACAGTGCGCCGGCGGCCAGCGTCATCCTGGGGGTGGTCTGGACCCTGTGGCACGGCCCGCTGTTCCTGATTCCCGATTCGGCGCAGAGCCCGCTGCCGTTGCCCTGGTATCTGATCCACGTCATCGCCGCGTCGATCCTCTACACCTGGCTGTTCAACAACACTCGGGGTAGCGCCCTGCTGGTGGCGTTTCTCCATGCCGGCAGCAATGCGGTAGCCAGTTGGGTGCCCATCACCATCGCCGAGGGGCTGTTCAAGACCCTCATCGGCATCGAGTGGGTGCTGGCCATCGTACTGATTATGGTATACGGCGGTCGGCGACTGATGCGCCGGGAGAATGACGTCGCCGGAGCAGCTCACCACGCGGTGGCCGAAGAGCGCGTCATCCCCCTCGCATAGATTGATTCGCAAAAAAGATGCTCCACACCCCGATGGTCGGGGCGTGGAGCATCGTCTTGCATTCGTCGGGGCAAAGGATACAATGGGATGTACGGGTCAAAGGATGGGTGTCGGGCGTTATTCCAGCGCTTCATCTCGTCAAAGATATCCCCCTCTGTCAGGTATTCCAGAGAGTTTTACATATTGTGTGTCCGAATGCAACAGACGCGTTGAACAAGATCGTTTTCGGACAGCTCCTGATCATGTGTTCGAGCCTGTCGTTCACCCACGCCTGTGCATACGACAGGCTCTGGGGCGAACGCCGTCCGGCTCTCAGTGCAGTGCCTCTGTATGATCGATCAGGCCCCCTGCAACATAGGTCTTGACGGCATCCTCGATGCCGACCACATCGGTAACCATGGGCTTGATGCCGATCTGTTGCATGCTCAGATAGGCGCCCCGCCCCATGCCCCGACACAACAGCACCTCACAATCGCTGATGGTCTCGGCCATGGTAACATGCTTGTCGTGGCTGGCCCGACCCATGCCATGGCCGGCGATACTGCTATGCTCGGCGGCCCCCGCCGTCGCATCCCGGCTCACAAAATGCGTGTGGCCCATCTTGTCGCGTAGCTCACGGCTCACAATCTGCCCATCCTCCACCGTGATTACGGCATAGTAAGCGGCGCGCCCAAAGTGGGCGCTGATGGTCTGTCCGTCATCGGTCACACATGCGATCTTCATTTGCCCTCATCCTCTTGTTGGTGGGCGGCAGGTAACGTCTCGTCATCTGTCACTTGGTCGGTCACTCCATGCTCTCGTTGATGGGTGTTATAAGCGTCCAGAAAGCGGTGCAACATCCGGTCGGTAGCGCGCAACTCTTCCATCCAGGCGCTCAGGTAAACGTCTCCCGCCTCGGTGAGGCGATACACTCGGCGCGGCGGACCGGCGCTCTGCTCGGCATCTTGCGTCGAGGTGAGTATTCCCTGGGCCTCTAAATCGTACAGGATGCGATACACGGCACTGGGATCGACGGGATAGTCCTCCAGCCCCAGATCGCGCAGCCCCTCGATGAGACCATAGCCATGATTAGGGCCGCCGTGTAACAGCAAAAGTAACGCCGGTTCGATGAATTGCCGGATGCGGCGCGGTCGCACGCCACCCTCGCGCCCCCTCCTCCGGCGACCCCATTGAAGACCTCGCATGAACATGCTCCTATTAGATAACTACTATTTGATATTTGCAAATAGATTATAGCATATAGCGGGATCGCCGTCAACAGGGAGCGGCATGTTTTTTCATGAACATCGACAGGCCGGGTCGGGAAAAGACCCTGCTCTGGCCGATCGGGCTGATGGCCACATTTACACTACCGGGACTGCCGATCATTACACCGGATCGGGCGCGGGGGCAATGGCGAAGAAGTGAGGAACGAGAACAGGTCTGAGTCGATCCACCTTTGGATATTACCCTTTATTGCGAAAAAACTATCTGGCCTCCGGTTATCCTCCCTTATCTTGGTAATTCATCGAATGTAGGACCTTGAGCGATTTCGACATGATCGGGATGATGAACTGGGGCGTATTGCTGATTTCGGCATGCTGATGGTATAATTAACCGAAAAGAGGAGTTGAGACGGTTCGATCAGGAGGTTAGACTATGTCTGGGCACAGCAAATGGGCCTCAATCAAGCGTTCAAAGGCGGCGAACGACTCGAAACGTGGCCAGATATTCACCAAAATCGGTCACGAAATCGCCATTGCCGTACGCGAGGGAGGCGCGGACCCAGAAGCGAATTTCCGTCTGCGCCTTGTTCTGGAAAAAGCCAGGCGCGCCAATATGCCGAAGGACAATATCGAGCGCGCGATCAAACGGGGATCGGGAGAAGGTGGCTCCGGCAATGAGCTGGCCGAGTGCATCTATGAGGGTTACGGCCCCCACGGCACGGCCATCATCGTAGAGGCGTTGACCGACAACCGTAACCGCACCGTATCCGAGATTCGCCACGTCTTTTCGCGCCACGGAGGCAACCTGGGCGCCGAAGGATGTGTAGCCTGGATGTTCTCGCGCAAGGGCTATATTGCCATCACCCCGGGCGACAACGATCCGGAAGAGATCGCCCTGGTGGCCATCGATGCCGGCGCCGAGGATGTCGAGATCAACGAAGATCTGGTCGAGGTTTACACGCCCATGGATCAGTTCAAGGCGGTACAGGAGAACCTTCAGGATGCCTCGTACGAGATCACGAACGCGCAGCTCTCGTGGGTCCCCCAGAGCAACATCACCCTGGGTGAGAAGGAGACCATCCAGAACATGAAGCTGCTCGAGCTTCTCGAGGATCTCGATGATGTACAGGAGGTTTACTCCAATCTAGAGATTGGAGATGAGACCATCGCCAAGTACGAATCCGCGGCCTGACGGTCTCTGGCCGCTTACCGATCAGCGCACAGGGCGGGCATTCAGCGATGTTGGTTTTGGGGATCGATCCCGGATTGGCTACAACAGGATACGGGCTGGTTGAGGGAGATGGGCATCGTCTGACGCCGGTGGCCTATGGAGTACTGCGCACTCCGGCCAACATGCCCACGGCCGATCGACTGGTGCAGATTCATCGCGGGCTACAAGAGCTCCTCGACCGGTATCGTCCCCAAGCGGCCGCCGTCGAGGAGCTTTTTTTCGCCACCAACGCCCGCACGGCCATGGTGGTCGGCGAGGCACGGGGTGTCCTCTTGCTGACTTTGGCCGAGGCAGGCCTGAGCGTGGCCGAGTACACGCCGCTCCAGGTCAAGCAGTCCATCACCGGCTATGGCCAGGCCGACAAGGCCCAGGTGCAGGAGATGGTGCGGCTGCTGCTCGATCTGGACGATATCCCCCATCCCGATGACGCGGCCGACGCCCTGGCCGTATCGATCTGTCACCATCACTCGGCGCATCTGAGCGCTCTGCTGAATCAGGGATAGGCGGAGGGGACGTTGATCGCAAGTCTTCATGGTCAGGTACAACTCGTTCGCGACGATGCGTTGGTGGTTCAGGTGGGCGGTGTGGGCTATTATGTCCACGTGGTGCAGTCGGTCCTGGAGACGCCGCCGCGTGTCGGGCAGAATATCGAGCTGTACACCCATCTACATGTACGCGAAAACGAGCTCACCCTGTACGGATTCAGCAGCATCGCCGAACTGGATCTATTCGCCATGCTGCTGGAAGTGAGCGGCATCGGGCCGCGTACGGCGTTGGCCGCTCTTTCGGCTTTTTCGCCCGAGACGTTACGCAGCATTATCGCCCAGGGTAATGCCGCGGCACTCACCCGTATCCCCGGCATCGGTCGCAAGACGGCTCAGCGGCTGATGCTGGATCTGCGTGACCGCATCGGCCCGACGGACGCCGAACCGCTGGCCGCCGAGACTCCCCGAGAGATCGACGTCGATGCGCTCAACGCTCTGACGGCCCTGGGATACAGCCTGGTCGAGGCGCAGAACGCGCTGGGCGCCACCGCCGATGAAGCGAGCGAACTGGATGAGCGTATCCTGGCGGCCTTGCGCTATCTCGGCAGCCATTAGGACGCGCTCGAAAACAACTCGCGCGGGGGGCAACGCTCAGGTCGCATCGGGGCGGCATCGTCTATCCCATCATCCCCTCACGATGGGGCGATAGGGGTATTTTCGAACATGCTCCGGCCCGTCGGCTTGAGAAGGGCAAACAGTATCTCTGACAAGATTTGCTCAGTGCCCCAGAAGCAGCGGCCCCCGCGTGACCAGGTCAAACCACGGAACGGGCAGAAGGGTCAGCAGTTGAGGCGCCAGCCCCAGAAGCCCCAGCCCCAGCGTCAAGGGCAGCGTCAGCAATGCAGGGAACAGGTTCTCCCGCCGTCCTTCGGCAGGTGAACGCTCCGGTCGCAACGTCTCGACAAAGCAACGGATGAACGACCAGGCGGGGCCGATGCTACAGGCCAGCACCACCAGAACCCAGGCCGGATGCTCGGTAGCCAGCACACGATAGATCGAAAAGCGTGTGCCAAATCCGGCAAAGGGCGGCAATCCGGCCAGAGAGAGCCCGCCTACCAGTAAGGCAGCCGTGGCCAGCGGGGCACGGCGCAGGGCTCCGCGGAGTGAATCCACATCATCTCCCCCCGGCAACGCTTTCAGCATGCCGTCGGCCATCGCCACCAGCACCACCGCCATGCCGCGATAGGCCATATGCAAATAGCTCGCCCCGAGGCTATCGCGCGTGTTCAGCCCCAGGCCGATGAGGATAATGCCCAGGTCGGCCAGGGTAGCATAGGCCAGAATGCGGCTGATGGTGCGCTGGAACAGGGTGCTCAGCCCGCCGATGAGGACGGTCGCCACACCGGCTGCCACAAGCATCACCGAGAGAAACTCGTGCCCACCGGGCCAGAGCGTCGCCGTGAGAATGTTACCCAGATGCACCAACAGAGTGCTGCTGAGAGCGACGCTCACCACCACAGCCGCCAGCGAGGAGCTGTAGCGAAAGACAGGCGGGAGCCACACATAAAAAGGCCCCACCGCCAGAGCGATGCCAAAGCCGATGATCAACGTGATCCCACCGATATAGCTCAACACCACCGTATCAAAGGTCGTCGTGCGGCTTTCCATCGCCCATGCGGAGAGCAGCAAGAGCATGCCCGACAGACCGATGGCGATGAGAGCGCGGGTGGCCGTAATGGCGGAACGCTCGCTCTGCGAGGGGATGAGCATCACAGATACGATGCCTCCCATCTGCAAAAAGAGGGTGGCGATCGTCATATTGCGAACAATCATCGAGGCGGCGAAAAACGCTACGGCAGCCAGCGAAAGAGAATGAGAGAGTTGACCCTGGGGCACGGCATAGGTGTAGAGCATCATCACGGCCAGCAACCCCGAGATTATGGCCAGGCTAAAGCCCTCTCGCGACGAGAGACCGATAGAGCGCCCCAGGATGATGAGCGAACCGGTATCGCCCAGCGTGGCCGCCAGAATGGCAACGGCTACGAGAGTGCCGGCGGCCAGCGGCACGCTGACAAGGGGCAATCGCTGGAACAGAATCACCAGCAGGGCCACGACGAGAGGCAGGGCGACAAGCCAGAGAATCGTCATCCCAGAGCCTCCTTCCGGCTCGTCACCGCGTCGACCCACGCCTCGGAGCAGATCGAAATCCCCAGCGCCATGATGACATGGACCATCCCCAGGAAGGCGATCACCAGAAAGCTGTGCTCGAAAAAGAGATACATCACTTCGAATCCGTTGATAAACGTCAACAGGCCGAACCCGACGCGAAGCGGGTCTCCGCCGACGAGAGCCGAGAACAACCCGGTCAGCATGAGCCAGTAGGCGATCAGATTGGCTTCGGTGGGGAGAAAAGGCCATGAATAGGCGCGCCACAGCCCATAGGCCACCAATCCGCCCAGTGATACGACCAGCAGATGAAAGATGAACCCCATGTCGGCACGGTCGGCCAGAGTAGCCTGCTGAGCGGGCTCTGACAGAGACGCATCATCGCCTCGGGCTCCTCCCTGTATGGTGTGCCACCCGAGCCTGAGCCAACGCCTCAACGGTCGCGGATTCGTACGCGAGAAATAATCCTGCACATGGCCGGCCGTAATATACAGAATCATGCAGATGGCGACGCCCAGGCCGGCGCGCACCAGGATAATGGGTCGGTACAGCCGGCTGCCGATGAGCAGGCCGATAAGCAGATACTGGACGAGTAGTAGAAGCAAAGCGAGGCGGCGCTCGCGCAGGAGCAGCACCAGAGTTGAGGCAGCCACGATTCCTACGACGGCACGGCCGGGCGTCAGCAGATCCGGGATCTCGATGAGGTCAATGCCCATGGTCCGTCCTTATCTTTCCAGGAAGTACATCACGATAATGATACTCCACAACAGGATCCAGCTCGGGTAGAGCGATTCCTCTACAACAGAGATGACCCGTTCTCCCACCCGTTTAATCACCGACAGACCGCTCTCGATGCCGGCATAGAGCCAGTCGAGGCGCAACGTCGTCACGATGGTGACCAGCATCTCGGTGGCCTCGCTACGGCGTGTGGAGAGGGGCATAGCCCGGTCCAGCGCATGGCCGCCCAGCAGGGGGCCGGCCACCGCCGACAACAGTAACAACACCAGTTGTGGCTGCGCGCCGGGAAGAGAGAACAAGGTGGGCAGGCTCACCCGCATGGTGGCAGCGGGCCAGATGCGCGCCAGCAATGGCGGATAAACGGCCAGAACCACCAGGGACAACGCCAGAGCCGCCGCTGCAGACAGGGCGGCCCACAAGATGGGCTGTGGTCGAGCCTGCTCTTCAAAGCCCATATCGCGGCGTATCAGATGAAACTGACGCCATACCGGCACCGAGGTGAGTACAGCCGTAACGGACATCCATAGAAAGATGCTTCCCGCACCGGCAACCCACGCGGCGTTAAACAGCGTCCACCGCGCCATAAAGCCCGCCGTAAGGGGCCAGCCGCCCAGGGCGGCCAGCGCGACCAGCAACGGCCATCGGGCCCGCGGGCCGACAGGCGGGAAGGGACGCACCTGCTCGTTCACGGCCAGTGCGCCCAAAGTCATCCCCAGGTTGATGAGCATCATCAAGCCGCCGGCAAAGCCCAGATCAGAGTCCAATAACGGCCCCAGGATAAGCAACGTGATGCTATGCAGAGACAGGTAGGGCAACGCAGCCGGCAGGTCTCTGGCGGCCAGAGCCATGGCCGCCGTCGCCAGCAACGCCCCCACGCTCAATGCCGACAGCCAGCCCGTACCGACCATGTGCGACGAAAGAGCGGCTGTTTGCAGCCACAGATAGCCACCGGTGCAGAGAGCGACCAGCGTCTGCTCCCAACGGTACCGGGATTGCATCGGCAGCGGGAACGCGCCCATCCGCAATATGGCGGCCAGCATCAGCAGCTGAGTGGGCCGTCGATCCATAAGAAAATAGGCAAAGTTGGTCTGGTTATAGTCGGCGGCCACCAGCACGGTGGCCATGATCAAGACCGTCGTCGCGACCAGGTGCATCATCATGCACCGAACAGCGTGGTGAAGCTCTTGTTCGGGCGTCTCGCGCAGAGAGGTGACGATCAACACAAAATCGAGTACGCTCCACACAGCGCAAAGAGTCAGCAGGTTATCCGCCGAACAGGCCGCTATCACCAGGCTACAGAGCACCAGCATAAAGACGGCCTCGTCGCGCCGCTGAGGGCGGTTCAGGCCGGCCACCCGAACCAGGGTCAGCACACCGACAAACAACATGGCGACGTGCAACGACAGGGCGCCGAACGAGAACTCGAGCACCTGACCGTACACTGAGAAGAGACGCCCAAAGGGGAAACGGGCCGTATCGGCCTGTATCAGGCCGAGGCCGACCAGACTCAGCCAGGTGATGACCAGGGCCGATAGATAGATCCAACGTCTGGCGCGGGTCACCGCCGGAGAAGAAACCAGCCCGATCACACAGGCGCCGATGATAGGAGCCAGAATTGGAACAAGAGGCAAAACCGCTCTCAAAAGGTTCATGAGTCTGAATCAGGAGGATGCCATTAGGGTTATATCATTCAGCGGGTTGAGCATGCTGCCGATTGTAGCACGAAAAAGAGATGGTGCCAATCCCTGATTTTGACGTAATGTTCATCCTCCAGAACGCAATGGGAACCCGCCAGATCTCTGAAGCGTCTTGCTTTAGCTGCAGTGAACTTGTCATCATCGAAAGGCATGCTATAATATGCCTGCTCGTGTGAAATCCAGTGAGCGAAGAAAGAAATGGCATATTTTGAAAAGGACAGTGCACTGAGAAGGTCCCTCTATTCCTTCTTTATGATCCTGGTCATCCCTGGGGCAATATACTCCAGTTACCTCTATTTCACTACTGTTCGCGCTCTGGCAGCACGTACACCGATCTCCCTGGTTGAAGGCGGCGTCGTTCAGCCGCCCCCTATCCCCATCATCCCTCGTCGCGCATCTGGGGGCGAAGAAGACCCCGTGGTTGAGGAACAGAAAGAACGGGTGAATGTCCTCTTATTGGGCATTGACCAGCGTGTCGGTGAGCCGGGCCCCTGGCGCACCGATACGATGATGCTGGTATCCGTCGATCCGGTCACTCGATCGGCATCGCTCCTCTCGATACCCCGCGATCTCTGGGTGACCATTCCCGGATATGGCGAGGGGCGCATCAACACGGCGCACTTTATCGGTGATTCGCGCGACTATCCGGGTGGCGGGCCGGCGCTGGCTAAAAAGACGGTGTGGTACGCCCTGGGAATACCGGTCCATTACTATGTGCGCATCAACTTTACCGGTTTCGAGCAACTCATCGACGCCATCGGTGGGTTGACCATCGATGTGCCCAAACGCATCTACGACACCCGGTATCCCGACGAGAACTATGGCACCATGATCATCGATATCCCCGCCGGCTTGCAGCCGATGGACGGTGTGACGGCGCTCCAATATGCGCGTTCGCGCCATGGCAACAGCGACTTTGACCGGATGGAGCGGCAACAGGCCATTCTGCTGGCCGCACGAGACAAGGCGCTAAGCCTGGATATCCCCATCTCGCGCATTCCACGCATGCTCGAGCTGGTCGGAGATTCACTGAGCACCGACATGCCGCTGGATCGCATCATCGCTGTGGCAGAGATCGCCAAGCAGATCGACAGGAGCAATATTCGCCACGGCACCATCGACGGCACCATGACGACAACGGTCGTAACGCCGCAGGGGGCGATGGTCGAGGTGCCCAACTGGGATCAGGTGCGCCGTCTGGTGGATGAGTTGTTCCCACCGCCGGGGGTTGCCGCCGAGCCCACCGTCGAGATCGACATTGCCCGGTTGAACACCGAAGGCGCCCGTATCGAGCTGCGCAACGGCACGTTGAGCACCGATCTGGCCCAGACCGTCGCCAACGAACTGAGTGACGAGGGCTATATGATCGTTCGCTATGGCAACGCCGATCGGTTCGATCACGAGCGTACCCTCATGACGGTACACACTCAACTGGACTATACTGTGCGGATGCTGACCGAGCGGTTCGATCTCGACGAAGCGGATATCCGCTTTGATCCACGAACGGATGTAGACGCCGACATTGTCATCATCCTGGGCAGAGACCAGGTACAGTAAGTAGACCTTGTCACACGTCGGTCTCCGCCACTTCGCACACACGAGCAGGGCGGATGATCGGATAGAGACAAGCGCCTGTGGCGTCTTTTACGACGCCACAGGCTGAGGGCGTCTGTGGATGCCCCCTCTCGAAAAATCACGGGTCGGCTCCACCGGCCACCTCACCGAGATAGATGTTGCGCTCTACACGCCTCCCCCGGGCATAGCCGGGGCGGCGTGTATTCATTCATGGCAGGTTTCATCATACGCGAGGGGAACGGACGATGACGATCATGAAGCAGTTCGACCTGCACGGCAAGGTAGCCCTGGTCACCGGCGCCAGTCGGGGGATCGGCCAGGCGATGGCCGTGGGGCTGGCCGAAGCCGGCGCCGACGTGGCCGGTGTATCCCGGGGCACATGCGACGACACCGCGGCGCAGATCGAAGCGTTGGGGCGCCGGTTCATGCATCTACCGTGTGACCTGGCCGAGGCGTCGGTGACCGATCTGGAGGCGCTGGTCGAGGCGGTCGTGCGGCATTTCGGCCGGCTCGATATCCTGGTCAACGCCGCCGGCACCACCAAACGCCACCCGGTGCTGGAGTATCCCGAGGACGACTGGGACATGGTCGTTCAGGTGAATCTCAAAAGCCTGATGTTCCTTTCACAGGCCGCGGCGCGCCACATGGATGCCCATGGCGGTGGCAAGATCGTCAACGTCGCCTCGGCGCTGTCGTTTCAGGGAGGCATCCTGGCATCGCCCTATGCGGCCTCGAAACACGGGGTGGTGGGAGTCACCCGGGCCATGGCGAACGAGCTCGCCGGCCGGGGAATCAATGTAAACGCCATCGCGCCCGGCTATATCCTTACCGATATGACTGCCCCTCTGGCCGCTGATACCGAGCGAGGCCCGGCCATTCTGGGGCGCATCCCGGCGGGCCGATGGGGCACCCCGGAGGATCTCAAGGGGGCCGTGGTATTCCTCAGTTCGGCAGCGGCGGACTATTGCCATGGCGCCGTGTTGCCGGTGGATGGCGCCTGGCTCATCCGCTAAAGAGGTTCTCTCTCAAATAGTTTGCCCGGGGCGGCTCAAAGGCGTGCCCCCCTTTGGGCCGCGGGTCGAAAAACCCTCGATCCGCTCCAGATACAACATCTCATCGCGTCGAAAGGAGCTGTCGACTCATGGGCAACGCTTCGGCGGCGGGATCAGCCGCCTCGACATCGTCGGCAAGCGAGGTTCAAGCAAGCGGCCGTCGTTCGGCCATCGTTCAGTATAGTGCGGCCGTCTTTCTTTTCTGGGTGGGGCTGTATCTGTACGTGCCCACCCTGCCCACCTATGTCGCCACCAAAACGAACGACCTGGCGACGGTCGGGGTTATTCTCTCGATGTACGGCCTGTGGCAGGCCATCATCCGGCTGCCGCTGGGCATCGTCTCTGACTGGTTGGGTCGGCGCAAACCGTTCATCATCGCCGGGTTCTTTCTCGTCGGGTTGGGCGCTTATGTGATGGGCGCATCCGAGAGCACCACCGGCATGTTGATCGGTCGGGCCATCAGCGGACTTGCGGCGGGCACGTGGGTTCCGCTGGTCGTGGTGTTCAGCGGTCTGTTCCCGCCGCGAGATGCGGTGCGGGCCAGTGCACTGCTCAACCTGGTGGGTTCGGTGGCCCGCATGTTGTCCACCGGCATCACCGGATCGCTGAACAACATCGGCGGGTACTCGCTGGCCTTTTACCTGGCCACAGGCGCCGCCGGATTGGCCATCCTCATCATCCTCCCCGGCCGCGAGACGGTGCGCCCCCCTCGCCACGTCTCAATGCAGAGCATCGTCAAACTGGTGAGCCGTCGCGATGTGCTACTGCCCACGCTGCTGAGCACGGTGGGCCAGTATGTGAACTGGGCCACCACCTTTGGCTTTATCCCCATTCTGGCGCGCGAGCTGGGCGCCACCGATGTGATGCAAAGCCTGCTGGTAAGCATGAATGTGGCCGTGTTGACCCTGGGGAATTTCCTCGCGACCACCGTGGTCCGGCGTACCGGGGCGCGCACGCTGATCTATATCAGCTTTATCGCCATGTTTCTCGGTGCTTTGGGCGCGTCGCTGGCGCCGACTCTGGCAATGGTGTTCCTGGTGCAGTTCTTTATCGGGTTCGCCCAGGGGATGAGCTATCCCGTGTTGATGGGGCTGAGCATTCGCGATGTGAGCGATGAAGAACGCGCCACCGCTATGGGATTCCATCAGGCGGTTTATGCCATCGGCATGTTCGGCGGCCCGGCCCTGAGCGGCCTTATCGCCGATGCTCTGGGCATGCGTCCCATGTTCGCCATCACCGGTGTGGCATGTCTGTTCCTGGGGCTACTGGGCGCACGCTTTTTGGCCGGGAAGCAGCAGGATAGCCACTGAGCGGATCAAACCAGCTCACCCTGATCGACATGATCGGAACGCCCTAGATAATTATCCTGCAACAGGGGAATATCCATCGCCGCCGCGGTTCGCTCCACGGCGGCGATGTCTTCCAGGTCGCTGTGATAGCCCATAACGAGCATGTATACCCGCACATCGGGCCACGCCGTGCGGATGGCCGCCAGTTTGTCCAGGTCGGACTTGATCTCGCGAAGCCGCTCGTGGCAGCGCTTGACCTCGATGGCGGCGACGAGCTGCCCCTCCCACTGGCGCCGACGCAGAATGCGGATGGTATGCGGCACCACAATGCCCAGATCCACCCGCAGATTGCGGCTTCGCTTGCCCAATTCGCGGATATGATGCCCGGGGATGCGACAGGGGTAACCCGCATGAACGGCACAGGCGGGCATGCCCCGTTGAGGCAGCTCGCGCCGCAGAATGGCGTAGAACATGCTTTGCAGGTCCCCCTCCGATAGCCAGCCACGCGCGTCGGCCCGGCATATGGCAAACAGCCGCTCCGCACAGATGCGGATCAGCGTGTCGAGAAAGGAGGTGTCGGACCAGACATCATCCCCGGTCGAGTCGATAAATCGGGCGATAGCCGAATCCAGATGTTTCCCCGTCATGGCGACGATCTCTTTTCTCCGGTCGAGTCGGCGTGGTGGGCCTATGCGCTGAGCGCTCGTCTATTTTTCAGGGTCCTGCATCAGTTCGATAGCCAGTCCATCAGGCAGAGTAAACCAGTTGCGCCCCTGGGGCATCTCGGTTACGCCCCACTTGTACACCTCTTCCAGCGCCGCATCCAGATCGTCCGTCATGATGCCCAGATGCACCATGCGGCCTTCGGGCCCGTCAAAGGTTTCGTCGGCGACGAGCTGCACCCCGCCGACCGTCCACACCTGTTCGGGGTTATCCTCATCGCCCTGCATCCGGCGCACCGGCATACCCAACGCCTCGGCAAAGAAGCGAATGTGCCACTGAATGTCCTTCACCCGTACGGCAGTGTGCTCCAGATATGACGTCTTGCTATAGGCCATGGTGGGCTCCTTTTCGCGGTTGGAGTGGCAGGGCCGCTCCATTGGGGCGATTATACCGTCCCGGCGCAGCGGGTGTCAATCATAAAGGGAGCCCGACGCGTAAGAAAGCGTCAAAAAATCTGACGCTTTCAGGTAGCCAACGGACAGATAACAAAACGAGGAGCCCTTGTGCTCCTCGTTTGGGGTTGAGATATCGCCGGGATCAATGAGCGCCCACCAGGCCAAACTCGCCAGGCGGCCAGTATCGTATCCACGCTTTGCCGATAATATCGCTGTAGGCCACCATGCCAAAGGCCCGTGAATCGTTGCTGGCCCGGCGGTTATCGCCCAGCACAAAGACGTGCTCCTCAGGCACCAACTGGGGCGGCATGTTACCCAGAGTGCTCTGACTCAGATAGGGCTCTGCGATCGGCTCGCCGTTTATCAGCACCTGGCCGTTATAGATCTCGACCGTCTCTCCCGGCAGGGCGATCACCCGCTTGATCAGCGGCTCGGTTGTGCCGGCCGCTCGACGCAAAACGATGATATCTCCCCGCTCGGGTTCGTGCAGGCGATACGATATCTTTTCAATGATCAAACGTTGGTCAGAGTGGAGATTGGGCTCCATACTCTGCCCCTCAACGCGGGTCGCCTGCGCCAAAAAGATGTTGACGACCAGCACGATCATCAGCGCCGGCAATACAGACTCGACCAACTCGCGAAACCACGATTTTACCGAGTTTCCGTCGTTGGATTTCTGCTCGCTCATGGAGCACCTTTCCAGAGAACAAGTCAGAACGCGTGGAGACTGCCTCGATCGATCGAGGCAGTCTCATTATCATACAGTCATCCTTTATAACAATACGGTGAAAAGCTACCGTCGACGACGGTCGCCGCCGTCACGTCCACCACGGCGATCACCGCCCCCACGTCGGGGGCCTCCGCCGCCGGCCAGCTTGCGGTCGCGCTGCCGGGCCTCATCCAGGCTCCAGCCCTCCAGCACTGCCTGACGCGAGAGCTTGACCCGGCTATCCGAGTCGATGTCGATGACCATGACCATCACCTCATCCCCCTCCTGGACCACGTCTTCAACCTTGTTGACGCGATAGTCCGCCAGCTGAGAGATGTGCACCAAGCCATCCTGGCCGGGGATGAACTCGACAAAGGCGCCAAATTCGGTGATGCGGACGACCTTGCCCGTATAGATACGACCCAGTTCGGGCACTGCCGTGAGCTGCTGGATACGGCGGATAGCCGCCGCCGAGCGCTCACCGTCGGGCGAAGCCACCAGCACCGTGCCGTCGTCCTCCACGTCGATGCTGACCCCGGTCTCCTCGATGATGCTGCGGATATTCTTGCCGCCGGGGCCGATAAGGGCACCGATCTTTTCCACCGGGATGGAAAGAGACTGGATATGCGGCGCAAACTGTGAGATCTCTTGACGCGGCTCGGCGATGCAGGCGTTCATGACATCCAGAATCTTGAGCCGGGCAGCGCGCGCACGCTGCAGCGTCTCTTCGATAATCTCCCGCCGCAGGCCGGTGATCTTGATATCCAGCTGGATGGCGGTGATACCCGCCTCCGTACCGGCCACTTTAAAGTCCATATCCCCCAGATGATCCTCAAGGCCCTGGATATCGGTCAGCACCGCCCAGCGGTCCCCTTCGGTGATAACGCCCATGGCGATACCCCCCACCGGAGCCTTCATCGGCACACCGGCGTCGAACAGCGCCAGGCTGCACGCGCAGGTGCTGGCCATAGAGGTGGACCCGTTAGAAGAGAGCACCTCGGTCACCGTGCGGATGGTATAGGGGAACTCGTCTTCGCCGGGCAGCAGCGGCTCGATGGCCTTCTCGGCCAGAGCACCATGCCCGATCTCGCGGCGACGAGGCCCGCGGAGCATACCCGCCTCACCGGTGGAGTAAGGGGGAAAGTTGTAATGGTGCATGTAGCGCTTGGACCAATCGCCGCTGAGCCCCTCGACGGTCTGCTCGTCGGACGCGGTACCCAGGGTGACGATGCTCAGCGCCTGAGTCTGCCCACGGTTGAATAGAGCCGATCCGTGAGTGCGCGGCAAAAGGCCCACCTCGGCGCTCAACTCGCGGATGGTGTGCAGGTCGCGGCCGTCCACGCGGATCCCGGTATCCAGGATACGGCGGCGCATGGCCTCTTTGAACAGCGTCTCAAAGGCCTCGTTGACCTCTTTCTCCTCGATCTCTTCGCCAATCTGCTCCAGCATGCGCCGGCGCAGGGCGTTCTCTTGCTCCTGACGATCCCCGCGCTCCAGCCCCTGTGCCACAATATCGACGATATCCTGACCGACCAGTTCGCGCACGCGGGCGAGCACGTTCTCGTCCAGAAGGCGTACCACACCGGGGTTCTTTTCCTTACCCACGGCCACGGCCATATCGCGTTGCATGGCGATCACATCCTGAATGGCCTCGTGCGCCCGATCGATGGCCTCCATCATCAGATCCTCGGGGAATTCCGAGGCACCGGCCTCGATCATGAGCACCGACTCGGTGGTACCGGCCACGGCCAGATCCAGCGTGCTCCGGGCCATCTCTTCGATCGTGGGGTTGATGACGAACTCACCGTCCACATAGCCCACCCGCACGGCGCCTACAGGCCCGCCAAAGGGGATGTCAGAGATCGAAAGTGCGGCGGAAGCGCCGATGATGGAGATGATATCCAGATGATGTACCTGATCGGCCGATAGAGGAGTCACAACGATATGCACATCGTTGCGATAGCCCTTGGGGAAAAGCGGGCGAATGGGCCGGTCGATGGTGCGACAGAGGAGAATCGCCTCAGTTGAGGGCCGCCCCTCGCGCTTGAAGAATCCTCCCGGAATCTTGCCCGCGGCGTAACGTCGCTCTTCAAAGTCCACCGTTAGTGGAAAAAAGTCGATCCCTTCGCGCGGCTCTTTCGAGGCCGTCGCCGTCGCCAGGATCATGGAATCACCCAGGCGCACCGTGACGGCGCCACCGGCCTGCATGGCAAGCTTACCCGTTTCGACGATGATCTCCTCGTTGCCGAGCATCGCCTTGAATTGATGAGACATTTCCGTTTATCCTCCCGATTAACGCACCAGGAGGCTGAATTCGGTTTGTCCAGGGACTGGGAAATGAGTCTTACCTCCGGGTGAGGCACATTCCCCAATTCCTGCCCAAGCCGGTTCAAGCCTCCTGTGCAGCGGAACCACTATGTGATCTTGTATCTCTCGATATGGGAAAAGAGTAGACGCGGGGCTGAGCCTCATCATCTACTCTTCAACCTCATTGCCACTTTACCACCGGTGATCCGCCTGCACCCATGCCTAGCGGCGAAGGCCCAGTCGCTCGATGATCTCCCGGTATTTCTGCTCGTTTTTGTGGCTCAGATAGTTCAAATGACGGCGACGCTGGCCAACCAACTTGAGCAAGCCCCGACGAGAATGCTCGTCGTGCTTGTGCTCTTTGAGGTGCTCCGTCAAACGGTTGATGCGCCTCGTCAACATCGCGATCTGAACCTCAGGAGAACCTGTATCACCATCATGACGATGGTACTCATCCATAATAGAGTCTTTCTCGGCTTTGGTCAGCGCCATGACCCGTCCCCTTCGTCTGCTATTATCATCACATTGGGGATTATAGCACAGACGGCACTTTTCAGCAAATCATCCAACCTCCGGCCATGGCGTATGTAGCCTTTTCCTGCCTGACACAGGCAATTACACGACAGAGGATACGACGGGTTAGCCGGCATCACGAGTCTTTTCACAAGGTAGTGATGAGTTGACGACTCGTTATGTTGCATTATACTCGAACACATGCCGTGTGAAAAAGCGAGCCCATCAGGAGAGTGTTATGATCGTCGAGATGCGTCGAGGAGCCGACCGGGAACAGATCGATGCCGTTATCGAGCGCGCGAGCTCCTATGGCTTTGAGACACAGTTGAACATCGGCACCGACAAGGTCGTCATTGCCATACTCGGTAGCGACACCGGTCACGTGCCCACCGAGAATTTCGCCGTATTGCCGGGGGTCGAGACGGTCACCCGCATCATGCGGCCCTACAAGCTTGCCTCACGCGAGTTTCGCGATCTCGACACCCGGGTACAGGTCGGCGATGTCATGGTGGGCGGGCCAAAGGTTGCCATCATGGCCGGCCCTTGCTCTATCGAGTCGCGTGAGCAGTTATTCGCCACTGCCCGCAAGGTGATCGAGGCCGGTGCCACGATGGTGCGCGGCGGCGCCTTCAAGCCCCGCACCTCCCCGTTCAGCTACCAGGGAATGGGCGACGGCGCCTTGCGCCTGTTGAGCGAGGTTCGCCGTGAGATGGGTGTGCCGGTGGTGAGCGAAATCACCGATCCCCACCATCTGGACGCCATGGTGGAACATGTGGACATGCTCCAGATCGGCGCGCGCAACATGCAGAACTATGCCCTGCTGCGGGCCGTATCGCAAAGTGGCAAACCTTGCATGCTCAAACGGGGGCTGGCCGCGACCGTGACCGAGTGGCTGCAAGCGGCCGACTATCTCCTGGCCGGGGGCGATACGCAGGTCATCCTCTGCGAGCGCGGCATCCGCACCTACGAGACGAGCACGCGGTTCACGCTGGACATCTCCTCTATCGGGGTTGTCAAGCGATCCTCGCACCTGCCGGTGCTGGTCGATCCCAGCCATGCCGCCGGCCATTACGAGCTGGTACCCACCCTGGCCCGCGCTGCAGTGGCGGCGGGCGCCGATGGTCTGCTCATCGAGGTGCACCCCGATCCGGCCAACGCCCTCTCGGACGGATTGCAGAGCCTGACCTTTAGCGATTTCGAGCGACTCATGACCCAGCTCAAGGCCATCGCCCGGGCCGTGGGGCGCGACCTGTAGCCCCGATCTGTCTGAAATCAAAGCCGCGAGAGGGATGCCTCTCGCGGCTTTTTCGATCGAACGGATAGAGGCGGGTGTCCCCTCATGTATTCGGAGAGAACTCGATCACCGTACCGGTGGGACAAGTATATACGCCATCACCCAGCGCCCGCCGCAGAGCATCCACCGCCCGCTCACCGGTACAGTGATTCAGATAGAGGGGCGGGGATCCCTCCATCTGCAGCGCAGCCACCAGGGCCTGCAACTCGCCATCATCGGCCTGAACCAGATGGGTGCCGCCGATTACGGCTTTGAGGGGCTCATCGTAACGGGCACGCACAGTGGCCAGCGTATTGCGCAGCCCGGCATGACAGCATCCACAGAGCAACACGATGCCCCCTCTGACCCGCAACACGAGAGAGATATCATCGGCATAGTCATCGGCCTGCAACGCGCCGTCCCGCCGCACCATATGCCGGGGAGACGCTCCTCGCGGATAGGGCCGCGGCGCGATACTGCCGGTGGTGTACACTCCCGGCACGATCTGTTGCGGGGCAGTGTCCAGGCGCCACTCGACAGCCGCCCGTTCGCGCAGGGCCGGCGAGAGGCCGATCTCACGCAGGTCTTGCCCACGGCGGCCATAGCGCGGCGAAAGGATTTCGGGGTGGGCATAGATATCGACGTTCGGATAGAGGGAAAGCAGCGCCTCAAGCCCCCCGACATGATCGTCATGAGCATGACTGAGAGCCACCGCATGCAGCAAAAGATCGGGGCGATTCAGCGCCTGTAGATTATGCAACAACACCGTCCCGCTCTGGCCGGTATCCCAGAGCAGATTCCCGGCCGGCGTCTCAACGAGAAAAGACAGGCCATGCTCGGCCCATAGGGTCGAACTGTGACTTACACTGTTGTCGACGAGACAGGTCAAACGCACCAGGTCACCGCTCAAGAGATGCTTCTCTCCCGGCTCAACACGAGGCGGCCACAGGCGTGCGAACGCGCCGCGCTGTGGCCGCCCGATTCATCCATCAGCTATCGTATTCGACCTTCCAAACCGTCCACACCTTGCCCACCAGGTCGATACCGGGCTTGAGTGTCGGCTTGCCGGGT
>JBMNOI010000173.1:0-5247 GCA_050942995.1 Anaerolineae bacterium
GACATCATGAACCGCCTTATCGCGGCGGGCCTGCGCCTGGAGCGCTTCGAGGAGCACCCCGACCTGTTCTGGAACCAGTTCCCTCACCTGCCGCCGGATCTGGCCGCCCGCCTCCCCCACACCTTCTCCCTGCTGATGCGAAAAGAATAGCCGGGCGCCCCCACCGACGACGGGGAAGCGAACACCCCTCCACCAACAGGCCCCGAACAGCTACCTGTCCGGGGCCTGTTTCTCCCGCGCCTACGCCACTTCCATTTTGGCGCGCCTTTGCTGCTTGTTCCGCTCGTGGGTGTCCAGAATCGCCTTGCGGATGCGCAGATTCTGCGGCGTCACCTCCAGCAGCTCATCCTCGGCCAGATACTCGATGGCCTCGTCCAGGCTCATCTCGCGCACACCGTTCAGGCGTACCTCGATATCCCGCGTCGACTGACGCATATTGGTGAGATGCTTGCGCTTGCACACATTCACCGCCACATCCACCGGCCGCTGGTTCTCGCCCACCACCATCCCCTCGTACACCCGGGTGCCGGGGGTAATGAACAGCACCCCGCGCTCCTCGGCGTTCTTGAGGCCAAAGCTGGTGGCCTGCCCCGCCTCGGACGCGACGAGCGATCCGCTCGTCCGTGAGGGGATCTCGCCCGCCATGGGCAGATAGCCGTGGAACAGGGTATTCATCACGCCCAACCCCCGGGTGGCGGTGAGGAACTGGTAGCGAAAGCCCAGCAGCCCCCGCGTGGGCACCAGATAGGTCATATAGACGCTGCTGTCGCCCTTGTTCGTCATGTTCAACATCTGCCCGCGACGACTGCCCAACATCTCGACCACCGTGCCCACCACCTCGGCCGTGGTCTCGATGTGCACCTCCTCGAACGGCTCCAGAATCTGCCCGTTTTCGTCGTGGCGCATGAGCACCGTGGGCCGTGACACCTGAAACTCGTACCCCTCGCGGCGCATCGTCTCGATGAGGATGGCCAGGTGCAGTTCGCCCCGCCCGGAGACCTCGAACGAGTCGGGGCTGTCGGTCTCGGCCACCCGCAGCGCCATGTCGTGGCGCAGCTCATCGAACAGCCGCTCGCGCAGGCGGCGCGATGTGCCCCAGCGCCCCTCACTGCCGTATAGCGGCGACATGTTCACGCCAAAGGTCATGCGCACCGTCGGCTCCTCGACTCGAATCGTCGGCAACGCCCGGGGATGCTCGGGATCGGCCAGCGTCTCGCCGATGGCGACATCCTCCAGCCCTATCACCACGGCGATATCGCCCGCCTCGACCTGCTCCACATCCACCCGCTGCAACCCCTCGTGCACCTGCAGATAGCGGGCTCGCTCGGCCCGATGTTCGCCGTCCCGAGTGATGCGCACCAGATCCTGCCCCGCGCACAGACGGCCGGCGGTCACCCGCCCGATGGCGGTGATGCCCCGATGCGGGTCATAGTCCAGGGTGGTCACCAACATCTGCAACGGCGCATCCATATCGACCACCGGCGCCGGCACATGGCGCAGAATGGCGTCAAAGAGCGGTTCCAGATTGGGCCCCAGTTGAGGGGTGAGCCCCGCCTGCCCGGCGAGCGCATTGGTATAGACCACATGGAAATCGGCCTGCTCGTCGCTGGCGCCCAATTCCAGAAACAGGTCAAAGGTGCGGCTCAGGGTATCGTCGGGGTTAGCCCCCCGCCGATCGACCTTATTGATCACCACGATCACCCGGTGGTTCATGGCCAGTGCCTTTTTCAGCACAAAGCGCGTCTGCGGCATGGGCCCCTCGGCGGCGTCCACCATCAGCAGCACGCCGTCCACCATGTTCAGCACCCGCTCCACCTCGCCGCCGAAATCGGCGTGGCCGGGAGTGTCCACGATGTTGATCTTGACCTGCTGAGAGGTGACGGGATCCCACACGGTGATGGCCGTGTTCTTGGCCAGAATGGTGATGCCTCGCTCGCGCTCCAGAGCGTTCGAGTCCAGCACCCGCTCGGCCACCTGCTGGTTCTCGCGAAATACCCGCCCCTGCTTGAGCAGACCGTCCACCAGGGTGGTCTTGCCATGGTCCACATGGGCGATAATGGCCACATTGCGAAGATCGGTTCGTTCGTTTCGCATCCCATTCACCTGACTCTCTGACAACAAGACCTCGGCCGATCCGGGCCGAGGTCTTTCTCGTTCATTGCCGACCCGTTATCTTATCGTCAAGGGGCCATTCTGTCAAACGAGTCGGACAGCCCCATCTTCCAAAGGTCTCTACCCGGAGCAAGCGGCTGACGGGGAAAACACGTGATTGGCATTCGCCACCTTTGGAAGATGGATAGATCCACCCCGCGGTTGACAAACCCTATCGTCTCGGGCTATTCTTGATTTATACACTCAAGAAAACGATTCGCCAGAATATCGAGTGGTGTGAGTGTCATAGTCGCAAAGGGAGAGTTTGAAAATGGCGACAGGTGAACCGCAGACAAAAGAGAAAGAAGGGGCGAGGCTGCAGCTCCAGAAGGAGCACCACTGGCTGAAAAGGCTCGTCGGCGAGTGGGAACACCGCAGCGAGGTACCGTCCGAGTCGGGGGGCCCGCCGGATGTCTACACAGGAACGATGACCGTACGCAGCCTGGGTGACCGGTGGTTTCTGGTAGAAGATTCCACCAGATTACCGGACGGTCATGTTATGTTGTCGATGCTGACCCTGGGCTACGATCCCGATAAGGGGCATTTCGTGGGCACCTGGGTCTCGCCGGACGATACGCGCATGTGGGTATACGACAGGGGCGACCTGGACACCGACGAACGGGTACTGACGCTGCAGTCCGTTGGCCCCACGATGGATCGCATGGACGAGACACAGTATCGCGATGTGATAGAGATCGAAAGCGACGACCGGATAATACAGTCCGCCTATATGCTTCAAAACGGCCGGTGGGAGCTGCTGATGCGCATCGAACATCAGCGGGTAAAGTAACATCCCGGATAAAGGAGCCAGAGATGAGGATCTTTGTAACAAGCGTCCTTGTCGATGACCAGGGCAAAGCGCTTCGCTTCTACACCGAAAAGCTGGGTTTTGTGAAAAAGCAGGATATATCCGCCGGGGACTATCGCTGGTTGACCGTCGTCTCGCCGGAGGATCCGGACGGAGTCGAGCTCTTGCTCGAACCCGGCGCCCATCCTGCTGCCGAACCTTACAAAAAGGCACTCTTCGATGACGGAATCCCGTTCACATCCTTTGCAGTCGATAACGTACAACAAGAGTATGAGCGCCTGCGCGATCTCGGCGTAGAATTTAGTGTACCGCCCACTCAGGCGGGGCCCGTCATGATGGCCATACTGGATGACACCTGCGGCAACCTGATCCAGATCGTCGAACAGCCGCGTTGAGTGGGAGTGGCGGTTTCGTTCGCCCCCCACTGGGGCAAAGGGAGATACCGTGAGATACATGATTATGACGTTTGGAGACCAGTCCGGCCTTCAGGCGAAAACGAAGGACTGGATCAGAGAGATGATCGCCTTCATGCAGACGCTCGATCAAGACCTTAGGCGCTCGGGTGAACTGGTCTACGAAGAGGGACTTGCCGATCCGAGTCAGGCCAGAACCGTCGTCGCCGTAGACGGTCGCCCTGTGGTCAAGAACGAGCCGTTCATCGAGTCGCGGCGGTCCCTGGCGGGCTTTTGGATCGTCGATGTCGAAAGCGAAGAGCGCGCCATCGAGATCGCCTCTCGAATCGTCGACTTTATTCAGGAGCCCATCGAAGTTCGGCAGTGCATGGACGAGCCGCCCGAGATATAGCCCCGGTGGGAATCCCTCTTCTGTCGAAAAGGCGGCCGATCCGGCGGGCGCATAGTCGGCTGTGCGCCCGCCGGATGATGAATCATGGACGCGAGTTGCGTCCTGAGCGGCGTAGCGTATAATGCCGCCAATGACAGAAGAGGAGATATATATCCCATGACCGACACCCCCCGGGTATCGCCTCACCGCAAGCGCCCTGTTCTCATTATTATCGCCATCGTCGCTCTTTTGCTGGGAGGGGCCTACTCCCTTCGGCGCCTCACCATCGCGCAGTCAGGGCAGAGCGGCGCCGCCCAACCACAACCCGGAGACCACGCGTCGCCCCCCCCTGTCGAGCCCGATACGCCGGATTCGACCGGCCCTTCAGGAATACCCTTCATCGACAACATCATCCGACCCGGTACGTCGTCGGGACGCCTGCCCCGGGCCGAACGGTCCGATATGATCATCAAAAAAGAGCGCGTCAACATCCTTCTTCTCGGCATCGACCGGCGCCCCGAAGAGTACGGGCCATCCCGCACCGACACCATGATCCTGCTGTCCGTCGATCCGAAAGAGAACACGGCCGCCATGCTCTCGATCCCACGCGACCTGTGGGTGATGATCCCCGAATATGGCGAGAGCCGCATCAACGTGGCCCACTTTGCCGGCGATGTGCGCAACTACCCCGGTGGCGGCCCCGCACTGGCCAAACGCACCGTCTCGGAGATACTGGGAGTGCCGGTGCACTATTATGTGCGCGTCGACTTTGTCGGTTTCGAGCAGCTCATCGACGCAATAGGGGGCATAACCATCGAGCTGGAAAGCCCCGTCCCACCCTTTGCCGCCGGCGTACATCACATGGACGGTGAGACGGCGCTGAAATTCGCCCGCACCCGCCGGGGAAGCGACGACTTTCACCGCATGGCACACCAGCAAAAAGTGCTGATGGCCGCTCTGGAGCGAGTGCGCAGCCTCGACTTTCCCCTATCGACCACCCTGCAGATGGTATCCCTCGTAAACGACTCGATTCAGACGGATCTCAACCTCGTAGAGATGGTCGCGCTGGCCACCATCGCCAACCGCATCGACGAAAACGATATCCGCCGGGGCCTGATCGACAGCAGCATGACGACCACAGTCGTCACCGCACAGGGATGGATGGTCGAGATCCCTCACTGGGACGTGATCCTGCCCATGGTAGAGGAACTGCTGGGCGAGCCCGAAGCATGGGCGGACGATTCGCCAGATCTGGTGCGCGCCGGAGTGACGAACCTGGACCGGCGCATCGCCATATACAACGGCACCCCCGAGCCCGGCCTCGCCGAGGCCGCCGCCGATATACTGGGCGCCACCGGCCTGAACATCGTACACACCGGGGAGGCGGATCATACCGACTATGCCGAGAGCGAGATCATCGTCCGCGGCGAGATCGAGCCCCCCGTCGATCTCCTGGCGGTGATCCTCGGCATCCCGAGCGAGGCGATTCGCCAGGACCCCTCGAT
>JBMNOI010000046.1:0-27191 GCA_050942995.1 Anaerolineae bacterium
CGGCGCGTCCGTTGCCGGGGCAAAGATAACAGGTCGGGTCGTACGAGGGTCGATTATCGGCCGGAGGACGCTCGATCTGCCCCTGCCATGGCCTTTTGGTACGATGGGGTGAAACCAGCACCCAACCGCCCGTCAGCGGGTTGTAACGTCGATGAGCATGCTCGGCGGGGTCAAAGGTCGTCATGAGATCTTTTCCTTTTCTGACATCTATCGGTTCAAGCTTACAGAGTATAAATCCGCGGGCGAGTTGCGGCAAAACCGTCTCCCGCAACGGCAGAATAATACAAACAACGCAAACCGAACCTTTGACGGATCAAAGCGCATCCGTTACACTTGGGGTGGCGACGCCCTTGAATCGTCTAGCATTGCGGCCGAGGTGTCTGGCTATGTTGTGCCCGGATTGTAAACGCGCCGTGCCCGGGGGCACCCCTTGCCCGCAGTGTGGGCAACCGGTCCCAGAGCGTGAAAGCTTTGAGGGGCAGGGAAAGCACTATCTGCGCGTGCTTTTCCTGTTTTCACTGATCCTCATGGTCGGCTATATCGCCTTTTCAAGCCGCGGCATCGGCATCCCGGCGGCGTGGCTTCGTTTTACTCGCTCTCGCTGGCTCTGGTTCTATCTTCTCGTATTCTCTATCCCCACCCTCATCGGCATTTACTACTGGCTGTTGCTACGCGAGGAAGAGATCGTCATCACCGACGAGTATATCGCCCGCACCTCGTTCTGGGGCAATGAGCGCATGAACTGGGCCGATGTGCGCGAGTTCCACGCCAAACCGGTCCCCTTTCGCAAGACGCGTCTCGGGCGCATTACCGGTCTCAGCCGATTCCTGACCCAGCGCAAGATATTCATGCGTCTGCCTCCGCGCCGTTATGAGCTGATCGGGCCGCCCGACGAACAGGGCAATGTCGTCACATTCTACCTGGAGCCGGGTACCGTGGGCGACATGCCCTGGTTGCTGGAGCTGATCCAGGAGCACATCGGGCCGCCCCAGGAGGGCTGAGCGCCTCGATCGGCTAGGGATTCAACGCCTCGATGATCTGCACGATGCCCGATGCGTGCCGGCTGGCGCGCACCAGATGCATCCCCGCATCGGCGACCGCCTGCGCCGTGTCACGGTTCAGACGGCAGCTTTTGCTCAGCCGATGCCATACCGGATTCAGCCCGTCGGTCAATCGGCGCATCAGGCCCCTCTCGCCACGAACATGCTCCAGCAGCAGCAGGCGCCCTCCCGACCGTAATACACGACGAATCTCGGCCAGAGCACGGGGCGGGTCGTCGATGCTGCAAAACACCAACGAGCCCACCACCATGTCAAAGCTGTTATCCCGCAGAGGCAGCGCCTGCACATCGGCCTGGAGCATCTGCATCCGCACAGGATGAGGCCGGCGAAAAGCCCGCCCCAGCATCTCCAGACTGTGATCCAGCGCCACCAGATTCACCTCGCGACCGTAATGAGGGAGGTTTACGCCGGTTCCCACGCCGATCTCGAGCACGCGGCCATGAGCCCGGGAGAATATGCGACGCAGACGCCGCAAAAAGAGCCACTCCAGAGGCCACATGCCCAGATCATAGCCTGAGGCCAGCCGATCAAAAGCCGTCATCATCCTCACGACTCAGATCGGCCAGTAACGCCGCGGAAATTGTGGGGGGATCGGAAAGGGGAATACGATAGTAGTTGCCATCCGTCCAGTGCCCCGCCTCCACCAGGCGCCATGTCCCCTCTTTGGGATCGATGGGCACACCTATCCAGAGCATGGTAGACTCACCCGGCGCCAGGGAGGCGATATCCTCTCGTATAGCCGAAAAATGTTCCTCACCGTTGGCCTTCCATCCCCAAACCTCGACGGCCTCGGGGGCGACCGGAGCGGTGCCCACATTGATCAGGTGCAGGAGGATACCAATACTGTGACTCGAGGCGTACACATCCATGCGTGCGGCGCGCAATTCGGGCCCCACGACGGCAAACGATTGGTTCAACCGGCCGAACAACAGATCATCGTCACCGGAACGATAGCCAATCCAGCGGATATCCCACTCGCCCACCGTCTGGGGGATCACGGCGCCGGAGAGGTTCACCGCGCTGATACGGCCCGGCAGCAGCTCCGTCATCTGGCCGGCATGGGCCGTCCAGGGCACCCCATCGGGACGCAGACCGCCGACTGCCAGATCATCGACACGGATGATCTCATCGGACATGTTTTCGACCCACGCCGTCAGCGCAATTGTGTCTCCCACCGATATCTCCTCTGTCGGCATCGAGACCCCCAGAGCGCGCAGCGGGGAGGGATCCACCCGAAACAATCCTTCGACGGAAAGGCTATGGACCAGATCATCCACCTGATACGACACACGCTGAATGCGCCACTCTCCCGCCAGCGGCGGGCGCACCGACACGGGGACAAGCATCGCCGCTCCCGGCCCTAACGTCCGTTCTTCCTCGATATCGGCCAGCAGCGACGCGCCCGAGGGGTGCGTCATAGACACCTGCAACGCCCTCAGGTCAAACGGTTCGACGCCCGCGTTGCGCACCGGCACCCGAAGCTCGACGGTATCCCCCAGGCGCCATCCGTCGGCGGGCACCTGTACGTCACCCGCCAGAGTCAACCGGGCGGCACAACCATCATGAGCGATCATGGCGCCCATCACATACTCGTTCATCGGACGACCAAACAACTCGACCATGCGCTCATAGTCGGGCTGCACCCAGCGCGCTCCTTGACGCACCAGGAATTCGATGTGGAGATGGGCGGCCGAGGCGCCGCTACGGCCAGAGTAGCCGATGAACTCGCCGGCCATCACCGGTCGCTCGCCCGATTGCGCGTCGCGCAGGTGCGCCAGGCGAATCAGCCAGGTACCCCCCTCGGCGACGATCTCGACATAGTGCCCCAGATTGGTCTCAAAGGGGCGTTCATCGGTGAGAAAATGGGCGATGCCGTCGGCAGGGGCATACAGCGGAGTTCCCTCGGGCAGGGCGAAATCATAGGCGATGCCGCCGGCTTTGCCGTGCGCCCAGTGATCCTGGGGTTCCCAGGTGACGCGATATCCCCGACCGCAATCCCAGGGCAGCAAAAGAGCGCCGGGCGCATTGTAATTGATCTCGATTAGATCCAGATCTGCGCTCACCGGCGACATGGAACAAAACAAGGCCAGCAGACCCAGCGTCACCGCACGCAGGATCCGCCTCATATAGACCTCCTACCGACAGATGAGGACGGGGAACCAGGCGACGCGCAAAATACGGTCCACGGTGCTACCCAGGAACGCCTTGAGCAACGGCTGATAGCCGTAGCTGCCCATCAGGAGCAGATCCATCTCTTCCTCTTTCATCACCTTGAGGATGGCGTCGTGGGTCGGTCCGGCCTCGAAACGCGTGGTAATGTCCAGCGCTCCGGCGCCCTGCACATACTGCCAGGCCATATCCAGCATGTCCTGGTCGGTGTGTGCGCTCTCGACGGTAAGGAGTATGCCCTGCGCATCCCAGCATCGAACGATGTGCCGGAACACAAAGAGGGCCTCGCGCGCTTTGGGGCTGCCGTCATAAGCCAGCAGGATACGCTTCATAGGGGTGGTATCATTGCCCGGCACGGCCAGAATGGGGCGAGCGGCCTGCTCGGTTACCGTCTGGAAAATAGTACCCAGCGGACGCTCGGCCCAACGGCCATGTTCGCGGCGCTGGTTGATGGCGACCAGATCGACCCAGCGGGCTCGTTCGATGATCTGATCGGCGACATCCCCCTTGACCAGTTGCCGGGTCGATTGGACGCCCAGCCCCTGGCAACGGAAGGAGAACTCGTCCAGCACCTCCCGACCACGCGCCTCGGCGGCAGGGTCGTCCTCCGTCACCACATGCAGGCCGTGCAGGGTGCTCTGCTCGCGCCGCGCGATCTCGGCGGCCTGGCTCAGAGCCAGCCAGCCGCTCTCGGCCCCGGTGACGGTCACCAGGATATTGCGGAACATGTGCGGCGCATCGAGCAAGTCCGGGCGTTCCTCACGCCAGGTGCCCGCCGGCGGGCCGGCCTCCAGAGAATCGGGAATCAGAATATTGCGCAGCGAACGGGTAATGCGCTCCAAAAGACGGCGCGGGCGCTTGCCAAAGCGGCTGGCAAAGATGCGCCCCACCTGCGAGGGATCGACCTCATGGCCCAATTCCTGGGAGAGGAAATAGGCATGCTCGATGATCCAGATGTAGAGATCGGCCTCGGTATGATTGGGGAAATCGTCCAGCAATCGATCCCGGCGAATAGCCCGCAACACCGGAGTGTACACATGGTCATACCAATGTGTCACGGCATCCTCCCAGCCCAACTCGCGGCGCTCATCCGTCTCCACAAAATATTTGTGCATCCGGATATGATCCAGCAGCCGGCCATAGTCACCAGGCATGGTGAGGCGCAGGTTCTGGTCGGGACGTAGCTTGTCCAGACGCGTATCGTCCAGGAACTGTCGATAGGCGGCGAGGGTGTCCAGATCGTCCATCGTCAAGTTTGGCGTAACGGGTATGCGGCTTTGCACTTCGATCACCTCGGCATCGATAAAGGTCTGTCCTTTCTGGCGTGCCACCGATACCCTATGATGGCCATCCACCACAAAGTATGCATCGTCGACCTTGTACAGTGAAATAGGAGGAAGGGTGATGCCGTCCAGATAGGCCGAGTCCACGCTGACCCACTTGCCTCTCAATTCGCGAAACCTCGGGAGAAACTCGCGGTCGAAATCCCGGCTGCGCCCGAGACTGCCGATGATCTTGTCCAGGGGGACGGCCTGCAACCCGCGGTAATGCTGGTTGATGAAGCCAAGGGTTCGCTTCAGATCTTCGAAGGGAACCAGAGCGCGATTCTGTCCGGTGAGACCGGCCCAGAGCCTGTGAATGGCAGCAGAACGACTGGCCTCGTCAAAATCGCGTCGGGCCCTGGCGGCGGTCATTTGCCCATGCGAGCTCATCGGCATTCTCCTCGCATATGCGACGGCTCCCTGACTCGGTAAAGTATAGCATATGCTCATTAAGGATACAATTTATCTTGTTCGCAAGCAGGATCACGCGACATCGAACAGCAGATCTGATTCTGTCGTTCTGAATAACAGGCGATACAGCGGCCATTTTACCATAAGCGAATCGAGCCGCCAACGCTTTACAAGGAGCCGGAGCCGCGGGCATTTCCACGTGTTATGGCTTTGTGTTATAATCCGTCCGCCAATGAGTTTATAGCATCTGGCCGGCGACGACGGGTCGCGCGGCAGGGCTCGGGCAGAGCACACGACAACACGCCGATGTGTATCGCATGGAAGGGTTGTGGTGGTGTTTCCCAGGTGGTCTATCCGCGGGACGGCGGCCGAGATATCGCGGGCGCGGCGTATCGCTGAAGTACTGATTCGTAATGGCCTCGGTGTGGTGGCCGACGCCTTTGGATTGACCCGGTTCATTCCCCGTGGACGCGCCCGCCGGATGGCGGCCGAGCAACGGATGGCCGGCCTGTCGATGCCCCAACGGGTGCGACAAACCCTGGAAGAGCTGGGCCCTACCTATATCAAGCTCGGCCAGATTCTGAGCACCCGCCCCGATATCCTTCCCCCGGACTATATATTCGAACTGGGCAAACTGCTGGATTCGGCCCCACCCGTTCCCAGTGACCAGATCATCGAAACCATCGAGAGGGAGCTGGGGCAACCCATCAGCCGCCTGTTCGCCGACTTTTCCGCCGATCCCATCGCCGCCGCATCTATCGGACAGGTGCATCGCGCCACGTTGCACGACGGCACCGAGGTGGTGGTCAAAGTGCAGCGGCCGAATATCGAGCGTATCGTCCAGGCCGACCTGAACATCCTCATGACACAGGCGCGCTTTCTGGAGGGGCGCTCAGAGACGTTGCGCGAGTATGGCCTCTCTGAGATTCTGGACGAATTTTCGCACGCGCTGCGTGAAGAGCTCGATTACACCGCCGAAGGGCGCAACGCCGATCGCCTGCGCCGGATGATGGGGGATGAGAACGTCCTCATCCCTCAAGTCTATTGGGAATACAGCAGTCGGCGGGTCATCACCATGACCGATCTCAAGGGCATCAAGCTCTCCGAGATCGACCGTCTGCGCGCCGAGGGCTATGATCTGCGGAGCATCGCCGAGAACATTACCCGCGTCTATCTGCAGATGGTGTTCGTACACGGCGTGTTTCACGCCGACCCTCACCCGGCAAACATCCTGGTGTGTGACGGGCGTATCGGCCTCATCGATTTCGGCATGATGGGATACCTTACTCTGCGCATCAAGGAGGATCTGGGCGACCTGCTCCTGGCCCTGGTGCAGCAAAACACCGATGACCTTGTGCACATCATCACTCGTATGGGCGCGGTGGGCACGCGGTCAGATCGCGACTCTCTGCGGCGAGGCATGCGGCGCATGGTGGTGCGCTATTACAACGCCTCGCTGGAGAGCCTGCCCATCACGGCCTTTTTAGCCGATATTATGGGGGTGGCGTTCGAGCATCGGATTCGTCTGCCCTCCGACCTGACTTTGCTGGCGCGCACGGTGGTGGTGTTGGATGGAGTGGCCCGCTCGCTGGACCCATCCTTCGTTCTGACCCAATATCTGGAGCCGTTCGTCGTGCGCCTGGTGCGCGAGCGGCTCTCGATTCAGCGCACTCTGCTGGATTCGGCGCGCACCCTGCGCGACCTGCAGACGGCGCTGCACACTTTGCCCCGGCGCCTGGACTCTATCACCGACCAGATCGAGCGGGGCGACCTGACCGTGGGCGTAGATCTGCGCCATCTACGTCATACGCTGGACGAACTGGACGTGGTGGGGAACCGCATCTCGTTCAGTGTGGTCGTGGCGGCCATCATCATCGGTTCGGCGCTGATATTGCTGGCCGAAGGGACATCGGCGATATTTCGCATCCCGTTCACCAATATCGGCCTGCCCATTCCGCAGATCGGCTTCCTGATGGCGGCGATGATGGGCGCATGGCTGCTCTTTTCCATCATTCGCGCTAAAGGACTATAACATCGGGAAGGGACCTGTTCGGCGATCCGGCCCTGCCCGATCCCGAACAGAGCGCCGTCACCTGGTTCGAGAACGGTTATTTATATTCACGTCTTGATATGCGACGAGTTCCAGAACAAATCTAGAGAGGGAAATGAACGCATGAAAGTGCTGGTTACCGGTGGGGCCGGATTCATTGGCTCACATGTGGTGGATGCCTGCCTGAACGAGGGGCATCAGGTCGTCGTACTGGACGACCTCTCTTCGGGCAAGCGTGAAAACGTCAACCCGCAGGCCAAACTCTATGTCGCCGATCTGCGCGATCGAGACGCGATGGAGAAACTCTTCGCCCAGGAGCGCCCCGAGGCGATCTGTCATCTGGCGGCCAAGGCGAACGTGCGAGAGTCGATGGCCAAGCCGGTGCTCTATGCCGATGTCAACATCATCGGGTCGCTCAACCTGCTCGAACTGGCCCGGGAGTATGGCACGCGCAAGATCGTTTACGCCTCTACAGGCGGCGCCGTGTATGGCGAGCCCGAATATCTCCCTGTGGACGAGGCGCATCCCATCAACCCACTGGATCCCTACGGCGCCAGCAAGCATCATGTGGAGCATTACCTCTATATCTACAGCAAGCATTATGGCCTGGCCCACACCTCTCTTCGCTTCCCCAACGTCTACGGGCCGCGACAGGACCCCTACGGCGAAGCCGGTGTAGTGGCCATTTTCGCCGTGCAGATGCTCAAGGGCGCTCAGCCGACCATCAACGGATCGGGCGAGCAGGAGCGCGATTTCGTCTATGTCGGTGATATCGCCCGGGCCAATGTCTTGGCGCTGACCCGTGGCGACGGCGAAATCTTGAACCTGGGCTGTGGCGTCGGCACGTCGATCAACACCATCTTTAGCCAGCTAAAATCGGCCACCGGCTCGTCCTGTGAAGAGGTACACGGCCCGGCCAAGCTGGGCGAAGTGTTCCGTATCTATCTCAAAGCAGATCGTGCCCGCGAGGTGCTGGGCTGGGAGCCCGAAGTGTCTCTGGAAGAGGGGCTGGCCCGCACCGTCGAATACTTCCGGGAAACATCCCTCTAAGGCGAGCTCGAATGATAGTATTGTGGGGCGTGGCCCCTACAATACTATCAGCCATCCACATTCAGGCACACCTCGGGCGATGGGCCAGGGCCGAAAGGGCTCACGGCCGAATGCCCGAATCGTAAAAGGTTCACCCGTTCACCGGAGAGATTGCGCCGGACGCAGACCTCTGGCGGCGGGTGAACTGTTGAACGGCCGCCAGATCGTCCACATCGAGCGGCAGGAGAGCCGCCGGCCCGAATAAGTGATCCTTTCGCCGCCTCTGTCGTCGTCTCTGCACGCTGTGCCGGAGGATACGGGCATCCATCGCCCGTGCGACAAGCTCACGTCTTGACGTTCCCTGCCGGGGATGTTATAGTGCCGACAATCCCGGCAGTGTAGCCCCTGCAACACCAATCATCGAGGAGGATTGGCCAATGAGCGGAACCAAGTACTCCATCGGCATCGACTTTGGTACAGAATCAGCCCGCGCTCTGCTGGTCGATCTGCGCGATGGGCGCGAGATCGCCACGGCGGTATATCAGTATTCCGACGGCGTCATCGACGAGTATATCCCGGGCACCCGGATCGAACTCGAACCCGATACGGCGTTACAGAACCCCATGGACTATGTGCGGGCCGTGAAGGACACCATCCCCCGAATCATGGCCGAGAGCGGCGTATCGCCCGATGACGTTATCGGCATCGGTATCGATTTCACCGCCTGCACCATGTTGCCCGTCAAGGCCGACGGCACGCCGCTGTGTGAGCTGCCCGAGCTGCGCAATAACCCGCACTCATGGGTCAAGCTCTGGAAGCATCATGCCGCCCAACCGGAAGCTAACCGGGTGAACGAGGTGGCCGAGGAGCGCGGTGAGCCCTGGCTCGCCCGCTATGGCGGCAAGATCTCGTCCGAATGGTTCTTCCCCAAGTCGTTACAGATCCTCAACGATTCGCCGGATATCTATGATGCCGCCGACCGCCTCATCGAGGCGGCAGATTGGATCGTGTGGCAGCTTACCGGCGTCGAAACGCGCAACATGTGCACCGCCGGCTACAAGGCGATCTGGAGCCAGCGCGACGGATTCCCCAGCCCGGATTATTTCGCCGCCCTGCATCCGCGCATGCGGAACATCGTACAGGAAAAGATGTCCACCCGCCTGTGGAACCTGGGCGACCGCGCCGGCGGGTTGACGCCCGAGATGGCGGCGGCCACCGGTCTGCGCCCCGGCACCGCCGTAGCCGTGGCCAATGTGGACGCCCACGTATCCGTGCCCGCCGCAACGGTGGTCGAGGTCGGCCGCATGGTGGCCATTATGGGCACATCCACCTGCCACATGGTGCTGGGAGACGAGCAACATATCGTGCCCGGCATGTGCGGCGTGGTCGAAGGGGGCATCCTGCCCGGCCTGTTCGGTTACGAGGCGGGGCAATCGTGCGTGGGCGATCATTTTGCCTGGTTTGTAGAGAACTGTGTGCCGGCGCCGTACCACGAGGCCGCACGGCAACAGGGCATGAACCTCTACCAGTACCTGGAGCGTGAGGCGAGCAAGCAGCGTCCCGGCGAATCGGGTCTGGTGGCCCTGGACTGGTGGAACGGCAACCGCTCGGTGCTGGTGGATGTGGATCTGACCGGTCTGCTCATCGGCGCCACACTGGCTACCCGCCCCGAGGAGATCTATCGCGCTCTGATCGAAGCCACCGCCTACGGCACGCGGGTCATTATCGAGGCCTTTGAAGAGAGCGGCGTGGCCATCCACGAGATCGTGGCGGCCGGCGGCCTGCCCGAACGCAGCCCGCTCATCATGCAGATCTATGCCGACGTCACCGGGCGCGAGTTCAAAGTGGTCGATACCGCACAGGCCGGCGCGCTGGGGTCGGCCATGCACGGCGCCGTCGCCGCCGGATCGGCTGCGGGCGGCTATGACAATATCCGCGAGGCCGCGGCGCGCATGGCCCGCCTCAAAGATACGTCGTACACACCCATTCCGGAGAACCAGCGCGTGTACGACCGGCTCTATGCCGAATACGTCACCCTGCACGATTACTTTGGACGCGGCGCCAACGACGTCATGAAGCGACTCAAGGCGATCAGGGCCGAGGCGCGAGCCCGCTAAAGATTCTTCCTGTCTGCAGAAAGTTCAGAAGCGACGCCATCCCGGTGATCCGAGATGGCGTCGCTTTTTTTCGGCTCACAGCAGCGATACGGGGTCCACATCCACCGACCAGCCCAGAGGCAGGCGTTCGTCGCGCAGCAGGGCGTGAGGGTCATCGCCGCGCACCAGGATGTGCCAGCGCGCCTTGCCCCGGGTACGGGCGAAAAAGGCCGGCGCCGGGCCGATGAGGTTCACGTTCGCCAGACCCAGGCGGGCGATCTTGAGGGTAAGGGCGCGGTGCATGCGCGTCGCCTCCTGCTGCGCCCTGGCGGCGTTGGGATGGCGGTAAATCAGCCGGATGATCCGGCTGAGAGGTGGGTACCAGTGCTCGCGGCGAAAGGCGATCTCGTGCTCGTAGAATGACTCGTAATCGTGCTGTGCGGCGGCCTGAACGGCCGGATGCTGGGGAGTGTAGGTCTGCACCACCACCTTGCCGCCCAGCACACTGCGGCCGGCGCGACCGGCCACCTGGGTGAGGAGTTGGAAGGTGCGCTCATCGGCATACAGGTCGGGCAGATTGAGCCCTGTATCGGCGGTGATAACGCCGACCAGCGTCACCCGAGGCAGATCCAGCCCCTTGGCGATCATCTGCGTGCCCACCATAATATCGGCCTCGCCATGAATAAAGCGATCCAGCAGCTCCTCATGAGAGGTCTTGCCGCCGGTGGTATCCAGATCCCAGCGCACCACCCGCGCCGCCGGATAGGCCTCGCGCACCAGTTCCTCTACCCTCTGAGTGCCGATGCCGAAATGACGAATGCGGCTGCTCCAGCAATTGGGACATTGGGTCGGCAAAAAGGTGGTATAGTTGCAGTGGTGGCAGACCAGGTTGTTTGCCGATGAATGATAGGTGAGGGGCACATCACAGCGCGGGCACTTGAGCACATGGCCGCAATCGCGGCACATGACAAAGGTGGCCGCACCCCGTCGGTTGAGAAAGAGGATGACCTGCTCTCCGGCGCCCAGAGCCGCGTCCATGGCGCTCTTGAGGGCGGCGCTGAATATGCTGGTGTTGCCGGCGCGTAGTTCGGCGCGCATATCGACCACCTCCACCGGCGGCAGGTCGGTGTGCAACGCATCGTCACCGTTCTCGCTTTCCGCCTGATAGCGCGTCTGCCCACGCCCCAGCGCGGCGGCCTGTTGCTCCACGGCGGTGCGATGGCCCATAATGCGCCGCGGCATACTCAGCCGGATGTATTCTCCTCGCTCGGCGCGATAGGCCGACTCGAGCGAAGGGGTGGCGCTGCCCAGAATACAGGTGGCGCCTCTGATGCGACAAAGCTGCAGGGCCACCTCACGGGCATGGTAGCGTGGCGCGCGCGCTTGCTTGTACGAGGGCTCGTGCTCCTCGTCCAGCACCACCAGGCCCAGATCGCGCACCGGCGCAAAGATGGCCGAACGCGAGCCCACCACCAGGCACAGTTCGCCGGCGCGAATGCGTCGCCACTGGTCGTAGCGTTCGCCGGGAGAGAGGCGGCTGTGCATCACCGCCAGAGTCGTGGGGAAACGGGCGCCGAAACGCCGTATCGTCTGCGGGGTCAGGGCGATCTCGGGCACCAGAACGATGGCCCCCTGCCCCCGCGCCAGCACATGCTGTACGGCGCGCAAATAGATCTCGGTTTTGCCGCTGCCGGTCACTCCCTGCAGAAGCAACGGCCGGCCATTGGGCCGTTCCAGATCGGCGGCCACCTGTTCCCACACGATATCCTGATCGGCGGTGAGTCGAGGGGGAACCACCGGCACAAATTCGCGCCCCTCCAGCGGATCGCGCCATACCTGACGCTGCGCCGTCTCCAGCAACCCCTTTTCGACCAGAGCATGAATCACCGCCATAGTGACATCGGCCCGGCGCGTCACCGTGGAAGCAAGGATCCACTCATCGCCCTCGGCCTGTTGCGCCTGCAGAAACTCGATCGCCGCCCGCTGCTTCGGCGCCCGGCGAGGAGGGATGTCGTCCTCGCTCAGATCGGAGCGCAGACGCACCACCGTCTCCATACGGGGCTTGACCTGCGGCGCCGATACGCGGATACGGCGCGCCACCAGGCCGAGAGAGAGCAGTTGATCCACCACACCGGCCCGACTCTTGACCCCGCCCCGCCGGGCGATCTCGGACAGCGTAAGCGGCCCCTCCCGGCGCAACGTCTCCAGTACCTCGCGTTGGGTGGGCGTGAGGTTTACCGGCTCACCCTCCGCCGCCGGGGGGATCTCGTCATCCGACACGGCGACGAACACGTTCTCGGCCTTTTGACTCACACCCGGCGGAATCATGCTCTGGATGACCCAGGGCATGGGCGCCAGATAATACTCGCTCATCCAGCGGGCCAGCTCCAGATGCGCCAAAGAGAGCACCGGTTCGGGATCGGCGATCTGGTCGATATCGCGCATCGCCGCTTCATCCACCGGCGTGGATTCGTCAAATCCGGCCACCACACCCTGCAGATAGCGTCCCCCAAAGGGCACCCACACCAGATGCCCCACTCGTAGCATATGGCGCATGGCCTCGGATACGCGATAGTGGAACATGCGGGTGAGAATATCCTCGTCCTCTTCATCGCCCGGCAGCTCATCACCACGCGGCGTCGTCACGCGACGGTTCAGCGTCGTATCCACCACCACCAGGGCGTAGGGAGGCGTACGACATGCATCTGGGGCCGACGATGTGTCCGTCATATCGCCCGTGTCATCCGCCCGATCGATCGTCTCGGCCATCATGCGCTCTGCCCGTCTCTTCGCCAGTAAACCACCGCCGGGCCGATGCCGTGATGATCGAAAGAGTCATCGGCGATGCGCCCCGCAGGAGGGGTGCCGTCGAACGGGGTGTAATCCAGCGCCCGCATCGGACAGGCGCGCACGCAGGTGGGCTCCCAGCCGCGGGCCAGCTCATCGGCGCAGCCGTCGCATTTATCGGCCACCCCCTCGGGCAACATGGCGACGGCGCCAAAGGGGCAGGCATCGATGCAGGCGCCGCAGCCGATACAGACGGCGCGGTTCAGCGTCACCAGCCCATCGGCGCCCTTGACCAGTGCGCCCACCGGGCAGACGGCGGCACAGGTCGGAGCGGCGCAGTGAAAGCAATGCACCACGCGATAGCGAAGCGTCGGCGATGGATAACTCCCCGCCTCATCACGGTCTACCCATAGGCGATCGATATCGTCGGGCAGGTCGGCGCGATCCTTGCAGGCGATGCCGCATGTCTCGCAGCCGATGCAGAGCGAAGTGTCGATGAGGTATGTCGCCCGGCTCATGCGTCTCGCCTCCTGATCTGAACTCGCGCCGAGTGGGTGCCCGGCCCGCCGGAAGGCGTCAGCCGATGGTCGGTAAGCACGTTGGCGCAGGCGCCCATATCCACACCGTCCTCACCGGGTTGATACCACGTCCCCTGATAGATGCAGACCACACCGGGCATGATCCGCTCGGTGACGTATGCAGGCAGCGCCACACGACCCCGCGAGTTACTCACCTCGATCATATCCCCCTGGGCGATGCCCCGCTCCCCGGCGTCGGCGGGGTTGATCCATACAGCGTGCGTCTCCAGTCGTTGCAGCCAGGGGTTGGCATGAAGACACGAGTTGGAGCGCAATCGGCTGTGTGGCGTAATGAGCTGCAGCGGATATTCGGCGGCATCGTCATCCTGGATGGGGATATAGGACGGAATGGGCGGCAGGCCACAGGCCTCGGCCGCCGGTGCAGTGATCTCGATGCGTCCCGAGGGAGTCTTGAGCGGATGCGCCTGCGGATCGGCGCGAAACTCGGCCAGAGCAACCCGAGGCTCGTCCTCGCCGCGCCATACGCCGTCGCGCTCCAGAGCATCGCGGAACGGGCTGCGCTCCATGATCTCGGCCACCCATTCGGCCTCGCTCTTGCCGCCGGTAAACGCCTCCGCCAGGCCAAAGCGCTCGGCCAGTCCGGCCAGCGCGCCATAGTCGGTGCGCGACTCGGCCATGGGCGGCAGAACCTGATGGTTGTAGAACAGGTGCAGGTCGTGCCCCCAGGATGTGACCAGATCGGGCCGCTCCAGATCGGTGCAAATGGGCAGCACGATATCGGCCCAGCGCGCCGTGGGAGTAAAGAATGGATCCTGCACCACCACAAAATCCAGCGACTCGAGTGCGCGGGCGTTGGCCAGGGTGTTGGGGCTGCGGTTGATCAGATTGCTGGCGACGATATAAGCCATGCGCACCGGTGGATCCATCTCGCCGCCCAGAATCGCCGCCGCCCACGAGGTAGATGACAGATGCCGGGCGGGGCGATAGGGCCCCAGAGGCAGACTATCCACCGGTAAAACACCGTAACGGGTGCCCAGAGTGGCCAGGCCGCCGCCACGGATCCCCACATTCCCGCTCATACAGGCCAGGGTGATGACGGCTCGGGCGATCTGTTCGCCATAGTAGGTGCGCTGGGGTGCCCATCCGGCCAGCAACGCCGCCGGGCGATGGGTGGCATACTCTCTCGCCAGCCGAACGATGGTCTCGGCGGATACGCCGGTGATCTCTGCCGCCCATGCGGGCGTTTTGGGCGTGGCGTCATCTTTACCCAACAGATAACGGCGATAGGCCTCATAGCCCACCGTATGGCTGTCGAGGAAATCCACATCGGCCAGCCCCTCGGTCTCGATCACATAGGCCATGGCGGCGGCCAGCGCGGCATCGGTGCCGGGACGAACGGGCACCCATTCGTCGGCCAGCACGCCGCTGTCGGTATAACGCGGGTCGATGAGGACCACCCGCGCGCCCCGATCGCGGGCTTGAGCGATAAAGTGAGGAGTATTGGGCCCCATGTGGTTCTCGGCGGGGTTCATGCCCCAGAGCAGGATGAGGCGCGAATCGAGAAGCGCGGCCCGATCGCACCCCGAGATTACGTCGCCCAGCATCCAGAGGGCCGCCATACGAGCGCAGTAATTACTCATCGAACCGGTCAGCTCGGTCACTTCTCCCCAGTAGGAGAAAAAGCGTGTCGAGGCATCACCGCCGCTGAACCCCCGCCCCGACATAGAGCCGGCACCTGAAGCGTGCAGAACGGCCCTGTCTCCGTAGCGGGCGCGCACATCGCGCAAGCGCTCGGCGATTTCGTCCAGCGCATCGTCCCAACTCGTGCGTTGAAAGTGATCCGATCCCCGTGGCCCCACGCGCCGCAGAGGATAGAGCACTCTCTCGGGCACCTCTTGCAGGCGACGGTGTGCCCGACCGCGCACACAGGGCACCAGACGGGGCATCTCGGCAGTATCCGGACGGCCCGGGGGCGTATCGATGCGCACCAGCCGGCCGTCACGCACCCAGGCCACCAGCTCGCAGCGCGACCCGCAATCCAGGGTACAGGTGAACGGAATTCGTTCCATATCGTCGATATCGCTCACGCGCCCACTCCTCTGCGTCGGTTTCATCATTGCCTGCCCTACAAAACCGCAAGGTCTCCGGCCGGAGCATCCTTCAAAGGGGTCTATCTCCCGGGGGGACTATACCATCGCCACCGCGGCATAACCCACCATGTCCTCGGGAGGCCCCATGGGCATCACATCATAGCTGGTCGTATGGTGCAACAATACGCCCTGCGTTGCGCCCAGCTCGGCCGCGCAGGCGATGGCCGCGGCAACAGCTCCGGCGCCGCAGGCGTTCTGATGCTCCCGAACCTCATCCAGCATCCGGTCGGCCTGCATCTCGATCAGCAGGTTCAGCAAACGGAGGTCATTCTGGCGCGTCCACTCGAGCGCCTGCCGCCCCACGCCCACCGGAGTAAACCGATAGCGCGGCCCGTAATGGGTCAGATCGCTGCTGGCGATGACGACGACCCGGCGCTCGAGAGATCGCGTGGCGCCGGCCAGCAACCGGCCCAGGCGAGAGGCCTCTCCAAAAGGCATCACAATAACGGGCAGGATCATGGCCTGAGGATAGATGTAACGTACAAAGGGCAGATGCACCTCGATGGAATGCTCCCCGGCGTGCATCTCGGGACGGTCGACGGCCAGCTCTCCGGCAGCCTCCAGCACCTCACGGGCCAACGCCTCATCCACCGGCACATCGCCCAGCGGGGTACGCCATGCGCCCGATCCATAGAGGATCGCCCCACCCATCCCCCACTGGTGCGCCGCGCCCAACAACACCACCGTATCGGGGGCATCCTCATCGGCCAGCGTGGCATATAGTTGCGCCATGGTGGCACCCGAATAGGTCCAGCCGGCATGGGGCGCCAATCCACCGAACACCGGTCCCACCAGGCCGGCGGGATCGACAGCCTGCAGATAGACCTCGATCTCTCGCCGGCACGAGTCCTCCTCGGCCGGATAGAACATACCGGCCACATAAGGCATTCGTGCGGACATCCCAAATCTCCTTCCCTGAACCCAAACAGACCGACCGCGGGCACATCCGGGGATCACCCGTTTTCGGGACTATCCGCGAATATAGATCCCCAGATTCACCAGCAAGATCAGTATCAGCGTCATCGCGGCAGAGGCGATAAGGACGCGTCCCCGGCGGACACGGTCCACCAGCTTGTACACATAGACATCGGGCAGCCAGGCCACCTCATAGCGTGGATTGTAGGCCCAGCCCAGCACCACACCTCCCACCAACCCGCCAATATGCCCCAGATTATCGATACCGGGGCGTGTAAAGCCAAACATCAGGTTCAATCCGGCCACCAGCAAAAGGCTGCTGAGCTGACGTTGGCCACGCGGGCCAAAACTCTCCCGATAGACGACAAAGTGCACGATAATGGCGCCCATCAGGCCAAAGATAGCGCCAGAGGCTCCCGCCGAAAGCGCCGGATTGCCCACAAAGCTCAGGGTACTGCCGGCCAGGCCACACAACATATATAGCGCCAGGAACCGCCCTCGCCCAAAGCGCATCTCGACCTCGAGCCCCAGAATATAGAGCGCATACGTATTAAAGAGTAGATGCAACAGGCCGATATGCAAAAAGTTGGCGCTGATCAACCGCCAGTACTCTCCCCGGACGATGAGGTCGTTGAACTTGGCGCCGAAGCGAATCAGCACCAGGGGATTCTCCGATCCACCGGCCACCGTCATGGCCAGCCATAACAGCCCATTGATGACGATGATGACATAGGTCCAGAGAGGGCGATGCAGCGGCAGGGGCAATCGGACAGGGCGCCCCTGCACCGGGCCGGGGGAGGGAGTTCTATCGCCCGAGGCAGAATAAGCCACGCGATCTCCTACAATGTCACATTACGTCGCGCCGTGCGACACTTTTCGGCCTGGATGATCGAGACGATCTGCCGAACCGATTCATCCAGGCGATCCTCACGGTTTACGACCACGTAATCGAAATCGGGCAGAGCGTTCATCTCGGCCACGGCCGTATCCAGGCGGCGCTGAAGCTGTTCGACCGAATCGGCGTTTCGGCGACTGAGCCGCTGAATGAGGACATCCAGCGACGGCGGGGCCAAAAAGATCGTCAGCACCCCCGGCACCAGACGGCGCATCGTTTCCGCCCCCTGCACATCGACGCGCATGATGACATCCTGCCCGCTGGAGAGCGCCTCGCAGGCCTGCGCCTTGGGCACTCCCTTGTACTGATTGTACACCCGGGCATACTCCAGCAATTCGTCCTCTGCGATCATGCGCTCGAACTCGGCGGTGCTTACAAAGAGATAATCTACCCCGTGCACCTCACCCGGCCGCGGCGAACGATCCGTCGCCGTAACGATAAAACGGAACGATGAGTCCATCTCTTGCATGCGCCGGATAACGCTATCCTTGCCGACGCCCGACGGCCCCGAGATGACGACAAAAAGAGCCGGCGGCCGGATATAGCGCTGCAAAGCATCGAATGCGTGAACGGCTTGTGGGGATATGTGAAGCTGCGACTCGGTCAACAGGGATCCTTTCGTGGCATGAAAACATACGCGCAGCGAGAGATCGGAAGAACCGACCCGGCGCTGCGCGACCAACGCATACGAAAATCGTCTCTGTCGAGGCGATTCACACGAGCCCAAGCGCGAGAAGCAAACCGGCTCTCGGGCGCCGGGGTTTTGCGAAATCGACGTTATGGAAGGGCTGCCTCAAACGCCCTATATAGCACGAGTCGCATACAGATGCTGTTTGGGGCAGCCTCTACAGGGCGTCAATCAGGGATTCTGCCACACATAAAGAGGCGTACGCGGGGCAGAATCACTCCCCGATATCCTAGTACCTGATCAAACGCTCCACGTCCAGCACAAAAATCACCGCGCCGCCCACCTGCACCTCCACCGGATTGGGCATATACAGCTCGCCCGGCTCCATCACCGGCGGCAGGGGGTTGACGTACTGGGTACGGGTATGGCAGTTCCGCCGAATAATATCCAGAACGGTGGGCACACTGGCCTCATCCGTTCCCACCAGAATGGTGGCGTTGCCTTCGCGCAGGAACCCACCCGTGGTGCTGACCTTGGTGGATGAAAAGCCTCCGTCGCGCAGGGCGGTGGTCAGTTGATCCGCGTCATCGCTGTGCACGATACTGACGACCAGCTTGGTGCTCATGGTGGTGTGTCTCCCTCTCAGCCGTCTTGAATTAGTCCAATGCGATATGATTCGCGGGCCGCGACGCTACAATAGCGACTTGACGCGGCCGAGAATGATACGATGAATCGTCTCGACAGGCTGGGTTGCGTCGATAGTGAGCCATCGATCCGTCGCCTCCCGTGCCATCTCCAGGTACCCCTGGCGAATGCGCCGGTGAAAGGCAACCGTCTGCTGATCCATTCGGTTCCACTCTCCACGCCCCTGTCGCCGATCGCCCAGCTTGCGCTGCAACCCCACCGTCACATCCAGATCGAGATAGATGATCAGGTCGGGATACAGCCCCCCTGTGGCAAACTCGGTGATGGTTCGCAGCATCCCCAGATCCAGACCGCGGCCGTATCCCTGATACGCCAGCGTTGAGGCCGCATATCGATCGGTTACGACGATCTGGCCCTGCTCCAGAGCCGGCCGGATCAGCTCGCCGACGTGCTGTGCACGTGCAGCCGAGTATAGCAAAATTTCAGTAACGGGCAACATGGCCCGGTTTTCCACGTCATGCAGCACCTGGCGGATCTGCTCGCCGATGTTCGTTCCGCCGGGCTCACGAGTACACACGACCCGATGACCCTCGACCTGCAGAGCCTCACACAGGAGCGTTATCTGAGTCGTTTTGCCGCTGCCATCAGGCCCTTCTAGGGCGATGAAAAGACTCAACGGAATCCCTACCGATCACTATAAATGGTGACACTGCGTCGCGGATCGTTGCCGGAACTCCGCGAGAGCAATCTGGCCTGTCGGGCCAGCTCGTGCTGCATGCGTCTCACATAGCCCGCTTGCGGCGAAAGCTGCACCGAGCCCCGTTCTCCCGAGGCGATGGTTTCGATGGCCCGCTGGGCCTCTTCCATTGCGATGTTGATTCGATCCTGATCCGGGTCTCGATCCAGCCCGAATATCTGTGCCAGATAGGTCTCCATCTGCGTCACGGTATTGTTCCGCAGCACATACACCGGGATGCCACGTCTCTCGGCTTCGGCGATGATCTGAGGCCGCTGACGATAGTAGGGCCGCAGGGTAAAGAGCACATTGGCCTCGCCCAGATCGTTCACCAGGTGCACCGGCAGATTCAGCCGCCGGCTGGCCTGACGAATGCGATTCTGGTTCAGGCCGTATGGATACACCCGCAGCGGCTCGAGCTGTGTGCGCTGCGCCCGTACATCTTCGGTGACGAATCCACCGGCCGCCTCGCGCTCGGCCACACCGGGCACCACGCGCTGCGGCTCCTCGATGATCGACTCGATCTCGCCCGACGGTCGTCGCACCCGAACCTCTGAGGGCAACGCGCGCCCACGCAAGATGGCATCGACCGCCGCCGCCACATCGCCACGCACGGCGACACGGTCCCAATCCTGAATCTCGACCACCACATCAAAGGTGGGCGGCGCCTTGCGCTCCAGCACCGATTTCTGCGTGCCGCGCCGTCGCGCCTCTTCGTCGCTCAGCGTCACCGTCTGAATACCCCCCACCAGATCGCTCAGCGTGGGGTTCATCATCAGGTTGTCCAGGGTGTTGCCGTGGGCGGTGCCCACAAGCTGCACGCCGCGCTCGGCGATGGTACGTGCCGCCGCCGCCTCGAGTTCGGTGCCGATCTCGTCGATGACGATCACCTCGGGCATGTGATTTTCCACCGCCTCGATCATCACCGCATGTTGCAAGGCCGGCGTCGCAACCTGCATGCGTCGCGCGCGGCCCACGGCAGGATGGGGAATATCGCCATCCCCGCCGATCTCGTTCGACGTATCGACAATGACGACGCGTTTTTGCTCGGCCAGGATGCGGGCCACCTCGCGCAGCATAGTGGTCTTGCCCACACCGGGCCGCCCGAGCAAGAGCAAACTCTGACCCGATTCAACGATATCCTGAATCAGATCGATGGTGCCGTACACGGCGCGGCCTACGCGGCAGGTCAACCCCACCACGCGCCCTCGGCGATTGCGCATGGCCGAGATGCGGTGTAGCGTGCGTTCGATACCGGCACGGTTGTCATCGCCAAAGTCGCCGATCCGCTTCACCACATAATCGATCTCATCCTGCCGAACCTCGCGATCGGTTACCTGCACTTCCCGGTTCACGTAACGGGCATCGCAGGGCCGGCCCAAATCCAGCACCACCTCTAGCAGGTCGCCAAAGTGATTCATCTCTCGCAACGTCTCCGCAATATCCGCCGGCAAGACGTCGACAAGAGCATCAATATCATCGGTAATTTCCAGCGCCATATATTCTCGTTAGGTCCTCATTTATATAGCTGGTGAGCCGAACGCTCATCAAACATGTGGCCCACCGACGTGCCCACATCGATGCCCCGCTCCAGCGCGCGTATCATCACCTGGCGGCGGATGGGGATGCAGGCCATCGTATGCGCCACAAGCAGTACCTGTCGCGTAAACGATTCAAAGCCCAGTGTTCGCAAGAGCCAACCGAGGCCCACACTATAATCAAACACCGGGCTGTATACCGGCATGGTGGGAGAACACTCGGTCAGCGTCAGCACATACTTGATATACGGCAACAGATCGGCGCGATACTCCGGGCGCACTACCACATCCAGCCAGTAACCTTTGGGGCTGCTATGGAGCCCCAGATAAGCGATGATCTTGCCCTTTTCTGTCCAGACAAACTCCTCTGTCGAGACAAAGCTGATCATCATACGATGAGGGGCCATGCTGGCACATGAATTAGCACAGGGGCCATCGGCCCGATGCAACATGTGTGGTATGACCTGACAGTAAAAGGTATCCAGGGCAGGGCGATCATCCCGATCGACCCGGCGCAACCCCTTCGGCAGGGGCGCGGGACCCGGCAACTGCGTGAGGACAAACACTTCCTCTCGCGAAACCACCGTAAAGCCCACCTGACGCAGCACCTCTTCGGCTTCCGAGTCCTCACTCAAGCGGGCGTACACCCGAAGGACACCACGCTCTGCGCCGGTGATGATGAGATGGTTCAGCAGGCGCTGCCAGATTCGCGTCGCACCGTCGCCATGATCCAGTGATGGCGATAGAAAAGCCAGATCCCACTCGGTGTGATCAGCGCGCGGCCATACCTGCGCAAACCCGATCAAAGTGTTCGCATCCTCGTACATGCATGTCAATGTACCCATGTGATGACGGGTGATATAGCCCAATAACGCACTATGCGACGGAGAAACCGGATGGAGCAGCAACCGTCTCAGGTCGAACGCTACTCCCCGGGCCTGGAGTTGTCTCATTGTCAAGACGTCTCGCAAGCCAAACGGTCGAATCACTCGTCTACCTCACCATGGGCGCAGACTGATGCGAAACCCATCGAATGCAACATTGATACTCGCCCTCACAGGTGATTTTACTATCAATCAAGCAACTTGGCAAACCTTCAACAAGTCTTTTCCAATAGAGTGCTAAATAATGATAACAAAAGCAGTCGATGCGCTTTCGCCTGCCTTATCCTCCGTTCTGGGCCTGCTCATCCAGTACAAAGTAGGTTGCATCAACCACATCCCCTTCAACGTCGACCGCCCGGCCATGATCCCGTCGATAGCTCCGCACCAGATCGGCCGGGCACAGGCGAATGAACAGATTCAGCCCCATAAGGAACACGGCCAGATCATCCATCTGTCCCAGTCCCAGCATGGGATCGACCAGCAGATCCCCCGGCCAGATGATATAGGCTGCCGTCAACAAGGGCACCGCTTTGGCCGCGATACTGACCCGCCTGTCACGAAAGAGGCGCCATGCCAGCCGCGCATCATGCAATACGCGGGCCAATACCCCCGCAGATCGCCTCACATTCATCGTCGATACCTCCCGCCACGCTCCATCAAATATTGTGATGATTGACTCATTATAGTATACGCCTGCGCGCCGTCCAAGTTTCGCAGCAGGACAATAATGCGGCCCAAAGTTATTTGTCAGCCCCCGACCGGCGCATTATACTGCGCATGGATGGGTGCTATGAGAGATCTGTATCGTTGCCTGGATGGTTATTCACCCCAACTCTTGCAAGGGGTCGCAGAGATCTGGCAGATCCCCCTGGACAAGGGAGAGGCCAGAGAAATGGCGCTGCAACTCGCCGACGCCATGCTCGCTCCCGAGGCACTGGCCGCGATGGTAGAGCGACTGTCCGCCGATGCCCGCTCGGCCCTGACCGAGATCCTCCAGGCCGGTGGCGTGTTGCCCGGCCATCGCCTCTCGCTCAAGTATGGCGCCATACGACGCCTGGGCCCCGCCCGAATAGAGCGCGAGCGCCCCTGGCTGCACCCCGAAGGGGCCCTGGAAGAGCTCTATTACTCGGGGATCGTCTATCGCAGCTATGGGCAGACAAAGGATCATTTCGGCGAGACATTTGCCGTCCCCCAGCAATTCTTTGAGCCCTTGAACGAGATGTTATCGCCGGATGAGCCCACGCTGGATATCGAGCCGATCCCCGCGCCGCCCCGGATAGAGCCGGGCGATAACAGTCTGGTCGAAGACATCTTTGCCACACTGGCACGACTGCGCCAGCAACCAATCAGCATAGCGCCCGGCCATGATGACGACTCGATTTTGCCGGCGAGGCCGCCCGATCTCGACCTGGGGCCTCGCATGGTGGGTATCGCTGATGCCGAGCGCCTGGATATGATCTGGCACCTGCTATGGCGGTTGCGACTGGTCCGCGGGTATCGTGGCACCCTGTACCCCGGCCCTCAGGCCCGCGAATGGCTACGCACCTCCGATGCGCGCCGCATCCGCGCCACCTATCTGGCCTGGCGCGACGATCTGCGTTGGAACGAGCTGTGTCATGTGCCCACCCTGCGGTGTGAGGCCACCGGATGGCAGAACAACCCCATCGCGGCGCGGAGGAACCTGTCCGAGTTGCTGGCCCTTTGCCCCGCCAATACATGGCTCTCGCTGGATTCGTTCATCGCCGCCATCAAGGAGCACCGGCCGGACTATGCCCGACCCGACGGCGATTTCGACAGCTGGTTTATCCGCCACGCCGATACCGGTGAATACCTCACCGGATTTGCCTCGTGGGATCGCGTCGATGGGGAGCTGGCCCGACATCTCCTGACCCGCCCCCTCTATTGGCTGGGCGTGACGGATGTGGGACGGGATGAGAATAAGCACGCGACCGCCTTTCGCCTTACCGACAGGGGATACGCGTTATTGCGGCGCGTTCGCAGGTCAGAGCCCGCCGCATCAGATGAGAGAGAGCAAGAAGACACGGGGGCGATAGAGGAGCCATCCGCTGCAGAGGCGAAGGGAACCGGCCCGACGGCAGAGGTGCGTGACGATTTTCGTGTGGTGATTCCTCTGCAAGAGACGATATACGATCGCTATCAACTGGAGCGCTTTGCCGAGTGGCAGGAACAGGACGACCAAAAGGCCGTCTATTCCATCACTGCCGAGTCGGTATGGAAGAGCCAGGATGCAAGGATCAAGATAGAGCAGATTCTGAGCTTTTTGCGACGCATCAGCCGGGAGCAGGCCTCGCCGGTGGTGCTGCGCACCCTGCAGGCCTGGGGGGGACGCTTTGGGCGGGTGTTTATTCGGCGCCAGGTGGTGCTTCAGACCGCCGACGAAAAAACGATGCAGCAGATCATCCAGCAGCCAGAGCTTCGCCCGCTGATGGGTGAAGCTCTTTCACCCACCCGCCGGCTGGTCGATGAAGAGAACGTTGCCGAGATCACGCGCCGTCTCAAAGAGATGGGCATCTGGCCCCACATTCGCCTGTAGAATCGCCCATACGTCCCGTACATCAAGCCGATCGGAGACACGATCTATAGCGATTGAAAAAGGGGCTGTGACCCGTGCCGTACGGCACTTGCCACAGCCCCCATCGATACAAGCTCGACGAGACGGTTACCTCCTGGATGACGTCGAGCGGTCCTCCTCATCGTCATCCAGGTCGATATCCTCGTCATCTCCGTCGTACTGGTCGTCATCGTAGCGGAATGCCTCTACCTCGTCCATCGGCTCGGCATTATCGTAACGGCCGCCACCATATACAGATTCGGCCCCGGGATCGTAATCATAGGCCAGATCGGACTCGGGCACCGGCTCAAACTGGGGCTCGGATTCGGTATAGGGTAACTCGGGCTCGTAATCAGGGACGGAAGGTGCGCTCAGATTCGTCGTGGCCAGAGCCGGTACCGGTGAGCGCCGGTCGCGCCCGGATCGCCCTCTGACCGGCTGGATATCGTCCTCAACCTGTTCGCGGAAGCGGCCACAATAGGGGCACACGTCCCAGTTGAGGTTCATCATCCGTCCACACCCCACACAGCGCAGGCGCAGCTGGTGATGGCAATGGGGGCACACCATAAAGTCCGCCTCGACGTGACGCTGACACTCGGGGCAGAGGCGTCGCTCGTCCAGATCCTGCAAGATGGCCTCTTCGGTCAGGCTTCGCTCGTAATCCTCGGCCAGCGTGGTATGCGGGCGCAAGAGAAGATACACCAAAAGCCCTGGCAGCGTGAACACGGCCACCAGCAACGTGGCGATGATCTGTGCCAATCCATCGCGCGTCCGCGCGCGAATGTCACGAAACGTCCATACGATCAGGCCGACGTACAGGGCAAAGAGGTACGCGCCGATCACAAACATCGCAGCCGAAACATATGTGTTGAATTCCGGAGGCAAGGTCATGCCCAGATTCTCCTCCATAATCTACAAGATTGCCGCATTATAACATGTTCCATGTCAACTGTCACACTCAGGACGGCGGCAACCGCCCACCGCACCACCCAAAGCCCGCTCGAGAAAGGAGCATCTCTGCCATATCGGCTCCGGGTTTACCCCATATGTACAGGATCGATTTTCGCACGGATCCTAATACACAACGCCTGCAGGAGGGCCGGCCGCCGGCATCAGGCTGACGCCATCATCGGCCCACGAGGAGGGATCCCCTCTCTCGACAGGCAGCCACCAGATGCTGCCTCCCTCTCTGGATTGAAAGTCCTGGTCGGGTTCGCCGCTGGATACCTGATAATACAGGCTGGCGCCATCGGCCGCCCAGGTGGGATAGCGTGCGTCGGTGCCCCATTCGGATTCGACCAGCACCCGCACGTCCTCGCTCTGGGCGGGTACGAGTAAAAGATCGGTGCGGTATTTGGGATCTCCCCACCAGTACTGACAACGCAATTCGAACGCGATCTGGCTACCGTCGGGCGACCAGGCCGGTTGAGCGGTAGTCAGAATCGTATCCTCGGGATTCTCGATCTCGACCAGCCCCCCCAGCGATCTGCCGGATGCATCCCACTGCCAGAGCAGAGTGCTTTTTTCACCCTTGAGCGTTCCCACCAGCTTGTCCTCAGTGGGCGACCAGTCCAGCCCCGTCAATGTCGTATCGGGGGGGAGCTCAAGAGTTCCCAGCGACACGCCGTTCAGATCGTACAGCACCCCTTCATAGGTATAGCTTCGCTGATCTTCGTCATCCAGGCTCCAGGTGTAATGCACCGCCGCCAACAGGGTGCCGTCACGGGATAGCGACACGCTGCGCCAGCCCTCGCCCTTGGCCTCCACCGGAATGGTGACCTCCGGCAGTTCCCCGCTAACCGGCATCAGATCGACGTTCCCTTGCCGCACACGGTCTTCGGTCTGGCATACCGCCCGCGCCCAGCGGGCAGAGATGGGCACGCCGCTCAGCTCAAAGGCGCCGTCACCATCTGTCGTAGTGGGGCTCGATGCCCCCTGAGCATACACGAGACAGGCCCCCTCCGCTCCGGTCACCTGGCCACGAAGCGTCACATAGGGTCCCGGCGCCTGCTCAGGGTCCATATACGAGCCGGTGATCATGCGCAATCCCGTGCCGTCGGGCCGAATCATAAAGATGTTACGCTCGCCGTTACGGCTCCGCACAAAATCATGCGAACTGATAAAGACCAGCCACTGGCCATCGCGAGACCATTTCAGATCGTGTATGCTATTCGGCTCGACGAAATGAGTGATCATCTCTTCGGTGAGAAACCCGATATCGTGCAACACGATATTGGTGCTCTGATCCTCCGCCCGGCGAACGTATGCCAGCATCATGGCGGGATCGAAAAACTCGGGTTCGGCGGTCGGCGCCACCTCTGCAGTGGGCATCGGCTCCAGCATGGCGACCACCTCTTCCTCTTCCGGCGTCGGTGTTGGCGCCGGTGTCGGGGCCCGCGCCGTCAGGCGCGCCTCCAATTCAACGATCGCCCGCGTTTCAAGAGCAGCATAATCGGGTGTCGGTGTAACAGATGGGGAAGTCAGCCCGCTACAGGCCGTGAACAAGAGAGAGAACAGTGTGCCGAGCAGCAGCGAAAACGCAATGGCTCCCGGCCGTGGCTGCGCCGTAGGCGTCTTCATGGCGTCTCCAAAGACGTTGATTGTGGCGGACATTATGTCATCGAGAGGCGTTCCTGTCAAAAGTCACCCTTTCCTACCCGGGTCGCAGCAGCCGGCGCCCTGTTCGAGGTGAAATCGACAGCGGGGATGATTCGTTCGCTCCGGCCACGGCGACGATCACCATGGCCGGATACTCGTCCTGTGT
>JBMNOI010000047.1:0-27190 GCA_050942995.1 Anaerolineae bacterium
CTCTGTCGGCGTCTCCGTCGGTACCTCTGTCAGCGTCTCCGTCGGTACCTCTGTCAGCGTCTCCGTCGGTACCTCTGTCGGCGTCTCCGTCGGCACCTCTGTCGGCGTCTCCGTCGGCACCTCTGTCGGCGTCTCCGTCGGCACCTCTGTCGGCGTCGAGGTCGGCGTCTTTGTCGGCTTCGGCGTCTTTGTCGGCTTCGGCGTCTTTGTCGGCTTCGGCGTCTTTGTCGGCGTCTCCGTCGGAGGCGGCGAGTCGTTCCAGCAGAAGGTTACGTGGCTGAGTCCCTTCCCATCGGGGGCGTACAGGCCCGAACCGCCAGAAGCTTGAGGCGTATAACGCCACACATTGGCGCCCGGCCATCCTTTGACGATCACCGCGTCGATACCCATGCCGGCAGCAGACCAGCTAAAGGTTTTACCGCTGACCCAAATACTGATCCACCCGCTGGGCCAAAACCACTGTACCCTGGTATACACAGGATCGAACTTGTACGCATGGTCGAAGGTACCGAGCCCGAGCTGGCTGCACTCATATGCTGCGTTGCCCGACTGCCAATTCGGCCATTTTTGCGGGTTCCCGCCGTCGGCCAGCAGATCCGCTGAACCGATCAGGCTGACGATCAACCCCGCGATGAGCAACAATGTGCTCAGGGTAAACTGTTGTCTCTTTCCTATGCTTGGCATTGTCTTCCCCTCACTACGCATTTGCATCGATGAATCCTGGTATTGGCGCCGCACCGTAACCGGGGATGTCCGTTTTTGCGCATCGCCTGAGCATCTCATTGCCGCTCGTCGCTACGGCAATGCCCAGGTGCGCAATACCTGTTACTCCATACAGTATCATGTGCAGGTGTAGCCGAAGTAAATGCGAGGTAACATGTAGGTTACACTTTGACAACCCTCTGGCGAGGGCTATCATCAGGAGCAAAATCGTTTCAGGGGGAAGAGGTATGTCGGGCAAGAACGAGCGGACCAACGCCATGCGCCTGCTGGACGCGCGCAAGGTGCCCTACGAGGTGCACCGCTTCTCCGACGAGATCCATTCGGCGGAGGGAGTGGCCGACGCGCTGGGGTTACCCGCCGGGCAGGTGTTCAAGACGCTGGTGGCCCTGCCCGTCACACCCAAAGGGCGACCTTTGCTGGCCATCGTGCCGGGCCATCTGGAGCTGAACCTCAAACAACTGGCTCGGGCGGCGGGGGAGAAAAAGGTGCGCATGGCCACACAAAAAGAGGCCGAGACGCTCACCGGCCTGCAGGTCGGTGGCATCTCGGCCCTGGCGTTGCTGAACAAGGGGTTCAGGATCTATCTGGATCAAAGCGCGGACCGGTTCGCCCGGATCCTGGTCAGCGCCGGGCAACGGGGCATCAATCTCGAGCTCGCTCCGGCCGATCTGATACGGGTCACCGGCGCTCGAACGGCCCCTCTCGCCGGGGCCGATGAGGATTGACCTCAGGCGCCCCGGCCGGGCGGGTTAACGCACCGGCTGTGGCCGTCGGGCCGGCACCATAACCGGCACCTGAATGCGCATCTCAGAGGAAGCATCGGCGGGCGCCGCCTCGGTCGATACCCACAGGGGTACCTGAATGCGCGCCAGATAGATGAGGCAGACCGCCTCGCTTTCGGGAGCACAGTAGTAGAGGATCAGATCGCCCTCCATCACCCCTCGCCCCTCACCAAAGCGCGCGTCGATCTCGATCGGCCACGGCCGCCCGGCCAGATCCAGATCGTCGCCCTCTGCCAGATGCACCGCATCGGGCAGGGTTCGCCAGGTCAGGCGCGATGAGGCGGTCGGATTCACCTTGTACCCCTCGGGCAAATCCAGGTCCAGGCTCAGGTGGCCCACTCCGGGCCGCAGACGTTGCTCGGGCAGGCGGATCACCCGTCCCATCGATTCACCACCCATCCGGGCCAGCAGGCCGCGAGGGTCTACCAGCACCAATGTGGTCACGCGATGCTCGTCAAGGTCCACCACCCGGATCACATGGTTGTTGGTGTCGGCGACATACAGCCGCCCATCGGCGCCCGAGATCCCTCCCGGCTCATAGAACCGGGGATCCTCTCCATCCTGCCAGCCCGGCGATGCGCTGCCAAGATAGGTCCACACCTGACTGCTCTCCGGGTCCACCACTTTGATCTTGTGATTGTATGTATCGGCCACATAGAGCGTGTCGCGGTGCCAGGTGATGCCCAGAGGGTGTTGCAGCCGGGCGGTCGGCCATTGCCCGTCGATATCGCCGAATTCGAACAGCCCCTCGCCGATCACCGTGCGCACGCCCCCACCCTCTGCCAGATCGGCGACACGCACGGCGCTGGCCTCACTATCGGCAAAGTAGAGCACCTGTCCGTCGGTGGTAACCCCGCTGGGCTGGGCCAGCGCCGCCCGCCCCAGGGGCGCATCGAATAGGCCTTCGCGCCCGCTGCCGGCATAAGGGCCGATGGTCCCCTGAGAGAGATCCAGCGCCCAGATCTGATGCAGCCCCGCCATGGCGATATACAGGACACGCCCCACCAGCACTAAATCCCACGGGGAGTTCAGGCGGATGACGGGGGCGTCGGGCGATAGTGTGTAGGTGAGTTGGCCGTCGCCCACGATGGTGCGCAGGCTGTGCCGCCTCAGGTCGGCCGCCCGCAGCGCATGGTTCTCGGTGTCGGCGATATAGAGGATCTCGCCGTCCAACGCCATTCCCTGGGGCTTGTTCAACCGGGCCTCATCGAACGGCCCGTCGTCCAATCCCGGCGTGCCGCTGCCGATGACGTCCAGCACGTGGCCGTCCAGATCGGTGATGATGATGCGATGATGGTTCGAATCGGCGATGAACAGCCGCCCGGAATCGGCGCCGGCCAGCACCTTGCCGGGAAAGCTCAACGGGGTCTCGGGCAGCGATTCGCTCTCCAAAGCCAGATCCAGCGGGATCCGATCCAGCACCCCCTGCGCGTCGTACTCGCGAATCGCGCCGGCGATGAGGTCGCGGTAGGCGGCCAGCACCCCCTCTCCCGAATGCGAGGCGATCACGTATCCACGCGGGTCGATGAGGACGGTCGTGGGCCACGCGCGCACGGCGTAGGCATCCCAGATGGCCATATTGCGGTCGTTCACCACCGGATGCTCGATCTCGTAACGCAGCACGATCTGGCGCAAATTCTCGGCGTCTCGCTCGTTGGCGAACTTGGCCGAGTGAACGCCGATCACCACCAGCTCATCGGGATAAAGCGCTTCCAACGCCTTGAGATCGGGAATGATGTGCACGCAGTTGATGCAGCCATAGGTCCAAAAATCCAGCAACACCAGCTTGCCCCGCAGATCGGCCAGCGACAGGCGTCGATCCACATTCAGCCACTCGACATCCGAGGGAAACTCGGGAGCACGCACATTTCCCGTATACGATCTTTTAGATGCCATCGCCATCTCTCCCTGCGCCGATGACGCAGCTATAAGACGCTCTCATTCGATGATATCATGATTTTTAGACAAAGTAAATAAACTTTATGCGATGGCAGATCGAGCCGGCTCAAGGCCGGCTCACTCAGGGCAACGTGGGCGCCTCGATCGTCACAAGGCGGTCGAGCAACAGGCGATCATCGGCAAAGCCTTCGCCCGTCTCGTCTCGCAGGGGCAGGCGCGCGCCCGAGGCCGGATCGTACATGCCGAGCGCGATGCGGCACACGCCGGGACCGGCCCCGTCCTGCACAGGGACGACATAGCGATCCACGATGATCTCGTCGGGCATCCAGCCGGTAGTGGGACGGGTGCCCCCCACGGGGACACTATCTTGCTGCCCGATGATCTGGCCCCCTTCGTCCAGCAGGTGAACAAAGACCGTAAAGGACATGTCCGTCCGTTGCCGCGCCCGCCAGTAAAGAGTCAGCTCGACCGACTCTCCCGGCTGCGCCTGCGTCGTCGGCAGATCGTAGCCCAGCAGCTCGATGGAATCTCCCACCTCGACATATAAAGGCGATTCGATCTCGGGGAGCGAGAACATCCGCTGCAGATACTCTATCTGCACGTCGGCCAGATAGAGCCCGTTGTCGAGCAGTGGTACACCGTCTTCCTCGCCATATAGATTCAGATAGATCCCATAGACGCCGCCCGGCGTCTCGGGCGGAACATGCAAACGGTAGGGATAACGCAACATCTCGCCCGACGTCCAGCGGTCGGTCGGGTAATCCTCTCCCATCGGCGGCATGGGATCAAAATGGACCTCGTGCCCGTCCCGCTCGAGCCAGAGCCGTAATTCGTAGCGGGTATTCGTGGGAGATAGGCTGCGCCAGAACAGAGTCAGGTCGATCTCTTCCCCGGAAGTGACGGGCTCGTCGGCCAGAGCATATCCCACGATCTGCGCCACTGCGCCCAGACGCAGATCGGCGGGTTGGGGAATATCCATCTCGCCCAGCGTGGCCGGCACCTGGGCTGCGATGACATATACGTTGCCCAAAGAATACTCGGTGCCCGCTCCGGCGATGGGTAGCCGCGCATGATCGTGAACGGTATACAGCCCTGCCCGCACCTCGTACTCGCCCGGTGGAATACCCGCATCCAGCGTTACGGTATGGCGCGTCCGGTACGGCGTTTCCCCTCTCCAGGCAGAGGTCCTGATCAGCGCATCATCGGAGAGAGGCCCATCCCACTGCCCCCATTTGCGCCCATGGCCGTCCACCACATGGATAAAGAGATGATAGTCGTGCGCCATCGCGCGCAACGCCGTCCATTCCAACGTAACGCCCAACGCCTGCCGGTATTGCAGGTCTCCCTGCCACAGCCCGTACCGATCCAGGCGCAGCACATCGCCCAGGGTCACGTCGGCCTTTGTATCGGCCCGCACCTCACCGAATCGGACCTTCTCAGGGAGCCGGTAGGCCACCACTCGCCCACAGGCAAAGGGCGCCTCCCATACATGCAGAGCCGCCTGCGTCAACTGCCGCTCTACCGCAGAGAGCGGCCCGTCGCCATCTCCGAAAGAGATATAGGCCAGATTCCCAACCCCTTGCGCCGCCGCCTCGAGTTGCGACACCACCTCTTCTTCAGAGGGGGCATCGACAAGATGGATCGGCACGGAACCGGCATAAGTTCGCTGAAATGCAGAGGGCTGGTCCAGGATGATGGCGTCAAACTGGGGGACGGCCTCGTCCACCAGAGCCGTCAACTCGTCGACATAGTCGTTACGGTATACCCAGGCATACTCCAGACCGTTGATCCGGGCCACATACTCGGGCTCTTTTTCGCCGTAAAAAGCCCGGGCCATATGATCGCCGGTCTGCACATCACCGATATAGATCAGGACATAGTCGGCCAGATGAATATTCTCCGGCGATAGAATCACCGAACGCCCGGGGAAATCACGGGCGATGCTGGCGGTAGACCATGTCGCCACCGTCAGATCGGCCGCATCGGGGTAATCGGCCAGGTGACGAACGGCCTGTTCGACCCCCTCGCCCCACCCCACCGGCACGGTGTTGGCCGCCCCATGCAGGCCGCCGACCCAGGGATTAAAGTAGGCGAGATAATGCGCCGGCCACACCGGTTCGAGCAGTACCGCCGCCTGGACCAACACAACGGTCACGGCAGCGACGACGGTCCCCCAGCGACGCACGATCGGTGTCATACGATGCAGCAACCACTCCAGCCCCCCCATGAGCCCCAGAGCCGCCAAAAGGTCGAGCCCGAGCAGGGCCGGCAGGATATACCGATCGTACTTTTTATCGGCGATGCTGATAACGATCAGGTAAAAGAACACATACAGAAAGAGCAGCGGGATGATCCGGCGACGCGTGATGTGCACATCGCTCCGCTGCCTCCGCGGCAAAAACAGGGATCCCACCGCGCACACCGTGCCGATCAACGTCAGAGGCGTAGCCCGGCTGAAAAGCGCCACAGGATAAAAGAGCGCCCCCGGTTCGGCGGTGGCCTGGCCCAAGAAAAAGCCGGCGGTGGCATCGCCCGCCTGGGCGGCGAAACCGAGCGAGAGCCCTATCACGGCGCCCACCACCTTGACAGGGGCCACCCACATGGCCGGCCACAGCACCACAAACGCCGCAAACGCCGCCACACCCCAGATCGCCCCATCGCGCAGCCACACAAGCTCGCGCCCCGATTCGCCCCGCTGTACATCGGCCAGCAGGAGAAAGGCGCCGGCCACAGGCACCAGAAGCAGAGCGTAGGATTTGGTGAGAACGGCCAGCCCGGTACAGATCCCGGAAATCAACAGGTCGGCCCGGCGCTCTCCGCCACACGCCTTTGGGCGCGTATAGAGCAAAAGACCGACCACCGAGAGCAGCATCAGGCCCGAGCTCAGTGCATCGATATGGAGCACTCGCGAAAGGGCCAGGTAGTAGGGGGCCACCCCCACGAACAACGCACCCACCAGCGCCTGACGACGGCCGAGAAGGCGCGCCAGCAATAGATAGAGGGCGGCGGCCACCAGAGAATGGGCCACCAGAATCCCATCTTTGGCCGCCGGCAATAACCGCACCAGCAACCGCAGCGTATCCAGGTCGTGGACATCGAGAAGGGGTAACACCTCGACGGCGGCGAGATCGGCGGCGCTCACCAGGCCGGTCACCGAGCGATGCCAGGCCAGACTCAAGGCGCCGCACCAGGTGGTGAGCACGCCGGGGTGACCGGTCAGCAGGGTGCCCGCCCACTCGCCCCGAGAGATCGCCGAGAGAAAGTGAACGGAGCGATAGACCCAGGCCGGCTCATCCCAGGTGACAAACTCGTCGACATGGGTTGCGCGTAGCAACCAGATCCCCAGAATAATGGCCACGATGATGATCGCATCGATGAGATGACTGCGAAAACGTTGCATGGGCTCTCCTCCAAGGCTATCCGCCCGGTCCGGGGAGAATGATACAACAAGGGGCGTGTAAAATATATAGGATATTACATAGAGGATCGGACTGACTCAGAGTATAATCATATTGCTCCCGATGGCAAAGAACGCAATCAAAAAAGGCCGAAAGGGGCATTTCAAGAGATGCCCTCCAGAGCGATCAGGTCTCCCTGGAGGGCGTTGCATGACGGGGTCATTGCGGGCGCTCGACGACCGCCCCGGTCAGATCATGGCGCGACGGAACCAGTCGGCCTCGGCGCGCAATCCGTCCTCCAGCGACACCCGGGCCACAAACCCCAGATCGCGTTGCGCCGCCGACGTGTCGGCCCAGGTGTGTCGCATGTCGCCGCCTTGCGCCTCGACCCGACACACCCGCAGCGGCCGACCGGTCACCTGTCCCAACAGATCCAGGCACTCTTTGAGCGTGACCCGCGACCCACCGCCGATGTTGTAATAGCTTCCCGGCCGCCCGTGAAGCATGGCCAGTATATTGGCCTGCACGGCATCGGCCACAAAGGTGAAATCTCGCGTCTGCTCGCCGTCCCCATAAACGATGATCTCGTCCTCCGCATAGATCGCCCGCAGGAACTTGTGAAAGGCCATATCGGGGCGCTGCCGGGGACCATAGACGGTAAAGTAGCGCAGCGACACGGTGGGCACCCCATACACCGAGGCATAGAGCCGGGCCAGATGCTCGCCGGCCAGCTTGGATACGCCATAAGGCGAGACGGGCTGTAACGGGCTATCCTCTCGCAGCGGCAGAGCGTCGGTGTCGCCGTATACCGATGAAGAAGAGGCATAGACGAACTTTTTCAGCGTCGGGGTCTGGCGGGCGGCCTCCAGCAGTTGCTGCGTAGCCAGGATGTTGAGCTCGGTATAGACGGCAAAGCTCTGTCCCCAGCTGGCGCGCACCCCCGCCTGAGCCGCCTGATGAAACACATAGGTCACACCGTCCAGCAGCGCAGAGAGGTCGACCTTTCGCAGATCGGCTTCGATGAACTCGAACCCATCGGCTCCACGCAGCCCGGACAGATTGGCCTCTTTGATCTCGCGCGCGTAATAGTCGGTAAAGCAATCTATCCCGATGACCCGATAGCCGTCGGCCAGCAGGCGTTCGGCCAGGTTCGAGCCGATGAATCCGGCCACCCCGGTCACCAGGCAGATTTCGTTCGTCATGGTTTCCTCCGTTATCTAGGCCCCGCCAGAGGGCCCATCCTGCGCCGCCCCGTCCAGGCGATGGCCACGCAGCGTGACATCTCCCACCAGCACGCGGCGCAACGTTCCATCGTGGATGCGCACCAGCAACGCGCCATCGGCATCCACATCTTCGGCCACGCCCTCGATCACTTCTTCGGGCGTGCCGGCACGCACCGGCTGCCCCAATGTGGCCAGATGCTCGCGCCACTCGGCATGGGGCGACCAGCCCTCCTGCAACCGATCATAGCGCATCTCGGCTTCCTCCAGCAGCGCCATGAGCAGATCGAGCCGTGAGACGGGGCGGCCGGCCTCGGTCATGAGACTGGTCGCCGGCGTCATCAACTCGGGCAGTGCCACCACGTCCAGGTTGACGTTCAGCCCGATCCCTACGATGGCATAATCGAGCTGCCGGGCGCTCAGCCCCAGTTCGGTAAGCACGCCGCCGACCTTTTTGCCCGCGATCTGAATATCGTTGGGCCACTTGATCTCTGCCCGCAATCCGCTGACGCGACCGATGGCCTCGACGGTCGCCAGCGAGCAGATCATCGTCAGCCTCTGGGCCTGCATCGGAGCCAGGCGCGGGCACAGCAACAAGGACATGAGCAGCGCGCTCCCCGGTGGGGCAAACCATCGGCGACCCAACCGGCCCTTGCCCGCCGTCTGCTCCTCGGCCAGCACCAGTGTACCGGCAGGCGCCCCTGCGCGGGCCAGTTCGATGGCGCGCACGTTGGTCGAGCCGATCCGCCGGTACAACTCGAACGTACGCCCCATGATGCGGGTAGAGAGCCGGGCGGAGATCTTTTCACGGGTCAACCGGTCGGTTGCCATACCATCCTCATCTCGTGACATGCGCCAAGAATACGGCAAAGCAGCCGGAGCGTCAAAGTGAGGGGTTGCGGGGCCGCTACAAGGTCGAGTGGTGCGCCGGCCCCCCACGGCGTGGCGGTATATGGAACAAAAAAGGCGCGGGGATTGCTCCCCGCGCCTTTTCGGTTTCATGAGATCGGGTCGTAGCACCTAGTAACGACGACGACCACCACCACCGCCATAGCTATCACCATAGCCACCGCGGCCACCACCACCTCTCGAACGGCCACCGCCGCCAAATCCACCGTCATCACGCCGCGGACGCGCCTCGGCCACCGTAATGGTGCGGCCGTCCATCTCGGTGTTGTTCAAACGGTTCACCGCTTCCTGAGCGGCTTCCTCGGTCTCCATCTCTACGAAGCCAAAGCCTCGAGAGCGGCCCGATTCGCGATCGATAACGACCGACGCTGAAGCCACCGCCCCTACCGCAGCAAAAGCCTCGCGCAACGAATCGTCATTTGTGGTGTAACTGAGATTACCGACATACAATTTCTTAGCCATAGATCCCCTCCCTTTTGGGGGTCAGAGCGCAACGACGTGGCTCGCCTGAAGCCCCTTGGGGCCTCGCTCTACTGTAAATTCGACTCGCTGCCCTTCCTCTAGCGTACGGTAACCATCAGACTGGATCGCGGAAAAGTGGACGAAAACGTCCTCCCCGCCATCACGAGCGATAAAGCCGTACCCCTTGGATGCGTTGAACCACTTGACAGTGCCTTGGACTCGATCGGACATCCTACTGCTTCTCCTTGCTGAACAAAACTTGGCTTTAGATGGGTCCGTACCGACGGGATATAAAAAGCGGCCGACAGGTGACAAGACCTGTCGGCCATTCTCTCGCCGTGCAAGTACTTTCCTCATCCTTCAACCGCATTATAGCGCATTGTCGTTACAAAGTCAAATAGCAATGCATTTCCTTTTTTTGCCACACGCCGTATCGTATCCAGGCGCTCCAAACAGTAGGTCATCCGCTGCGCGGTGCGCAACGAAATTCCGGCGCGTTTCGCCAGATGCCGGTTGGTAAAGGGCGGCTCCAGTTCGGCGGGCAAAAGCGCGGCCAGATCGGCGCCACATCGAAAGGTCAACGCCTCGAGCACCGCCAACAGCCGTCGATCCACGATGCTCACCCATTTGCGCCGCCAGCTTCCACGCCCGTCGTCGCAGCGCACCTCCTCCTCACGAGTCAACAGCACCCGCAACGTGACCCCCTCCCACGTCAGCAGATCGGGGATGCGCACCAGTTCGTCGAACAGATCGGTCACCCGCCCCCTTTTGGGCGAACGACGTCGACTCAGCCGTCGGCCGTCATCCGGCGCCACATGCACGATCCATTTCTCCCGAGCGATGGGCAATACCAGATCGAGGCGGTGTCCCGCCGCCGACAGGGCTCGAAGCTTGTCGCGGATGGCCGCCAGATTGCGCGTCTGCACCTCGATGAGCAGCCCGTCGCGTACGACATCCACCACATAGCCGTCCACCGGCACCTCCAGCCGGTCTCCGGGAAGGGCGCACCAGTCTTTGACGGCGGCGTGCAGGGCATTCTCGTTCATCAGACCGATGCCGGCGACGGGGCGGACGGCATCCTGTCGCCCACCCTCTTGTTCACCATTTAGGCGCCCGGCATCGATCGCTGTCGATGGCATGGAATTCTCTCCGATATCGTGTCAAAGGGTCGTCGAACGTGGCGTTTCGAACGATCAATCAGGTCGCCTGAGCGACCTGATATTCGGTAGGCCAGATGACCATCCCGATAGCGCGGGTGCCCGCCGCGACGTCGGCGATATACGTCGCCAGCGCCTCGTGGCCGTCATCCAGCGGGCGAATCATGGCCGCCGACCAGACGGTCAACCTCTCGCCAAAAGGCACGCCCAGCAGTTCCTTTACCGCCCGCGAGCGTGGATGCAGTGGCAGGGCCGGCGCCTCGACGCCTGCCGGAGCATGCCGCGCCAGATAATCCAGCGCCGCCGGCACGGCCCGAGTATCTCGCGCCAGCCATAGATGCGGCGAATGGGCCTTGCCCTGCTCATATCGCACATAGGCCACCGGTTCGCCCCGTTGCTCCAGGATCACGCTGCGAATGGCCTTTGCGGGGCTAAGCCACTCGACGATCGAGTCCTCCGGTTCGAGCGCCAGATCCACATCGGCAAACCAGGTCTCCCACATAGCCCGCAGCAGAGGCAGATCATCGGTCTGCACCGGACGCTCCTCCAGATCTGTCGACCCGGCCGGCGGCAGATCGTCCGGCGAAACGATCGTCTCGACAGAGCCGAACATGTGCGTGTGATATCCGGCGCGGGGATAGTATGTGTCGTGGCCCAGCAAGAACGCATACACATAACCCTTTTCGGCCGCCCGCCGATGTCCCTCTTCAAGCAGGCGCGTTCCCACGCCACGCCGCTGCCAGAGCGGATGCACCGCCAGAGGTGAAAGTCCCACGGCCCGCACGCTCTGGCCGTCCAGCCGCGCGACAAAGGGGACGAACAGCAGATATCCGATGATCTGACCGTCCATCTCGGCCACCAGAGACAGATCGGGGTCGAATCGAACGCGGTGGCGCAAGACGTCCGTCAGGATGGGCTCTTCCATGCTGCCGAAGGCCAGTGCGTTCACCCTCGCAACGCCGGCGTAATCGGCGGGGGTCTCGGAGCGAATCGTCATTCGGTTCACGATGAAACTCCTTCCAGAATGATCGAACGAGTTGTTATCGCATGCTCCATTCCTGATGATCGACTCGCATAAACGCCCCCTTTCTGCAATCGGATCCGTTGCTCCATTATAGGCGAGACGCCGGCGAAGCACCAAAGGGTTGCCTCTGCATCATGAGCATGGTAAACTACCCGTCAAAGCCGCGGAATTTGGCCGTATTTCCCACCATGCGTCCCCCAAACGCATTCCGGGCGATAACCACACTCTGCAAGGCAGGCTCATGTGAATCAGCGCTCTATTGAGGAACGATGCGTCATCGGCCTCGTCTGGTTCTCGGTGCTCGTGCTATGTGCCAGCCTGACGCTGCTGGCCGCCGGCAGCCCCGAGGTCGATGATTTCGCCCGCTACTGGGCGGCGGGGCGCATTCACCTGGCCGGTGGTGACCCCTACTCGCCCGAGGAACTGTTGCGCGAACAGCAGCAGGTAGGCCTGCCCGACGACCGGGCCTTGATGATGTGGAATCCACCATGGACCATCCCGCCGATGCTGCCGCTGGCGCGCATGCCCTACGCTCCGGCGCGCCTGATCTGGCTGCTCATCAGCTTTACCGCCATCATCCTTTCCGCCGATATCATCTGGCGGGTATACGGCGGCTCGGTCGAGAACCGCTGGGTGGCCTGGCTGCTGGCGATTTTCTATGTCCCCAGCCTGGCGACCATGGCTGTGGGGCAGATCGACCCGCTTATCCTCGTCGGCATCGCCGGCTTTGCCTGGGCGGCCAAGGTGCGCCGATGGGCGCCGGCCGGAGCGGCGCTCTTTTTGACGGCCGTCAAGCCACAGCTCGTCTTTCTGATCTGGCTCGTCCTGGTGCTATGGGCCGTCCGTCAACGCTGCTGGCGGGTACTGATCGGCTCTGGCGCGCTGGCGCTGGCCGCCTCGCTGGCGGTCGTGGCCCTGAATCCGCCGGTGTTCGCCCACTACATCCGGGCTATACTGACCCATTCCCCTCTGGATTGGGCACCGCCCACGTTGGGCACGGCGCTGCGCCGCTCATGGGGTATGGAGCGGCAGTGGCTCCAGTTCATCCCCCCGGCCGTCGGCGGGGTATGGGCGGTTGCCTACTGGTGGCGCTTTCGCAACACCTGGGACTGGCTCCGGCACCTGCCCGGCCTCTTGCTGGTCTCTGTGATCACCACCCTCTATAGCTGGAGCTATGACTATATCGTGCTGATGCCGGCGGCGGTGCAGATCGCGGCGCGCATCGGCCGCAGTCGCAGCCCCGGGCTGGGCTGGCTGAGCGTGTTGCTCTGGGCGGCCGTCAACACTCTGTCGATGGCCCTGCGCATCCGACAGGCGTACGATTTCTGGCAATTCTGGATGCCCGGCACCATACTGGTGAGCTATCTGCTGGTGGAGCAGATCGTCGAGCAGCGCCTGGCCGGGCTGGCGGCGGAGGGGAATCCACACACGGACGTGTGATTCTCTTGCGAGATCACAGGGTAATCAGAACTCGTACATAGGCGAGGGGAGCGTCATGAATCGGAGTCGTCGCCGGGAACGACTGATCAGCCTCGCTTTGCTCGTCACTGTGGTTGTTTTGACATTCATCCGTCCAGAGCAAGCCCCGCCGATATGGTATGACGAGGGCCGGACTCTTACGTTGGCACAAAACTGGATCGAGAATGACCACTATAGGCTGTACCTTATAGACGAACCCGTCCCGGCTAGCATCCTCACTCGAGGTGTATCTGCTGTTGCTCCGGTTGCATTGAGCTTTCGCATATTTGGTGTCGGCATCTGGCAAGGAAGACTGGCCGGTCGGATTATGTTTGTCCTTCTCTTGCTGATATTCTATAGCTTGGTGTCCGCAATCGAAGACAAAATGACGGCAATTGCTTCGATAGCTCTCGTCTGTTTTTTTCACACCAATTCTGGGCCTGAACCCTATTTTTTCTGCTCCCCAGGTACTGGGGGAAATCCCCGCCATCTTGTACCTGCTTCTTGGATATCGGCTCTTACTCCTTACATCAAAGAAGATTCTGTACTACGTCCCGGCTGCGCTTTTCTTCGGATTGGCGCTACAAGCCAAGCCGCAGATGGTCCCTTTTTATCTTTTCTCATTTCTGCTTTCGGCTCTCATATTCGGCATCCATCGAGAGAGCGCTACATGCCGGAAACTGTTCGCCGTAGCAGGATCTGGGCTCGCTGCTTATGTTATTTTGGCTATCACCAAGAACGCACTTTTGCGCACACAGTTTTCACAGGCATGGGGGGATAATCCCTACGCTGTGGTAAAGGATCTCGATAACATATTCACCTATGTCGTTGCGATGGTTCCTGCTACTCGCATCGCCTCCCTCCGAGTGTTGCTCATTTCGAGCATCCCAATGGTTGCGGGCATCGTGCGCTTTATTTGGAAAGATCTAAGGAACATTCGCTATGTAAAAGACGATATGAATCAAGTATGTCGATGGATCTTGTGGGGATTCTCATCCAGCTGGGTTCTGTGGTATGTCGCATTCTCCATAGGCTGGGCTCGGTATCTCTTTCCCGGATACTTTGTTGGCAGCCTGTTCACAGCTTTGCTTCTAAAGGAGTTAACCGACGGTTTTAATCTGCGTTGCGCAATACGCAGAGCAGCATTGACTACCACAAATTGGTCGCGTGGTTCAAAAGAGATCGCAAACCTGATCGCCACAGTCCTGCTATCAGCGATGGTCTTTTCGACTCTCGCCCAATTCGCTCAAGTTTACGTTCAACCGAATGATGACTCAGTGAAACAGACTGTTCTCTGGTTGAACACGCAGACTCCTCCTACTGCAATAGTTGAGACATACGAAAGTGAGGTTCTGTTTGGTCTCCGACGGCGATACCACTTCCCACCTGACATCGTTCAGCACCAACTCAACAGACGCATATTTCTCCTTCGGGATGAGGTTATTACGTACGATGCCTTGATGGCCAATCCCGATTACCTGGTGGTTGGACCATTTGCCACCGTGTGGCAATTATATGATCCAATACTGGCTACGGATGCTTTCTCGCCTATTCATACAGCAGGTAGATATACAATCTACCAAAGAAAAAGGTGACATATCATTTATTCTCTATATGATTTTCTATCCTGTAACATGCAGGGCATAAGGAGAGCCATTCATGCTATCGGGCAATTCCATGACCATGAGAAAGCAGCGCTCCCCCCTCACCCTCATCGCCCTCGTCCTCTCGCTGGCGCTTCTGGCCGCCAACGCCGAAGAGATTCTGGGTGTTGACGACTTTGTAGAATACTGGGCGGCCGGGCGGCTGAACCTGACCGGCGGCAACCCGTATGATCCGACTCACCTGTTGCCATTGCAGCGTTCGGTGGGCTGGGACGATCCCGTCCCAGTGATGATGTGGAACCCGCCGTGGACGCTGGCTCTGGTCATGCCCTTTGGCGCGTTGCCCTATATCACCGGCCGCGCGCTATGGATGCTGGCCGGCTTTGCCATCATCATCGTGTGTGCCGATCTCTGCTGGCGGTTGTACGGCGGCCCCGAACGGCGCTGCTGGGTGGGGTGGCTCTGCGGTATCTTTTTTGCGCCATCACTTCTTGCGCTGAACATGGGCCAGATCGGTCCACTGATTCTGTTGGGAGTTACGGGTTTTGTATATGCCGCAGAGCAGAAACGATGGGGACCGGCGGGCGCCTTCGCGGCCCTTATCGCCGTCAAACCCCACCTGCTCTATCTCTTCTGGGTAGCCTGGGCGCTATGGGCGTTGCACGAGAGGCGCTGGCGCGGCGTCATCGCCCTGGCATCGACGCTTCTTGTCGCCACAGCCATCCCCATGCTCTGGAATCCGGTTTTATTGGATCAGTATATCGCCACCTCCACCTCAGCACCGCCCCTCTATTGGGCCACGCCCACACTGGGGGCCACGCTGCGCATGTTATTCGGTGAGGAAAGGCACTGGCTGCAGTTCACGCCCTCGGTGGCGGGACTGGGCTGGTTTGCGCTATACTGGTGGAGGCGTCGCGCCACCTGGTGTTGGCACACGCAGATGCCGCTATTATTGCTCGCATCCGTCGTCACAGCATCCTTTGGATGGACATTTGATCTGGTTGTTCTGGTTCCTGTCATCATCCAGGCGGCCGCGTGCGCGATGCTCGCTTCATCGAACGCACTACGGCGGGCATCTATCGCAGCTTTTATGGTGATCAATGTGCTGGTCGTCGTACTCAACCAGTTCCGGGTTTCCTCGTTCTGGTTTTTCTGGCTGGCGCCCATGCTGTTGCTGCTCTACCTGCTCCTTCGTCGCCCGGACCGTGCGGGGAGCCATCAACCGGCCGCGCGAAGCCGGGTCGACATGGAGCCGGCTCGATAGTCATCATTGCGCCTTCATGGCGCACGCTTTGAAAGGAGATTCGTATGAACCTGTTATCCTCCATCACCCCCGACAACATGGGTCCCTTCGAGTGGTACAACCCGCCCACGAGCTGGGAGCCGCTGCCCGAGGGCGGCATCCGCGTGCACGTGCCCGGCAAAGTGGACTATTTCCGCGATCCCGGCAACGAGCAGGCCCGCTACGATACGGCGCCCTACCTCTGGATGCCGGTACAGGGCGATTTCGTCGCCCGCCTGCGGGTGCGCCCCCACTTTGAGAGCACCTACGACGCGGGCTGCCTCATGGCGCGCCACGACGAGACGCTCTGGGCCAAGCTCTGCTATGAACAGACCGATTTCGGCACCCAGGCCGTGGTGAGCGTGGTCACCAACGACATCTCGGACGACGCCAACGGCGTGGATCTGAACGCGCCCGAGGTGTGGCTGCAGATCGTGCGCGCAGGCGATTGCTTTGGCCTGCACTACAGCACGGACGGCGAGAGCTGGCGTATGGTGCGCTACTTTGCCCTGCCCATGCCCGCCGAGATCAAGGTGGGCATGGTGCCCCAATGCCCCACCGGCTCGAGCAGCGTCATCGATCTGCTCGAATTTACGCTGGAGCAGCGCACGGTGCAGAATATTCGCGCCGGAGTCTAATCCACGACGAGCGCGACGCCTCTCACGTGAGAGGCGTCGCGCTCTCTCATCCTGTGCAACAGGGGCAGAAGGCACGTGAAACCGAACTCGTTTCTGCACACCACCAGAAACATCGTCTATCGCATTCCGCCGGGATTGCCCGCAGCGGCGATCTGTCTGGCGCTCTATCTGCGCACGCTGGCGCCCGATGTGCTGGGCGGCGACGCGGGCGAAATGCAGTTCGTGCCCGCCATCCTCAGCCTGGCGCATCCCACCGGCTATCCGCTTCAGACATTGCTGGGCCGGCTCTGGGCGCATCTGCTCCCCGTGGGCACGGTGGCCTATCGGGCCAGCCTGCTCTCGGCGGTGGCCGCCGCCGGGGCGGTATTTTTCTTGAGCGAGAGCGCCCGCCTGCTGACCGGCTCGCGCCTTGCGGCGTCGGCGAGCGGGCTGCTGCCGGGCGTCTCGGCGATCTTTTGGGAGCAGGCCACCCTGGCCGACAAGTACGCTCTGAACGCCCTGTTGCTGACCCTGGTGATCTATACTCTGCTTCGATGGGAAAAATCCCCCACGCCGCAACGGCTGTCCATCTGCACCCTCTGCCTCGGCCTGAGCCTGACCCACCACCGCAGCATGATTCTGTTTCTGCCTCTGCTGGCCGGCTACTGGTTATGGCGTTCGCCTCGTGCCCTGAAGCTGGGAAGAGAACTGGCCCCGGCCGTGGCGCTGGGACTGGCGCCGCTGCTCCTCTATCTGTGGCTGCCACTGGGCGCGGCTCGCGGATTGCCCCCGGGCACCTGGCAGCCGGGCACAGTGGGCGAGTGGCTGGCCTATCTGGCCGATGTGGGCTTTAGCTCGGCCGTGCGCCCTCACATCAACCTGGCCGACAAGCTGGCCGACTATGCCGTCACGCTGGTGACCCAGTTCACTCCGCCGGGTGTCGTCCTGGGTCTGGCCGGCATCGTGCGGCAGATTACGTCGCGGCGGCGAGTCGTCACCTTCCTTGCCCCGGCGTTTGCGCTACAGGCGGTGATGGCCGCCGCCTATGAGGTACCGCGATACTGGGTGTTCTTTATCCCCTCGTTCGTACTATTTGGCCTGTGGATCGGCGAGGGTATCGCGTGGATCGAACAGGCGACGAAGGATTGGGTCACGCGAAGCACGCGGCTGTCTGCGGCAGCCGGTGGACTGCCGGCCCTGGCGCCGACCGCCCTGCTCGCGGCGTTGGTGGTCGCCATCCTCCTGGCGCGCAACTATGCGCCGCTGCGCGAGGCACACCTGGACGGCGGCCCGCTGGACATCTGGCGGCAGGATCTCAAAAAGGGCTATACCGCCCGCCGTTTCGTAGAGAACAGCCTGCCGCAGGTCGATGAGGGGGCCACGATTGTGGCCGATTGGGAACAGGCCACCCCTCTCTGGTATGCCCGGCAGATCGAGGGGCGTCGCCGGGATGTGCGCGTCATCTATCCCGTGGAGCGGCTGGGCGAGGCGCTTGCGGATGGCGGGCCGGTCTATCTGGCCCGGGCCATAGACGCTCCGCCGGAGGGCTATCGCCTCACCACAACCGGCGCACTGCTCGCGCTGAATCCCGAGCCGGCCACCGAGCCCCCCGCCGATGCTCTGCCCGTTTCCGTGGCGTGGGAAGAGGGCATCGAGCTGGTGGGCTATCGCCTGCACCAGACCGGCTTTGATACCGGGTACGTGCTGCCGCTATCGCTCTATTTCCGCGCCGAAACCGGCCTGGAGGAGAATTATTCCGTCTCGGTACGGTTGTTCGCGCCCGACGGCCACATCGTCTGGTCCGAGGATCGCAGCGGCCTGGCCCTGGGCATGGTGCCCACTGCCGCCATGTTGCCCGGGGAGGTAGTGGGCGATTACTACGAGATCGCGCTCCCCCGTCACCTGCCCGCCGGCCGCTATCGGCCGGGCATCCTGCTATACACCTCCACCGACGACGGCTGGCGCAACCTGCGCACCATCCCCGCCGGTGAAGAGATCGCCTATCTGCCCGAGGTGGATGTGTCTCCCCGGCGTTAGAGAATGCTGCCTTTTTCGCATGCTCGAGGTGAATATCTCCGCCTGCATATCGACGGCTCGGTAGAGGATCAGTAGGACTATTTGTTACTCAGCGATAGACCCATCACAGGATAGAGGAGTATGACCAATCCGTCTGTGCACCCGGTCAATGCCATAGAACACCTTGTGCATGCCAGACGTGGGTTCTTTGCCCTGGCCCGGTATTTTCTCATCGCCCTGGCATTGGCGACCGGCGTCATTGCTCTATGGAAGACGGCGCAATCGCTGATGTTCCCCCATGTCTATCGCAAAGACTTTTTACAAGAATATCTCTTGGGCAGAGCGGCTCTATCGAGTATTGATCCCTATCTACCGGTGAGCGATCTCGCAGAGCAGTTTTTCGGCACCTTGCCCGAACCCGTATTCCAACATCCGACGCCCCATCCTCCACCAATGGTCTTGCTGGGACTACCCCTGGCGCTGCTGAGCTATGAGAGTGCGGCGGTGGTGTGGGCTGCCATCAGCATCGTCTGCATCGTCATCTCATCACGATGATGCCTGTTGCGGTCATTGTCAGTATCCTCTTACTTGTGAAACATCTGGATCGGCTGTATTCACTTTTAGGTGATAACAAAGGCCGTACTGTATATAAAAGAGAGGCCGTATGACCGATATTCATTTTGAAGATACGTTCGAGCCGCGGCAAGAGGATATCGACGTCGTCGACCGGGGGCTGGCCGAGTACAACCGCTCCCGCGTCGATTGGAGCTATGAGCGGCTGGCGGTGTACGCCCGTGATAGCAGGGGGGCGATCGTCGGCGGGCTCATCGGCGAGATATTCTGGGACGCTGCACATCGAGACATTATGGGTGGACGGCGCCTACCGCGGCCGCGACGTGGGCAGCGAACTGATACGCCGCGCCGAACGGATGGCCCTCTCCCGGGGCATCACTCGTTCTCACGTCGAGACGACCTCGTTCCAGGCCCTGCCATTTTACGCCAAGCACGGCTACGAAGTGTTCGGCCAGTTCGAAAAGCCGGTGGGCCATACATGGTACTATCTCAAGAAAGAGAATCTGGGCGTTCCACCCGACGGCGACGACTGACGCCACCCCCAACAGGAGAGACGGCATGCGCCTGGCCGTGCTGGCCGACATTCATTCCAACCTCATCGCCCTGCAGGCGGTGCTGGACGATCTGCGCCGCGACGGCGGGGTGAACGGCATCATCGTCGCCGGCGATTCGCTGGGCAGCGGGCCGTATCCCGCCGAGACGCTGGCCCTCTTGCGCGCCCTGCCCGAGCCACGCCGGATCATCCGCGGCAACCGAGAGGAGTATCTGCTGACCCATCGCGACGATCCTCATCTGGGGCACCAGTGGGCCACTCTGCGCTGGATGCTGACCCGTCTATCTCCCGACGATCTGGAGGATGTGGCCGGGTGGCCGGATCAATGCGTCGTGGCGATGCCCGGCACCGCTCCCGTACGGGTCGTGCACGGATCGCCGCGCAGCGTAAGCGAAGAGATGCTTCCCGATGACGAGGCGGTCCTCGCCCTCTACCGGCGCTCCGGGATGTTGAGCAGTACGCCCCTCTCGGCGGGTGAGATGCTGGCCGGCATCGATGAGGCGGTGCTGATCTGCGGGCACACCCATCTGCCCTGGCAATGCGCCGAGGGGGACCGGCTGGTGCTCAACCCCGGATCGGTGGGCGAGCCCTTTCATGGAAATCCCCGCGCCCACTATGCCCTGCTGGAATGGCGTGGCGACCGCTGGCAGGCCGTCCATCGCACCGTCGCCTACGATCTCGCCCGCTTGCGCGAGGCGTACGTCGAGACCGGCCTGCTGGAGGCGGGAGGCGCTTTTAGCAAGGCGTGCCTGTTTTCCTGTGAGACCGGCGTCAACCTGGCGCGACGATTCGTGGAATATGCCCGCCGGCTGGCCGGGGACGCCGGAGAGACCGGCCCCAACATCTCGGATGCGAGCTGGACGCAGGCTGAGGCCACCTTCGACTGGGACGCCATAACGCCGAACCCGGGGCACGATCGAGCCTGACCGGAGAGATCGGCCGGATCACCGGGCGGTCGCAGCGCCCGTCGCATCTACCACGGTTTGCTCTCCCAGATCGCCGGGCCGTCCATACCGTCGATGCCCAGGTCTTGGCCGCGCCAGCGCACCGGTCGCAGCCAGTTTTCCGACGAGACGATGTCGGTGCAGGGGCCATAGGTACCCAGGCGAATGGGATGATCGCGCGAGATGCGCATGAGCCGGTCCAGCACCTCCCGCAGAATGCTCCCCCAAAAGGGCGTGTACATAAAGAAAAAGGTGCCGTCCTCCAGATAGGCCTCGCGGACGTCGGCGTTGACAAAATCCACATTGTCGGCGCCCAACCCTTCGGCGCTACGACGGGCGTACTCGCAAAAGGTCGGCTCGTACTCGATGCCCGTCACCCGCGCGTCGCTGAGCAACCCCGTAATGATGCACACCTGCCCCAGGCCCGACCCCAGGTCGTAGAAGCGATCCTCTGCCGTCACTCGCCCCCGCACCACCAGCGCCAGCACTATGCGGCTGGGCGTGGGCTGATAAAAGACCATCTCTGAATCGCGCCGGCGTGTTTCGTGGGGCACCATATCCACCCGAAACAGTCCGCTCAGATAATCGTCCAGCGCATCGTATCCCACCGGGTCCTGCCTCCACGAATGGACGGGGCCCTGCCCGGCGTACTGGGCCATGCGTTGTGCCAGCGCCTCGCCCCTCAGCCGCCCGGAACGGATCTCTTCTCGCACCCGGTCCCACATCGATCGATCGACGGCCCTCAGCCGGGCCAGCACCTCGTCGGCGCGCCGACGCAGCGCGGCCAGCTCTCGCGCCGATGTGTTGCCGTGGCGCAGCGTCTCGATGCCCTCGATGACATGATGTTCCAGACGCTCCACAGCCTCCAGTCGTTGCAAAAAGCGCTCCTCTTTGATCAGCCCGCCGTCCATCTCGACGGCCTGCAAATGCTCATAGATCGGATTCAGGATCTCGGACTCTTCAGACATGGACGATTCCTCTCCGGCCGGTGGCCCAATACGTGCGTTCACGCGCTTTAGTATACTCTCAATACGCCCGGGAGACAGACCGAGGGGATGCTCGAATCACGGAACGCAACGCCGGGCACGGCAAGTGCGTTCACCCCAAAACCCGGACGCACAAAAAGAGCGGGGAGCCTGTCGCTCCCCGCTCTGCCGCCGGTCGATCAGTACCTCGTCGGGGCCTCTTCCTCTTCCCAGTAGGGCTCGAACCCGTAATATTCGTATATCTCGGTCATCCAGCGACGATCCACCGTAGTGGGCCAGTTATCCTTGTCAAAGCTCGGCGCGTCCTTGAGCCGCTCCTTGTCGATATCGAGGATGAACTTTTTCTGCTCGGGGTCCAGTGTCAGCGCTTCCCAGGGTACGGCAAAGAGCTTGTCGCCGATCCCCAGCACGCCGCCAAACGACAGGACGGCGTACATTACGCATCCCTCTTCGAGATCGAGCATCAACTCCTCAATCTTGCCCAGATTCTCGCCCTCGGGATTGATGACGCTGTCTCCGATCATCGTCGTGGCCGAGAGAATCTCGGGTTCCATAGTCGTCTTGGGCATCTTGTCTCTCCTTCACTCTACCGGCATAACCCGGGTCACCCGTCAGAATGTGTGGCGAGAGAGGGAGATAGACAGACCCGCCGTATGGCGCGGTCGTGCGACCATGAGAGGATATCGGCAGTCGAAAGATCTCAGCAGGGTACGGGGCGCCAGTCTATACCGGCTAATCGACGCCACATTTGCATTATAGCATGGCGGGTGAGCTCTGTAAAGAGTAAAGCTGCTGCCGACTCTCTGCCCGCGCGCCGTCAACCCGTTTTCGTTTATGACGCTCTTGCCGTAGAATGGGTCATGCCGTTCCGGCATACAAACAGGAAGTGAATGTGGGACGCGTAATCCATTTCGAACTGAATGCGGACGACCCCGAGCGAGCGGCACGATTCTATCAGGACGTGTTTGGCTGGACGATCGAAAAATGGGATGGCCCGCTGGATTACTGACCGGTGATGACCGGCGCCGATGACGAGCCCGGCATCAACGGCGGCCTGGTCCGCCGCACCCTGCCCGGCGCCACGACGATCAACACCATCGCCGTAGACGACCTCAACCTGGCCATGGCCCGCATCATCGAGGCCGGCGGGCAGATCGTCTCGCCACGCACCATCGTGCCGAGCGTCGGATTCATGTGCTATGCTCAAGATCCCGAGGGCAACCTGTTCAGCATAATGGAGCCGGGCAGCGAATCGAACAAATCGTGACCCGGCCCGGAGAACATAGGCGAAGGTGATATTTGTGGCCCCGACAGGAGGCTGCCCGTGTCTTTGCAAACAGATCGCTCGTACCTGCTCGATCGTCAGTATCGCGACGCCACCAATCTGAACGCCCGCGTGGCCCTGCACGCCCGGTTCAGCACCAACCGTTACGGCTGGTATCGCTGGGTGAGCGACCAGATCGTCCTTTCGCCGGGCAACCGCCTGCTAGAGTTGGGCTGTGGCCCCGGCGGCATCTGGCCCGCCCTGCTGCCCAACCTGCCTACCGATATCGCTTTGTGTCTCACCGACCTCTCTGGCGGCATGGTAGAGACGGCCCGCAAGACGCTGGACGATGCGCTCACGGCCGACGCCGAGAATATTCACAATGTGCGGGCGATGTACGCCGTCGCCGACGCCGCCACCATCCCCTTCCCGGATGCGTCATTCGACGCCGTGATCGCCAACCACATGCTCTACCATGTGCCCGATCTGCCGGCCACCCTGGGCGAGATCCGCCGCGTGCTGCGGCCCGGCGACACGCTCTATGCCAGCACCATCGGCCGCGGCCACCTGAAGGAGCTGGATGAGCTGCTGAATGTAATCAGCCCGGGCGTCGACCCCTGGGGTGGAGAACGTCCCACCACCTTTATGCTGGATGACGGAGATAAGGATCTGGCGCCCTTTTTTCCGCACATTGAACGGCGCGTGTACCCTGACGGGCTAAAAGTCACCGATACCGACGCACTGCTGGCCTATGCCCTTTCTACCGCTGCACGGGCCGAGCTAGAGGTCGGTGACCGGCTGGAGACGCTGGGATGCCTCGTCGACGACGAGATCGCCGCCCACGGCGCGTTCTCCATCACCAAGGAAACGGGCATGTTCATCGCCCGGCTCTGAGTGGCGAGAAAAACGCATTCGGCTTCGAAATGACCGATCGTGCGGCCAAATCGCCCTCACCCCGCCGTCGGGAGCCGGGTGAGGGCCAGAAAATGGCCATTCCGTTGTACAAATTCCATGTTAATTGCGATTACCCCGGCTTTGAGTGGCAACAGGCGCCTGTTTGTGTTAGGATAGATCCCGATGTGACGCCAACGGGCGATCAAAAAACGAACCATGCGAATGGAGGAATCAACATGAGCAAGGGAGTGGTGGGCGCACAACTGTACACCGTGCGGCAATTCACCCAAACGAACGAGGGTGTGGCCGACACGCTGAAAAAGGTGGCCGATATCGGCTATACCGCGGTACAGATCTCGGGATTCGGCCCCGATGTGGATCCGAAAGAGGTGGCCCGCATCGTCGATGATCTGGGCCTGACGGTGGCCTCGACCCATGTGGCCTGGCCCCGCTTCCAGAACGATCTGGATGCCCTCATCGAGGAGCATCTGCTCTGGAAGTGCCCGCACCCGGCCATCGGCGGGTTGCCCGGCGACTATCACGGTCCCGAAGGCGTCAAGCGATTCATCGAAGAACTGGAGCCCATTGTGGCCAAACTCCGCCAGGCGGGGATGGACTTTTCCTACCACAACCACAACCACGAGCTGGCCAAATACGACGGGGTCACCTGGCTGGAGATGCTCTACGACCAGGCCCCGCCCGATCTGCTCAAGGCCGAGATCGACGTCTACTGGATTCAGGCCGGCGGCGGTGATCCGGCGTGGTGGATTCGCAAGTGCGCCGGGCGTCAGCCGTTGTTGCACCTCAAGGATATGATCGTCACCCCCGAGCGCGAGCAGCGCTTTGCCGAGATCGGCGAAGGCAACCTGAACTGGCCGGCCATCCTGCAGGCGGCGCGTGAGAGCGGCGTCGAGTGGTACCTGGTCGAGCAGGATCAGTCCTACGACCGCGATCCGTTCGAATCACTGGCCATCAGCTACCGCAACCTGGTAAAGATGGGCCTGAGCTAACGAAAGCAAACTGCCCTTCTCAAGGTCGGTGATGCCAGATCGGCAGCGCCGGGTCGGCGCCATCGACCTTGAGAAGGGATTCATTCCCCCGGAGGCGATATGGAGCCCATCATCCTGGACGCGATCCCCTTCGAGCCCGACATAGACGCCCTGTATGCGCGGCTGCGCATCCGGCCCGGCTCGGATGACGCCGACGATCTGCACCGCCTGCTGGACCAGGCCCGCGCCGTGGCCCGACCCAAAGCGCTCTATGGCGTGGCCCTCATCAGCGACAAGGGCGACGATACCGTCGATCTCGACGGCATCCGCTTCACCAGCCGGGTGCTGCGGGTGAACCTGGACGCCGCCCATCGAGTGTTCCCCTATATCGCCACCTGCGGCGTCGAACTGGACGACTGGACCCACGGACTGGACGATATCCTGCACCAGTATTGGGCCGAGGCGATCAAAGAGGCGGCGCTGCGCGACGCCACCGCCGCACTGAACGACGCCATCGAGGCGCGCTATCGCCCCGGCAAGACCAGCACTATGAACCCGGGCTCGCTGATGGACTGGCCCCTGCGCGAGCAGCGCCCCCTGTTCGACCTGCTGGGCGATCCCCAGAGCGCCATCGGCGTGCGCCTGTCCGACAGCTACCTCATGAGCCCGAACAAGTCGGTCTCGGGTCTGCGCTTTCCCACCGAGAGCAGCTTTGCCAGTTGCCAGCTCTGCCCCCGCGAAGACTGCCCCGGCCGCCGCGCCGAGTTCGATCCGGGGCTGTGGGAAAAGTATGAGAGGTGAGGCCGTGGCCGAACGCTACAGCGCCTGCCCTCCCCACGAAAGGAACATGCGACCATGCCGCCCTCTTCCACACCGCTGTACGCCTACGGTGAAGATGCCCTTACCCTCTGGGCGCTGACCCACAGGCTGGATCAGATCCTGAGCGAACTGGGCGACGATTCACCGCCCGATGCCTGCAGAATCTACTACCGGCCGAGCTTTGGTCGGCGTGGCGGGCCGAACCGTGCCGAGTTCGGCGAGTTTGACGCCATCATCATGGCCCGGCAGGCCCTCTATCTCGTCGAAAGCAAATGGTGTCCCGCTGGGAAAAAGCCCTCCCGGCATGCGCTACGGCTGGCTCCACACCAGATTGAGCGGCACGTGATCTTTGGCCAGTACGTGGAACAATGGCTAGCCCTGCGCCCACGCGTCTGGGCCGGATTCACCGCCACCGCATCCCTCACCCTGTCCGACGGCACGTCCAAGAACGTCGCGTCCGCCGGCAGCCTGCTTGCCCGCAGCCTGGAGACAATGCTGAGCGCCATTGCCGAGCGCTACAGCGCCTGTCCTCCCGTCCACAATGTGCTGATCTACTTCCACCATGCTGTCCCCGCCGACAAGTTGCCCCGCCCGCACAATGGCTTCCGAGTGGTGTATATGAATTATGCCGAGATTGCGCGGGGGCCGTTTGTGTGCTGGTAGGAGGTGCCTGCCATATAACCCTTACTAAGTAGACTGCGCAGGCTCTCGAACCCCATCCTCTAGCCCTCTGCCCCATTCTCTGGTATCCTTATCCTATGGGAACCATCTCGCCTGCATAGCAGGCGCCTGTCTGAACCCGGAAAGGAACCTCCCATGCGAATCGGTTGTAACACCCTGTACACCGGCGGCGGCGAACTGGAGAACACCACCGATTTCACCGCCTCCCTGATCATGGATTCGCTGGCGCGCATCCGCGCCGTGGGATACGAGGCCGTCGAATTTTCGCACGCCTATCACCTCACGCCCGACGAGGCCCGCGCCGTGGGCGACCGCGCCCGCGAGCTGGGTCTGCTGCCCTGGTCGGTGCATGCCGAGGCCGAGGGCGGCTTTATCCTGGGCGACCACTCGGACGAGGCCGCCGCCAACCTCATCCGCTGCATCGAGGTGTGCGCCGCCATCGGCGCCCGGGTGGTGGTGGCTCACGTACCCATCGCCCTGGGGCTCATTCTGGGCGAAACCACCTCGCCCAACGTCATCATGCGCCGCGACCTGGGCGCCCTGCGCCCGGCGCTGGAGCGCGCCGCCGAGCTGGATGTCGAGATCGCCCTGGAGAACGGCAAGAATCTGGATCACTTTCAGTACGTGCTGGCTCTGCTGGAGGAGCTACAAGACGACCATCTGGGCATCTGCGTGGATACGGGCCATGCCCATCTGGGCGATCTGGGGGCGCCCCAGGCCATCCGCCTGGCCGGCAATCGCCTGCTGACCACCCACCTGCACGATAACATGGGCCAGCGCGACGACCATATGCCGCCGGCCACCGGCACGATCAACTGGGCCGATACCTTTGCCGCGTTGCGAGCCGTGGGCTATGACCGGGTGCTGCAACTCGAACTCACCGACCGCCCCGGCGCGAGAGAGTATGATCAGGAGATGGAGATGCGTTGGGGCCTG
>JBMNOI010000048.1:0-27005 GCA_050942995.1 Anaerolineae bacterium
CCCAATGAGATCAGCAACACCAGAGGTACCCCCAACCATGGGATGAGTCGCAACGCTCCGGCCACCAGCGCGAGGATGGTCACCTGCTGCAGGCCCAGCAATCGGTACCCGGGCCAGAGAAACACGACGAGCAACAAGCTCTGCAGCGTCTCACGGCGGATATACGCCCCCACGGCAGACTCGGTGTCGCGCCAGATCTCACGCGCCCGGGCCCGCTGGCGGGCGGGGAGCAGTGAGAGCCATAGACGCTCGAACCGGATATGATCGAGCCCCCAGTAAGCGCTGAGGATGACGATGATGACGACCCGCCCCAGCACATCGAACAGGCCCGTCGCCGCACTCGCCACCTCCTGAGCGATGGTGGCGACCTGCTCACCGGCGAGCAGGTCGTAAAAAAGATCGATGGCCGGCATCTGCTGGGCGATCAGTCGCTGCAGCGCATTGCCATCACGCGGCCATGTCATACGTGCCGTCTCGTATCCCATGGCCAGGTCGTCGGCCAGCAAGCCGATCTCGACGATGAACGCTCCGCCAAAGACGAAAATAAACACTCCCAGCGTCAACAACACCAGCCCGTAGGTCAGCAACAGAGCGGCGGGTCGCGAGATGCGGCGTTGCAGCATCAAATAGTCCATCGCCGGATGAAAGGCCGCAGCCACGGCCAGAGAGAGAAGGAACAACACCACGGCCAGGTGCACCCGCCAGAGAATATATAACGCCGCCAGCGTGCCCAGTGCCACGAACGCATACCATGCCAGACGCCCCAGGGGGATGCAACGCCCGTTACGACTGTCGCGTATCATCTGGTTGCCTCCCCGCCCTCCAGTTCGGCCAGTAGTTCGTCCAGCTCGCGGGCGATGGCCTCCATATCATCCTCCAGAGGATTGGCCGCATGAGCCAATTCGTCGACCCGCTCCAGCCCCTGGCGATGAACATCTTGAGCCAGCCCCCGTATCTCGTAACGCAGCCGACTGACCCGGTCACGCCCGGCGGGGGTCGCCCCTTCCTCGTCGGGATCGACAATGGCATAATCCAGGATCAACTGGACGATGGCCGCCATGGGAATGGCCAGCACGGCGCCGGCAAAGCCGAACAGGGCGCCAAAGGCCGCCAGAGCCAGAAGCGTCACCACCGGGTTGACACCGACGGTACGGGTCATCACGCGGGGCACCAGAAGGTAATTGCCCACCGCGTTGATGAGAAACAGGGCGACCGTCACCATCAGAGCCCGCTCGAACGAGATGCTCAACGCCAGAAATATCGCCGGCACCGTTCCCAGCGTCGGCCCGATAACGGGAATGACTTCGCCCACAGCCGCCATCAAGGCCAGCATCAGGCTATAGGGCAAGCCCAGCGCGAGATAGATGACCAGAGTCATCACGCCCATCAACGCCGAGAGAATCGCCTGCGCCCGAATATACCCGCCCACCTTGGACTCGATGCCCGCCACCAGTTCGCGCACCTCGTCTCGACGATCGGCGGACAACATCAGCAGGCCGTACCGGATCAGCGTGTGCCCCTCCAGAGTCCAGTAATAGCCCAGCAACAACACGGCCAGCATCACCAGGAGCCCTCGCAACGCCGTGCCGGCGATAGAGACCGTCCACCCAACAGGATCCATCGACATCTCGTCGCCCGACATTTTGTCGCCCGACACCTTGTCGGCCCCATCGAGGGATAGCACACCGCCGAACTCGATCTTTTCGGGCATACGCCGGGATATCTGGCGAATGGGGAAACTGGACGATCGGGCCAGAGCATCACGCAGCGAGTCGTAATATGAGGGAAGCGCGGCGACAATTTCGCGGGTCTGCTCGATCAAAAGAGGAGCGATCAGCAATAGAAACAGGATCAAGGATACGAGCAGCACCAGATAGATCGTCAGTACCCCCAGGGGTCTGGGCAGCCCACGACCGTGTAGCCACTCGACGGCGGGACGCACGGCCATGCCCAGCACCAGGCCGAGGAAAAGGACGAACAACACCGAGCCGAACTGCAGCATCAACCCAAAGAGGATCACGACCGAGGCGATGAGGATCGTAGCGACAATGACCCGGCGCGTGGTCCAGTCATCGGGGCGTACACCAAACACCCGATTCATGGCCCCTCCACGCATTCACTGAGCGGTACGACACCCTCTGCTTCGACAACCGCATCATCTACATTATGTTCACTAACGCCATTATATCACACATCCCGATGCAACGCATCAAGAATTCGTCGCCTCTGTTCCTCCTTGACGCATTATCCGGCATCTGATAGGCTACAGTCACTCTGTACTGCCTCATTGCCTCGTCATTCCCCCTTGTGGGCATTGTCATCCTCGCGTCGGGGCACACCATCATGGAGCGCTCCGACGCTCGTCATCGCCGATCTATCTCGATCATGCGCTGCTCTTCTCATCGAATCACGTCATCCTCCAACCATGGGTCCCCGCATATGGGGCAACGGGAAGCCCGTGGCATAGCGATTGAGTGCCCCAAAAGGAGCAATGTGATGAGCGGTCGATCGGAAGCCTATGTTTATGCGACCGGCCGTCCGGTCACGATGGCCACACGAGGAATGGTGGCAACGCCGCACTATCTGGCCAGCACCGCTGGTCTCACGGCGCTACAGTTGGGCGGTTCGGCGGTAGACGCCTGTATCGCCGCCAATGCCACCCTCTCGGTTGTTTTGGGTCACATGGCCGGTCTGGGAGGCGATCTCTTTGCTCAGGTGTGGGATCCTTCCTCGCAGCATGTGCTGGCCATCAACGCATCAGGCCGCGCCGGACGGGAGGCGCACATCGATCTTTATCGTGAAAAAGGTTGGGACGAGATTCAACCCCGTGGCCCGCTGGCCGCCAATACAGTGCCCGGTGTGGTGGATGGGTGGTCCCAGTTGCACGATCGCTACGGACGCATGGGCTGGGCCGAGCTGTTCGAGCCGGCCATCCATCATGCATCAGAGGGGTATCCCATCTCGCAGCGCCTGTGCGACTTTATCGGCAAACATGCCGACACCCTGAAACAGTACGACACCACCGCACAAGCATTCATGCCCGACGGCCGGCCGCCGCAGGCGGGCCGCCTTTTCCGCCAGCCCGATCTGGCCGCCTCGCTACGGCTGGTGGCCCGCGAAGGGGCTCAGGGCTTTTACCGTGGAGAACTGGCCGAAAAGATCGTGCGTGGATTGCGCAAATCGGGTGGCCTGCTCACGATGGAGGATTTCGAGAGCCACCGTTCCGATTGGGTCGAGCCGATCCGCACGACCTATCGCGAGTATGAGGTGACCGAGCTTCCCCCCAACACGCAGGGCATTGCCACCCTCATGTTGCTGAACATCATCGAGGGCTATGATATGGCCGATATCGGCGAGGGCACCGCCGACTATTACCACCTCATGACAGAGGCGGTCAAACTGGCCTTTGCCGACCGCGATCGCTGGGTCACCGACCCCACGACGCTGGACATTCCGGTGGGCCATCTGCTCTCCAAACAGTATGCGAAAGAACGGCGTCGCGCCATCGACATGATGCAGGCCCACCCCCAGCAAGAGGTCGAGGCGGGCGTGCGCGAAGCCGTAGGCGGCGACACCGTCTATCTCACCGCCGTCGACTCGGACGGTATGGCCTGCTCGATGATCCAGAGCGTCTATTTCGAGTTCGGCTCGGCCTATATGCCTCCGGATACCGGAATCCTGCTGCAAAACCGCGGCTCCTTCTTCAAGCTGAATCCCGACCATCCCAACGCCCTGGCGCCGGGCAAGCGCACCTTCCACACCATCATCCCCGCCATGGCCCTGCGCGATAACAAGCCCGCCCTTTGCTTTGGCACCATGGGTGGAGAGGGCCAGCCCCAGACCCAGGCCGCCATGCTGACGCGCATGGTCGATTTCGGCATGGATCCCCAGCAGGCCATCGAAGCGCCTCGCTGGCTCTTTGGACGCACATGGGGCGAAGAGTCGCGCTCGCTCAAGCTTGAGGGGCGCATTCCTGATGCCGTCGTCCACGAACTGGAGCGGCGAGGCCACGATGTAGAGATGACGGAAGACTGGTCTCAACAGATGGGTCACGCACAGGCGATCTGGATCGATCATGAGCAGGGCGTCATGAAAGGCGGCGCCGATCCCCGTGGAGACGGCGCCGCGGTGGGTTACTGATCGTATCCGCCTGTCAATGCCCTGCTTTGACGCGTCACGGGCTCCCGGAGCACAGGCGATACTCCGGGAGCCGGGGCCGCCTCGCATCATAAAACGACGTGACCCGTAAAAGGTGGGCCGAAGGAGTCGAGAGATGATGCAAGCGCAGACATCGCAGATGCCCATCACCCTGGGCATGTGGCTGGTGGCGCTCCTGCCGCTGGCGGCCATCCTGGTCTTGCTGGTCGGCTTGCGCTGGAAGGCCGCCACGGCAGGGCCGGTGGGTTATCTGCTGGCCGTCATCATCGCATTCACCCTTTATCAAACCTCAGCACAGAATGTGGCCCTGCAGACGGTCAAGGGGATATGGGATGCGCTCTTTATCATATACGTCATCGTGCCGGCCCTGCTGCTCTATTATGTTTCCGACAAGGCCAGAGCCTTTGATACTCTCCGCCAGGAGATCGAGATCTATACCCCCAACGATCTGCTGCATGTCCTCGGCTTTGGCTGGGTGTTTTCCAGCTTTTTGCAGGGCATCACCGGCTTTGGCGCGCCCATTGCGGTAACGGCGCCGCTGCTGGTGGCTGTGGGCGTCAAACCGATCTGGGCGGTGGTAATTCCCCTCATCGGCCACGCATGGAACAACACCTTTGGCACGCTGGCCGTGGCCTGGGAGGGGCTCTCTCTCGTTACCGATGTTCAGGACCCCACCATGACGGCCGTCATCGCCGCCGTGATGCTGTTCGTCGGCAACCTGCCGGCCGGCTTTACCATCGCCTGGATGTTCGGCCGGGGCAAGGCCATACGTGAAGCGCTGCCTTTGATCCTCATCATCTCGGCCATCCACGGCATCGGCCAGATCATCTTGGCCCCTCTGGTCCCCACACTGGCGGGATTTGTGCCCGGGGCCATTGCCGTCGTCGCCCTCCTCTGGCTCGCCCGCAGCAAATGGTATCGAGAGCAAACCGAGGTGGAGGATAGCCCGGTGATGCAAGAGGGCGCCGGGCCCCAGCAAGGCGGGGACGATCGTCCCACCGAAGAAGAGCGCGCCGCCACTATGAACGACTGGATGGCCTTTGCCCCCTATATCGTCCTGCTGGCGCTCATACTGCTCGTGCAGCTCATCCCTCCCATCCGCGAGGGGCCGGAAACGTTCGAGATCGGCCTGCCCTTCCCGGCGATGGAGACCGGACTCGGTGTGATCGTCGAGGAGGAGGGTGCCTACAGCGCCTTTTCACCGCTCACCCATCCGGGCACCTTTCTTCTGATCTCGGCGTTCTTTGCCTATATCCTCTACCGTTCAAAGGGCTATCTTGAGCGGAAAAAGGTCGGCCCCGTCTTGAGTGAGACGGTAAAGACCGGCATCCCCGCCGCCATGGCGTTGCTGGCGCTGGTGCCTCTGGCGCTGGTGATGGAGGGCTCTGGACAGATCATCCAGCTCGCCCTGGGCATCGCCGAGGTCGCCAGCCCGCCGGTGTACGCCTTCCTGGCGCCACTGGTCGGCGGCCTGGGCACCTTTATCACCTCCAGCAACATGTCGTCCAACATCCTCCTCGGCCCGTTACAGAATCAGACCGCCGCCGCGTTGGGGCTGGCTCAGGCGGTGATCCTGGCGGCGCAGACGGCGGGGGGCGCCATCGCCAATTCCACCGCACCGAGCAACGTGTTGCTGGGCACCGGCGCCGCCGGCGTTCCCGGCGAGGAAGGTCTGGCAATCCGCAAGATCATCGTCTATGTCGTCGCCTTTCTCGTGCTGGCCGGATTGCTGTCACTGGCGGCGACATGGATCGTGCCGGGAGGCTGACCGTGGAGTGGATCAAGAAAAGCGTATGGCAGCAGGGCATCGGCATTATCCTCATCCTCATCGCCACATGGCTCATGTACCTGGGCGGCTCCGATGAACCAAATCTCATTCTCATATGGATCGGCCTGGGCCTCATGTTTGTCGCCATGGCCATTCCCATCATCTCCCGACTGTATCCATCCGGTCGACAGGAGGAGGATAACGATGAGTAGACGGCATCCGCCCATCACTCTGTCATCCCCCGTAAATAGCAAAGGAGAGTTCAGATGCCTTTTCAGGCACAGATAGAAGAGATCGAAATTCCCATCACCATACTCAACTGGGTTCTGGCGTTGCTTCCCATCATCGTACTCCTGGTGCTTCTGGCGGTACTGCGCTGGCGGGCGCCCGAAGCCGGCCCCATCGGCATGTTCACCGCCGCCATCATCGCCCTGCTGGCGTTTCGCACACCCTTTGAGACGCTGGCCATCGCCGGCGCCAAGGGCGTATGGGAGGCGATCTTTATCCTCTATGTGGTCTGGCCGGCCCTGCTGCTCTACCGCGTCACCGAACGGGCCGGTGCCTTTGACGCCCTGCGACACGGCATTCAACAGTTCAGCCGAAACGACCTGTTCCTCGTGCTGGCCTTTGGCTGGGTATTTGCCTCATTCTTGCAGGGTATCGCCGGATTCGGCACGCCCATCGCTGTGGTGGCGCCCCTGTTGCTGGTGCTGGGCGTCAAGCCGGTCTATGCCGTCGCCATCCCCCTCATCGGCCACGCCTGGGCCAACATGTTCGGCACGCTGGCCGTGGGCTGGCTGGCCACTCTCGCAGTGGTCGACTTGCAGGATCCTACAACGACGGCCTTTCAAACGGCCATTCTGCTCTGGATCCTCAACATTATGGGGGGGCTGGCCATCGCCTGGCTGTTCGGGCGATGGGCGGCCATTCGCCACGCCTGGCCCATGATCCTGATCATCACCATCGTCCATGGCGGTGGACAGCTTGTGCTGACCCTCTGGGACCCGGTTCTGTCGAACTTTTTCGCCGCAACGGCCGCGCTGGCTGTGGTCTATCCCCTGTCACGATGGGATCGCTACGCTGAGGAAAGTGATATTGAGGAGCAGCATGTGATGGAGGATAGGAGCGAGAGAGACGCCGGAAAGGAGCAAGAGGGAGAGCCCATCATGGGGCTGGGTATGGCTATCCTTCCCTACATCGTACTGACGCTGGCCTCGATCCTCGGCCTGGTCATCTCCCCCATCGAGGAATTCCTGAGCCAGTTCGAAGTAGGGCTCCCCTTCCCGGCGGCAACCACCGGCTTTAACGTCCAGATTGAGGCCGAGGATCCCTACTCACCCTTTGCACCGTTGACCCACCCCGGAACCTTTCTGCTCATCTCTGCGCTGGCCGGTTGGCTGGTCTATCGGGCCAAAGGCTACTACCAAAAGTGGGCCGAACGCACCGAAGAGAAGGGCAGCATCGGCGCAGCACTGGTCGAGGATGCCGTGCCCTCTTCGGTGGCCATCGTCGCCTTTTTGGCCATGAGCATCATCATGGACCATTCCGGGCAGACCACGGTGCTGGCCGCCGGTATCGCAGCGGTGGCGCCGCCCGCCGTCTATGCCTTTTTCGCCAACTGGATCGGCGTGCTGGGCGCGTTCATGACCTCCAGCAACACCGCCTCGAACGTGCTCTTTGCTCCGTTGCAGCAAACCGTCTCGGACATCGAGGGCATTCCAGAGGCCGCCATCATCGGCGCACAGAGCGCCGGAGGCGCCAACGGCAACGCCATCGCCCCGGCCAACGTGGTGCTAGGCACCGGCTCGGCCGGCGTCATCGGCCAGGAAGGTGAGGTGCTGCGCAAGACCCTGGTATGGTCGGCAATGGTGGCCGTCCTGGTGGGGATCGGCACGATCCTGTTGATCTGACTTTTTGGGAGGGCATCATGACCAAGCTCACAGCGCTATCTATTGCGCTGGTTCTGTTGTTAATCTCCTTTCCGCTGACAAGCCTCGGCACGGCCGGAGATACGGCCTGGCTATGGTGGCTGGGTCTCATCCTGCTGACCATCGGCGGGCTCATCCCGCCGGTCACACGCTATACCATCCCGACAGAGGAGAACGGCGAGGAGTGATCGCGGGCAAACGCCCGACCGGTGAAAAGCCACCAGATCCTGTACTCGGGAGGTGAGTATATGCATGAATTCCAAGAGTTGTTCGAGCCGATCCAGATCGGCAATGTCCAGATAAAGAACCGCATCGCCATGGCGCCCATGCTCACGTTTGGATTGATGAACCCCGACGGCACCATGGCCCAGCGAGCACTGGATTATTACATCGAGCGAGCCCGTGGACGCGTGGGGCTCATCATCAGCGGCGCCTTCAAAGTCGAGAACGACATCGACCCGTTACTCCCCGGGGTCCCGCTCGTCTCGCCGGCATCGCTGGCATCGTTTGTCGAGCTGGTAGAGGCCCTGCATGCGTTGGGCACGCGTCTCTTCGTGCAGCTTACCGCCGGCTTTGGCCGGGTGAGCACTCCCTTTATGCTGCGCGATCGACCGGTATCGGCCTCGGCCATACCCAACTACTGGGATCCCGAGATCATATGCCGCGAATTGGATGCTCAGGAGGTGCAGCGCATCGTACAGGCCTTTGGCCGGGCCGCCGCCCTCCTGGGCGAGGCCGGGGTCGACGGCATCGAACTGCACGGGCACGAGGGCTATCTCTTTGACCAGTTCACCAGCGCCATCTGGAACAAGCGCAGCGACAAGTACGGTGGCGATCTGCGGACCCGATTGGCCTTTCCCATCGAAGCAATGCGGACCATCAAGGCCACCCTGGGCAAAGACTATCCTGTGCAGTACCGCTACGGCGCCAGACACTATATGAAGGGAGAGTGGCAGGCGGCGCTGCCGGGCGAGGAGTACGACGAGGCCGGCCGCAATCTGGAAGAGAGCATCGAAATGGCCCGCCTGCTGGAAGAGGCCGGCTTCGACTCGTTGCATATCGATGCCGGCAGCTACGATAGCTGGTACTGGCCCCATCCTCCCCTCTACATGCCCCATGGCTGCATGCTGGATCTGTCCGCAGCCGTCAAAAAGGCGGTGAGCATTCCGGTGATCGCCGTGGGTCGGCTGGAAGTGCCCGAGGTGGCAACGCAAGCGCTGCGCAACGGGCAGGCCGATATGGTTGCCATCGGTCGCGGCTTGCTCACCGACGAGCATTGGGTGCGCAAGGTAGAGGAGGATCGCACGCAGCATATCCGCCCCTGTATCGGCTGCCACGACGGCTGCGTGGGCCGCATCTTTACCGGGCGCCCCCTATCATGCGCGGTGAACCCCGCTGTCGGACGCGAACGGCTTTATGCTCTGTCCAGGACCGAGACGCCCCGTGATGTGATGGTCATCGGCGGGGGTATTGCCGGGCTGGAGGTCGCCCGCGCCGCCCTGGAGCGCGGACACCGTGTCACCGTCTATGAGAAAAGCGAGGCGCTGGGCGGCCATGTCATCGCCGGATCGGTGCCGCCGTTCAAAACAGAGACCGCCGCCCTGCTCGAATGGTACAGAACCGAGCTGGATACGCTGGGCGCCGAGGTTCATCTGAACAGCCCCGTCACACCGAACATGGTGCGAGACGCGACCCCGGATGTGGTGGTCGTCGCCACCGGCTCTGAGCCGATCATCCCCAATGTGCCCGGCATCGAAAGCGGCCACGTCATGAACGAGATCGAGTTCCTTATGGGGCAAAAGCCGGTGGGTGATTGCGTCACCATCGTCGGCGGCGGCCTGGTGGGCTGTGAGGCGGCGCTGTGGGCCGCCCAGAACGGCAAGCAGGTGACCATCATCGAGCAACTGGACGAGCTCATGTCGGCCGGCATCTATGTGCCGCCGATGAACAAAATGATGCTGCTGGATCTACTCAAATTCCATGGCGTGCGCATCATCACCGGGCTGACGCTCACCGGTGTAGATGCCGGCGGCGTCACCCTCATGGATCGCGCGTTCAACAGCACCCGGGTCGATTGCGACTCGGTGATCATCGCCGTCGGGTTCCGTGCCAATCGCACCATGTACGATGAGCTGCTGGGCGCCACACCCAATCTTTACCTGATCGGCGACGCCCGCGAGCCGCGCAACATCCGTGGCGCCATCTGGGATGGTTACGAGGTCGCGCGGGGGATATAGCGGAACAACAAGAGCCCTCCTCCGTGGAGGGCTCTATTCCGACGGTCGCCCCGATTGTCCTCGTCCGGCCAGAGTCGCCTCAGTCGGCAATCAGCGTCCGCAGATAAGCCACACTCTGTCGCGCCCAGTCGTCCTCCAGAGCGATGGTCTCTTCCAAAGTGGATTGTAGCGGCGGCCACAACTCGAGAATGGCGTTCATCTCCCGGCCATGGCGACGCATCTGCGTCAGCAGCCAGGGCACATCGAGCTGGCCCCGCCCCACCGGCCGCCCCTCCAGCACAAAGCCCATACGCGAGGGCACCCGCCCGATGTGGAAATCTTTGATGTGCAGGCTGACGGTATAGGGCCCCAGCGCGGCCACCACCAGATCGGGGCCTTCTAACGCACCGAATGAATTGACGGTATCCAAACAGATGCCCACTTGATCGCTGTCCAGCCGCTCCATGATGCGCACCAGATCCTGCGCCTTGAACCGCTCGTGATTCTCGACGGCCAGGGTCACCCCGGCGGCACGCAGATCGGGCAACAGCACCGCGATTGTGTCGACGATCTCGTCCTCGTCGGGTTGGTGGCCGGGCGAATCCACCACCACCCGCAGGATGGGCGACTCGAATCGTTCCGCCAGCCGCAGGTAGGTACTCAGGTGGTCGGATGCGATGCCCAGCGTGCCCACCTCCACGTCCGCGCCCAGCGACCGAGTGCGAGCATGCAGCGCGTCCAGTTCTGCCGCCGACATCCGGTGCAGAGGCACGTTGTCGCAGATCTGCACCAGCCCAACGCCCAGCGCCGCCGCCCGTTCGATCAGATCCATCGCCGTCATAGGCGCCGCCGGTGGGTGGCCCGGCGCGCCGATCGCCCAGGCATACGCATACGATCCAATGCCCAGCTTCATCGCCGCCTCGCTATGCCGACGTGCCCCGAATGATAGCCTGCACCTCGGCCATTACATTTTCGGGCTCGAACACCTTTTTCCAATCGGGCTGAAAGATCTTTTTCATGGCCCGTTCGCTGGCCAAACGCGCTCCGTCCGAGATCTCGGCATCGATAAAGCCGAATAGCATACCGATATTGACGTTCAGGTGGCCCAGCATAAAGTCTCGCGCCGCCGCCTCGGGCACACCCCGGCGAATGGCCTCATCCATCGCCTCGCGCACCACCATCATACAGGTCAGCGTTACCGTCTCGGCCATGGCCGGCTCCAGTATGGCCATCTGCTCCACAGTAATGCGGTGCGTCCCCAGGGTGGGAGCGAACATGGTTTTGACGATATTCTCACCCTTTTCATAATCCTCTTCGGGCCCCTGCATCAGCGCGCACACGAGGTATTGAGCGGCGATGCCCCCGAAAAAGTCACGCCGCGCCGCCGGATCGGTCTCGTCACTCACCACCGGCGGATGGCAGGGATGGACGACAAAGTAGGTCACATCGGCGCGATCGGGCAGCTCGCCGCCGAGAGGGGCCGCCGGATCCAGGCAGATAAGCATGGCGCCGCTCTTCATCAGCGGCACGATCTCACGGGCCACCCGCCCGATATAGATATCGGGGATGGCCAGCACAACGATATCCCCCTGTGGGGCGGCCACATCGCCCGGCGTGGGCTCGATGCCGCGCTCCCTGAGACGGGCGATACCCGATTCTCCCGCCTCGACGTATAATAGATCATACGAACCGTCCTGTTGCAGGCTCGACGATATGCGCGTGCCCATCTTGCCGGCCGCGCCGAACAGCGCGATGGTGGTCATGGTCGCTTCCTCCTGTGGTGTGGGTTCGTGCTCGGCGAGATTATACCGCAAGGCAGTACCGTGACACCAACCACAGCGCAACAAACCGATTCTGTTTCACATTTCGTTGCACTTGATATACAATGGGCAACGCAGTGGAATTGCCCGTTCGAGCGTTGCCCATGAACAGGGGCCCCGGCCCCGTCACTCGACATCGAACCTGTATTCCGGCCTCTGACTACGCCAAGCCCATGCTGCCGGTTACGCACGATCATCAAGGAGGCGGGCTTGCCTACGAAAAACCGATTGCTGTACGGTGCCCTGCTGATCCCGGCCGTACTCGGCCCGGTGTTTTTCCTGGCCGGCATTCTCAGCCGCGGATTGGCTATTTACTATGCCGAGAACGGACGGTTGGTGGTCACCTGCCTGCTGCTCTCTCTCAGCGCGACGGCGGCCGCCTATGTGGCCGTGCGTCCGGGGAACGCCACCGCCCGCATCGTGGCCGGCGCCGCTCTGCTCATCAACCTGGGCTCCCTGGCCTACTCGGCCAGGCTCTGGTCGATCGATATGGAGCGCGCCTTTGCCGAGGTCGAAATGGCCCCCATACAGGTGGGCCGGGTGGGCATTCTCATCTCCCCTGTCGACCACTCTCCCGAGGCCGTGCACGAAGCCCGCGCCATCGAGCGCCGGTTGAACAGCATCATCGACCAGCTCGACCTGAGCGACTATTTCATCGTACGCCACGCCTATCCCGTCTACTCCTCTGAACAGGCCGAGCGGCTGGCACACCGCATGCGCGCCCACATCATCATCTGGAAGACCGAGCGTCCGCAACGCTGGGATTCGCAGGTGATCGATATGACCTACCACGTCACCGTGCTGGGCGCCAATGAGACAGAGCTCGATCTGCAGCCGCTGCGACTCATGCTGCTTATGGGGACCAGCGATACATTTACCCTTCACACCACCCGCCTGCAAGAGGAAGATACGCTCTCGCCTCTGGCGCTACAGGTGGTCGCCCCGGTGGCCTCTGCGTTTGGTTGCCTGTCGCTGGATCGCCCCATGCAGGCCGCAGCGCTCTACGACGGAGTGCTCCAGATAGAGGGTTTGTCTGCCGAGCAGCGGGCGGCGGTGCACGCCTATTATGGCACGGCGCTGCTCTATCTGGAACGTCCCGACCTGGCGATGGAACAGTTTGAGCTATCGAACGAGTTACAGCCCAACGCCATGGCATGGACCGGCATCGGCAACGCATCTCTGGCCGGTCGCGATCACCCGAGCGCCCGTGAAGCGTATACCCGCGCGATTGCGGTAGATCCCTACAACCCCATGCCCTATTGCGGCCTGGGCATCCTGCTCCTGCGCGAAAGTCGGGTCAGTCAGGCGCTGACCATGTATCGTCAGGCCATCGCCTTGCAACCCTCGAGCAGCGTGCCCTATGCGCTGGTGGGCATGGCCCAAGAATTGAGCGGCGACATCGACGCCGCGCGTGAAGCGTACCATATGAGCGCCTCATTTGCCGGCCCCATGGCCGGCCTCTATACCGCATCTGTCGAACGCGCCGACGAGATATTGCGCAATCCCCCCACGCCGGTGCCCACGGCCACCCCGCGCCCTCGGCCGACCCCCACTCCGGTGGCGACGGTGGCTATCTACCGTGTGGAGCGTGGAGATACCCTGGCGAAAATCGCCCAGGATATGGGGGTGACCATCCAGGCGCTCATCGATGCCAACGAACTGGATCCTGATGGCTTTTTGCAGGTGGGACAGACGCTTCTGATCCCCAAGATGAACTAGAGCCTGCTCGTGAATCGATCGTGCTCCTGATCGGGCAGCTCATGCCGGCGGATCCCGGAGAATGTTCAGCCTATCAACTTGTGGCGCCGGGAAGGATGGGGCTATTTACCCGATAGCCCCAAGAGGGCGAATTCATGCGTAGGACCGGTTTAGCGACAACCTTCATCATGACGGTCTGCGGTGTTCTGGTCACGCTCATCGCGGTGGCCACGACGCATGCAGCGTCGCTGCGCCCTGTGTCTTTCGCAAAAGGCTCTAGTGTATCCCCATGGTTACCCCACGAGACGACGCTCTCTGTCGCGGCGCCGCAAATTCGGGTGACTCATCCGCTGCCCGGCGATACGCTCTCGGCCGACTCGACAGTCCGGGTCGAGAGCAACCTGCCGCCCGAGGCGTTGATCGAGGTTGAGTTTTATCTCCAGCCCGAGGCCCAACAACCCGACGGCGACGAGGCCCTTCTCTTCCTGGGACTCGATCGCGACGGGGACGATGGTTGGAGCGTTCCCTTACCCCTGAGTGACCTGCATCCCTCACGGCGCTACCGGGTGCTGGCGCTGGCCGTGGACGGGCAGGAGAATATCCTGCGCGCTCTGGGGGGATGGTTCTCCGTGCATCCTTCGCCGGCAGGTAACACATGGGCCTACTCTCCCCTGCCCGATCCCGTACGCGGCGAGTCATCTCTCTCCATCGTAGCCCCCTCCGGTGAGATTTCGCCCATGCGCATGGACCTTTATCTGGCCCCGGTGATCGGTGAGCCCGAGGCAACCCGTCCGCCCTTTGACGCGCCGCCCCCGTTGCACTATCTGGGATCGGGTCTTTTGGAGGATCTCTCCGACGGGGGGAGAGCGCTCACCACCTTCCCTTATGATAGCCGTCTGCTGCCCGATGGCCTCTATGCGCCGGTCGTTGAACTCGTCGGCAACGATGGCGAACGCTATCCGGCTCCCCCGGCAGCGCCGTTTCGGATCGAAAACGCCCTCGCCCCCGATGTGACGCTGACGGGGCCGGGGCATGCCGTCACCGACGAGATCTCGTTATCTGTCGATATAGACGATCCGACCGGCAATATAGAGCGTGTCGATTTCTACCTCGAGTACAGTCAGCCCGTGCTCGAGCTGGATGAGGGCAAGAGAGAGTCGATGCCCCATATCTTTTGGCTGGGCAGCGATATCGACGGGAGCGACGGCTGGGGGCTGCGTGTCTCATCGGAGGAATTCTGGGACGGCGACCACTGGCACGTGCTGGCGGTGGCTTATAACAGCGCAGGGATGTCCGGTAGCGCCCGCTCGCCACGCTTTAGCATCGTACACAATCCTCGCGTCGTATTGCGTCTGCTGAGCCCGTCGCCCGATCGTCCATTACGGGGTGTCGAGCGGGTGGTATTGCAGGCGGCGCATGGCGCTCAGCACGTGCACAGCGTGCACCTGTTCGCCCGCAACGACGGCGGCGCCCTGATCGATCTGGGTGAAATGCCCCCATCGGTGAATCAATGGCGTATGGATTGGGACACGCGCAGTCTGCCCGACGGCGAATATTCCCTGGTGGCTCTGGTGAGCCATGAGAGCGGACAGAGTCTGGCAGAAAGCCGTCCGCTGCTTCTCCAGAACCAGCGGGACCTCTATCACTTTAGCGCCCTGCCCGACGACGGCCCGTTGACGGGTACAACGCCGATACGAATATCTCCCGCACCGGGCGCGCCGGATATCGTCGAGGCCACCATCTATTACCGCGACGCCGGCGGAGAGATGTATCTCCTGCCGCAACAACCCGAGGCAGAGACGGAATGGGAGACTCTGTGGGATACCGCCACTGCGCTGGATGGTGAATATGATCTGGTCGCCCATATCACCCATTCAGAGGGAGAGGTCGCCACTGCCATACGGCCTGTAACGATACACAATGCCACGCCGGTCATTACTCTGGAGCCGCTGGATACCCAAACGCCCTGGAGCCGGGAGCGCGAGATCACCTGGCATACCGAACACCCGCTGGATCTACCGGTGCAGGTGACGATCGAATACAGCCCCGACGGCGGCTATCGTTGGGATACTGTGGCAGAAGGGTTGCCCGCCGAAGGAAGCTATCTGTGGGATACGCGGCGATTCGCCGACTCAGCCGCCGGCCGACTGCGGCTCACGGCCGATGACGGAATCCGCTGCGGCCGCACCATCAGCCCATCCTTTGTGGTGAACAATCTGAACCAACCGCCCCATCTGGCGATTCTCTCTCCCGAGGCCGGGTATAGCACACCGGATCAGGTTCAGGTGACGTGGCAAACATGGTCTCCCACCGGCTCTCCGTTGACCATCGACCTGACCTATCGGCAAAACGAGGGGGAGAGATGGCGATGGCTGGCCCGACGCATCGCCGATACCGGCCACTATGTCTGGGATATCTCTGACCTGCCGGCGAACGAGACGTACACGCTACGGGTGACGGCTCGTGACGCGCAGGGCTATACAACGTCATGCACCGTAGAGGGCATCAGCCGGCTGTCGCGCACACTTCCCCACGTCGAACTGCTCTGGCCCAACAGCCGCATCCGCATCGACCGCGAGACGGTGATCCTGTGGGAGGCTACCGGCGAAGATGACGAGCGGCTGCTCATCGATCTCTACTACAGCGAAAACGCCGGACAGGCCTGGCTGCCTCTGGCCGAGGGGCTACCCAACACCGGCTACTATGTGTGGCAGGTGGCGTTTCTCCCACCGAGCACCCAATACCGCATACGCGTCGTCGCCCGTGACGGCCCGTTCCGGGCCTATGATGATAGCGATGCCGCCTTTATCCTCGGACAAATACCCCGGCCACAGGTTTCGTTGCTGGCGCCCCGAGCATCGGCCCATCTCAGCGGAACGCAGATAGTGCGCTGGTCGACCTTTGTTCACGACGGCACGCCCCTACTCGCGAGTGTGGCCGTGCGCCGCGCCACCGGCGGCGACTGGCAGATTCTGGCCGAGGGCATCAAGAACACCGACTTTTACCTGTGGGATACAACGCCTTTCGACGATGGGCAATACCATCTCCGGGTCACTCTGTCCGATCCGGAGAACGCCACCCGGGTCGAGGTCACCGAAACGATCTATCTCTTCAACCAGCGCCGGCAGCCTCCGGTGGTGAGCCTGATCTCCCCGCAGGGAGGTGAAGAGTGGGCCGGCCTGCACGAAATCATCTGGACAGCCCGCTCTGCCGCCGAAACGCTCAGCGCCACCATCGCCATTAGCGCCGATACCGGAAACACATGGACTGATCTCGCCACAGTCGACGGACGCGCGGGGCGCTATGTTTGGGATACCACGGCCATGACCGAGCCCCAGTATCTGGTGCGGGTCACCGTCACCGACGGACAGGATACCGTTGAGGATGTCACCACGGCGCCCGTTACCCTGATCGGGCGGAATCGTCCGCCGAGGGCGCGTATCATCTCGCCCGACATGCCCGATGCAGCGGGGCAACGGCGGCTCATCGCCTGGATCGCCGAGGACCCCGATGACAGGCCGCTGGACCTCACCCTGGCTCTCAGCGCCGACAACGGATTAACCTGGACCCCCCTGCTTCGCAATCTGGATGTAATGGGCGAACACCGCCTGGATGCTCCTCTGGAGCCGGGACAACAGTATCGACTATCCGTCCAGGTCGATGACGGCCTCTATACAGTGCGCACCATATCATCCTCGTTCACCCGAAGCGAGGACGACGAGACGCTGCCCATCCTCGAGCTGCCCGAACTACGCCTGGGCGAAGAGTGGTCGCGTATGACCATCCTGCGCTGGCACGCCCAGGATCCCCAGCGGGGCGATCTGCGCATCGGCCTGCACGGCAGCACCGATGGAGGACGCACCTGGCAGGTGCTGGAGCAAAATCTGGAGAATACCGGCGCCTATATATGGGATACCACCACCGTGCCCAACGGCACCTACCTGTTGCGCATCACGGCAACGGGCGAGAACGGCTCTCGTTCGGGATTGATCGGCCCCGTGATGATACGAAACACCGGCCGAGAGGCCCCCACCGTATCGCTGCTCTCCCCTCGCGGCGGCGAGATCTGGTCCGGCATGCGCGAGATCACCTGGCGCACTGCAGGAGGGGCCGGGCCGCTTGTGGTGAACCTGTTCTACAGCATGGATCAGGGTGCCTCGTGGCGCACCCTGGCCCGCTCGCTGCCCGACACCGGTCGCTATATATGGGATACCACCACCATCCCCAACGCCGACGACATCTGGGTGCGCATCACCGTCTCGGACGGACAGTTTCGCGCACAGTCCGTCAGCACCGGGCCGATCACCATACGAAACCCCTTTGCGCCGGTGATCCGATTGCTGGCGCCTCAAGCCGGCAGCAGCTGGATGGGACCCCAGACGATTATGTGGCAGGCGACTCAACGTGCCGGCCGCACCACCCGCGTCAATATCGAGGTGTCGCTGGATATGGGCCACACATGGCAAACTCTCAGCCGCGACCTGCCCGCGCAAGGGAGCTATGTCTGGGATACCGGATCGCTCCCCGATGGCAGTCGCGCTCTGATACGAGTGACGGCCACGGATGACCTCGATCGGGGTGTCGATACCCTCCGGGAACCGTTACGCATTCACAATTCGGCGCCTCGTAGTATTCCATCCGATCGTGAACTGACCGAGACCGATCCATCGCCTGTCCCGGATTGATCGACCGGGCGATGGGGGCATGTGGGGTAGGGTAAGGTAGAGTCGACGGCGGGGTGGGGATGCCCTGGCCGCTTGGTGGCACGATCAAGCCGCTCAAACGCCAGATGCGATTGCCCTGCTCGAATAAAAGCGTAACCTCCGCACCACATCGATGTTATGGTATAATATAGACAGAGAGAGCCACGGAGGCTTCCCATGGACATCCAACGCTGGTACCACCTTCTCACCATCAACGTATTCTGGTTCGGCGTGTCGTTCATGTGGAACGCGCTGCACCCCATCGTGCTCCCGATGCTGCTCCTGTCGTTTATCGGCGAAAAGGCCAAAAACACCCATTACGGCATGATCACCTTTGCCGGATTGGTGGTGGCGCTGCTGGTACAGCCCCTGAGCGGCGCCATGAGCGACTTTACGAGGCATCGCCTGGGGCGACGCCGGCCCTGGATCATCGCCGGCTCGTTGCTCAACATCGTCTGGCTGATCGGCCTGATCGTGGCGCGCAACTACTGGGTGATCGCCGGCAGTTACATCCTGCTCCAGTTTACGTCGAACTTGGGCCACGGCCCCGCCCAGGGCATCATCCCCGATATCGTACCCCGAGAACAGCGCGGCATCGCCGCAGGCGCTAAAGGCCTGATGGAGATGATGGGCACCATCGCCGCCGCGGTGCTGGCCGGCCGCATCGTAGGCGCGGCCTTTGCACAACCGGGCGGCATGATCGGCATCATCATCGCCGTTATCCTCGTTGTACTGGCCATCACCTGGCGAGGCGTCAAAGAGACCCCATTACAGGATGATGCCGCCCCCACCCGCTTTACGATGGAGTGGGCTCGTGCGGTGCTGCGTATCGATATCCGCAACAACCGCGCCTATGCCCGCCTGTTGCTGGTGCGATTCTGCGTGCTGCTGGGAACGTACTCGGTGCAATCGTTCGGCTTTTACTATTTCAGCGATGTTCACCAGGTCGAATCACCGGCCCGGGTCGTCGGCAATCTGATGACGGCCATCGCCATCAGCATCCTGGTGGCGGCCTATCCCGCCGGCGTGCTCTCGCAGCGATGGGGACGCAAGAAACTGAGCATTATGGCGCTGATCCTGGTCGGCACAGGGATGAGCCTGTTGGCCTTTACCGGCAATATGGCCGGGCTGTGGATACTGGGCTGCATCATCGGAATCGGCATGGGGGTGTTCAGTTGTGTGAACTGGGCCTGGGCGACCGATCTGGTGCCGGCAGCCGAGGCCGGCAAGTATCTGGGGTTCTCGAACCTGGCCACTGCCGGATCGGCCGCCGCGTCGCGGCTGATGGGCCCCATCATCGACCTACTCAACGCCTGGATGCCCAACAGCGGCTATTCGGCCCTGTTCGTCATCGCCACGGTGGGCGCCCTCATCGGCCTGATCCTCACGATGGGCATTCCCGAGACGGCGGCGCCCTCTGATTCGATCCAGGTACAGCCCTCTCAGCAAATCAATCCCCGTCACGCCGAGGGATAAGCACCACCTGAGGCACATCCGCCGACGCTTGAAGGAAATCTACTACGAGTGCTGATCACCGGGATGTCCGGGACCGGCAAGTCGATCGCCGGTCCGCCCCGACGAGTCGCTACGTATAACGACGGAACCGCCACATCGCCACGGCGGTAAAGAGAGTGGCGAACCCCAACAACACGCCGATCTCGGGCAATACACCGGTCGCATCGGCGCCGCGCGCCAGCACATCCGTATAGGCGCGCATGGCCCATGTCGAGGGCAGCACCTGCACCGCCTGCCGAAAGAGCGGCGGGGTGATCTCTAGAGGAAACCAGGCGCCTCCCAGCGCGGCCAGTGCCATGGACAGCCCCACCATCGCGCTGTTGGCCTGTTTTCGCGTTTGCACCAGCGTAGCGATTACCGTGCCGAGAGCGACGGTGGCCAGGGCAAAGGCCAGCGAAACCAACGCCGCCGCCAGAGGATCGCTCCCCCAATCTACCCTAAAGAGCACTGCGCCTCCCACCATGAGGATGGCGATCTGGAACAGCCCCAGCACCAGCCGCGCGATCATCTTGCTCCCCAGAACAGTCGCCCGGGAGGTCGGAACGATCAGCATGCGCCGCAGAGTGCCGGTCAGCCGCTCATCCACCAGAATCTCGGATATACCCAGCAGGGTGATCTGCACCCAGGTGACGATCTGTCCGGCCGAGGCCTGTTCGGCGCTGCTGGCCATATCCGACGAGCGATCCGACGTTGGCGCCGCCCACACAATTTGTGCCTCGGCGGAAGGGCTCTCGGTGGCGGCCATGATGTCACCCAGTGCGTTCTGGAAAAAGAGTTCCGCCGCAGCCTCGTCGGGAAATCGCCCCAAAGCCCGCCCTTCCTCTACCGCCATTCGGGCCAGACGTACCGCGCCGTTCAATCGCACAAGGGCCGCCTGCACCGCCTGTTCTACCGCCGGAGCGGCATTGACATCGCTGCGCATCTGAAACGACAGATCGACGGACTCGCCACGGTACAAACGCTGCCCCAGGTCCTCCGGAATCAACAGGGCAAACTCTCCCGGAGGCAATTCGTCCACCTCTTCGGGCGTCACACCGGCGGCGCGCAATGCGTCCAGCAACATGTCGGCCAGAACACCCTCGTCCTCGCGCACCACCGGCAGGGAAATATCCAGCGCCCGCGGCGTCGGATCGCCTTCGAGGCCCCTCAACCCCGCACCCACGATCATCGTGAACAGAAGCGGGAGGAGGACGAGAAAGATCAGGTTCGATCGATCGCTAAACTGACGCATGAACTCGTTGCGAATCAGTGCCATGATCCGGATCATGCGCTCTCTCCTCAACCGATCTGGCGTCGAAAGCCGAACGCGGCCACGACATAGTAGACGACAGTCAGACCCAGAACTCCCGCCAGCATGGGCAGGATATCCGACAGATCATGGCCTGTCTGCAACGCGGTGAATATCTCGATACCCCAGGCGTTAGGTGTGATCAGGCTGATACGCTGCAACCAGACGGGGAGATTCATCCGGGGTAAAAAGGCCCCCGAAGCGGCGGCCGCAATCAGGCTGACGCTGGTGCCCAGGATGCCCGCCTGAGAGGCTGTTCTGGCCCAGGCGGCGATAAGGGCGGCTACCCCGGTGGCGCACATCACCAGAAGGACGATCGAGACGATGACGGCCAGAGGGTCGCCCCAGTAGGCGCCAAACAACGAGGTCGCGCGCCACAGAATGGTCACCTGCAGAATGCCCACCAGCATAATACCGGTCATCTTGCCCAGCAGGATCATGTGCGCCCGCGTCGGCGAGATCAACAATCGGGGCAGCGTGCCGGCCTGACGTTCGGCAAAGATCGAATATCCGCCCGTTGTGACGGCGAACATGAGAAAAAGGATCGCCATGCTGGCGGCCATATAGTCCACCCAGCTAAACGCGCGCCCGCCGGCGTTCACCCGGTTCAGCCGCACCATCGTCCCTGCAGCGCCTTCGGCATCGGCAACCAGCCTCTCGGTCATAGACCGGCCCAACCTCTGGGCCACTTCCACATCCAGAGTATCGCCGCCATCGGCCGCCAGATGCGAGACCGCAACGGGGATACCCTGCGCCATCAGGTTCATCTCTTCCGTAACCTGCGAGATAATGGCCCGAACCACAGCGGTGCTGATGCGGTACTGAGGCCCGGCATATATCTCAACGACCGCCGGATCGATCTCCGATAGCCGCACCTCCGCAGGAGCCGTCGAAGCATCCGAAGAGAGTAGCACTCGCCGGCCAAACCCCTCGGGGATGATCACCAGCGCGGCCGCATCGTCCTCGTGTATCCGCTCCCGGGCATCCGCTTCGCCCTCGGGCGTGCGGGCGACGACCTCGGGCACCACCAAATCGCCCAACCGCTCGGAGTGAAAGGCATTCACCAGCGCCTGCGACAGTTCGCTTTCGTCGCGATCCAGTAACAGCACCCGGATACCCGATATAGGACTCCCCGAGCCGGTGCCAAAGGCGAAAGCGATGATGAGCGTGAGGGCCAGCGGTGTCGCCAGCATCATCAGCAACGCGCCGGTATCGCGAAACGTGATCTTGAGCTCTTTGAGGGCCATCACCCACAGTTTGCGCATTGCGCTTTCCTCTTTCCGTCGCTCAATCGCGAAGCGCGCGACCGGTAAGATGCAGGAACACCGCCTCCAGGTTGGGCTCGTGGATCTCGATGGTGCGAACGCTCAACCCCAATCCCGAGGCAATATTCAGAACGGCCGGCAACGCCTCCTGTGCCGCGCGAACACCGAGCACGACCTGGCCATCATCGGCATCGGCATGAAATACCCCTTCCACCCCCGAGAGGGCGGCCGCCAGATCGGCCCCACCCTCCTGGTCCGTCAGGCCCAGCACCAGCGTCTCACGCTCGCCCACCCGTTCGATCAACTCTTGTAGCGTTCCCAGGGCGATCAGTCTGCCATAGTCGATGATGCCGATGCGATGGCTCAATTCCTGGGCCTCTTCCATGTTGTGGGTCGTATAAAGCACCGTAACACCCTGACGGTTCAGGTCTTTTACCCAGTCGAGAATGTACCGGCGGCTCTGCGGGTCGATGGCCACGGTGGGTTCGTCCAGCAACAACAGGGGCGGATTACCCAACAATCCCACGGCCAGATTCAGGCGACGCTTCATGCCACCCGAATAGGTTCGCACCCGGCTCCCGGCGCGATCTGTCAGGTCCGTCAGGCGCAGCTTTTCCTCGATCTCTCCCCGCAGTGCGGCCCCCCTCAGCCCGCGCATCTCGCCCCAAAAACGCAGATTCTCTCGGCCGGTCAGGTCGTCGTACAGGGCCAGATCTTGCGGCACCACACCGATGCTGCCACGCACGGCCATCGGGTTCTGGCGCACCGAATATCCGTTCACCACCACCTCGCCCGAGGTAGGAGGCAACAAGGTGCTGATCACCGAGATGGCGGTGGTTTTTCCCGCGCCGTTGGGCCCCAACAAACTGAATAGCTCGCCCTTGCCGATCTCGAACGAGAGGCCGTCCACAGCGTTGGGACCATCGGGACTATATCGTTTGACCAGGTCGCTCACCTGCGCCAATGCCATAAGCTGCTCCTTTCGCGTCAGCGGGTCGTTCATCCATGCCGGCGTTCTAGATATCGCATGAGGATATCGAACGGTCTCACAGTCGCCCCGTCGGGCGATCAGGTATCGCGGCGCATTTCTACGGCCGGTTGTTCCGCCGGAGATTCACGATACGTGACCATGAGAAACCCGAGTCCCAGAACCACCATAAAGCCGGCCCAACGAAACAGCCACACCGCTCCAAGATGATCGTACATCCAGCCACCGATGAGGGCGCCCACACCGCTGGCCAGGCCCATGCTGACGGCGCTGAAAAGCCCCTGAGCCGTCGCGCCCATACCCTGAGGAGCCATACGGTCGGTATACGAGACGCCGGCCACCCACATGAGCGAAAACGATGGGCCTGTAAGAACTTGTACGAGTAGAACGAGCCAGGGGTTGCGAATGATCGAATAACTCAGCAACATCAACGTCGCGGCCGTAAGGGACACGATAAACAACGCACGCGATCCGAAACGCCTCAGCAAAGTGCCCGAGAAAAAAAAGCTGGGCAATTCGCTCATAGCCGCTACCGTCAGCATCAGGCCCACCAGGAAACGGCCGGCGCCCAGATCGTTCATGTGCAGGTAAAAGAATCCAAAGCTGCTGGAGCGCCCTACCCCCTGCAGGAACATGGCGATGAAAAACAATGCCAGCGGACGATTGGTTACCAGTTGTCGCATCCCCTGCCAGAAAGGCTGGCCGAGCGATGTGCTGCGAATGGGCATACGCGCCGTCACCAGCAGGGCCACCGCAATGAACAGGGCGAACAGATAGAAGGACCAGAGCAAACCCATCCGCTGGATAAACAGCCCCGCCAGCGGCCCCGTCAAACCCCAGCCCACCGATCCCCATAGCCGCTGCCGGCCGTAATCCTCCTTGCGCGCCCCGAGCAGATCCAGCACGGTCCGGTCGATGAGCGGCAATACTGGCGCGATGAAAAACGCATACAGCGCCACCAACGGAATCAACAGGGCAAAGCGATCCACCCGTGATATGGCGAGCATACAGATCAGCGCCCCGGCGAGGGCGATCAGTGCCAGGCGCTTGTGCTGTCGCGTCGCATCCGAGATACCGCCCCACAACGGCGCGGAAAAGAGTGTCACCACCGGCGCAATGCCCGAGAGTACGCCGATCTGCTGGCCCGACAGGCCGATCTGTTGATAGTAGAGGACGATAAACGGCGCCAGAGTAGCCATGGCGCCAAAGTAGAGGGCATAGAACGCCCGAGGGTATATCAGCGCACGATCGGTGTCACGATCGGAAAGGTGTCGCATAGGGCCCCCGTATCGCATATTTTTGTGGGCTCATTGTAGCGATTCTGCAAATCACGGCGAATCAGGGGAAAAAGGTCTTTGGCCCGATCGCGGCGGCGTTACCGGCTCGCGTTCGAGACCCGCGAATCGATGCGCGAAAGCGAACGAACACAGGCTCGCCTTCCGAGGGGATGAACATTTCCGAATCGGGGAACAAGAAGAAGGGACAAAAAAAAGCAGAGTCCCGAGTGACCTTCGAACTCACCGCGACATCGGTTTCGTTTATAGGAGTGTCTCCTCCTGAAGGATATCGACTCGCTTTCCTCACGGGCAGTACTCGCGTTTACGGGTTTGACCTCGATGGCCGAAACTGCACCATCTATGTCCCCGCATCGGATCTGTCGGTAACGCTCAATCCGACATTCCGTTTATATCGTTATCCTTTTCAACTCGATGCCCTTAAAGGTCGTTAACCTCTCGGGACTCTGCACCCTTATAATAGCATAGCTTATCAAAAATGTCAAGAATTTCGCGAGGTGATTTTGCGGCAGCCGGCAAGTTCCCTCCCCTTTCCAAGGGTCTCTGTCAGGAGCGACCGGTTCACGAGGAGCACCCACGATGGGTATTCGCCATCTTCGAAAGGGGTTGCTTTTCGGCTTACGCGCCCCGCCCTGTTTTCGTCCGGCCCAAATGCGTTCTTGAGGAGTATCTATTCGTCCTTGGTAATTATGCCGGCCTATGGTATAATCGCGCATACGTACGCAGTGTCAAGGTTAGGAGGGCCCCTGCTTCATGAAAGAATATAAACCGGATCAGATTCGCAACGTAGTGCTTCTAGGACACGGCTCCAGCGGCAAGACCTCACTGAGCGAGGCGATGCTTTATGACGCAGGCGCTACGTCGCGACTCGGCAAAGTCGAGGACAAGAACACCGTCTCTGACTATGACGAGGAAGAGCAAAGTCGCGGTTTTTCGGTCAACACGTCGATTTTGCCGGCCGAGTGGCGCGATACCAAACTGAATATCCTCGACGCCCCCGGTTACACCGACTTTGTGGGCGAAGTCAAGGCGGCCATCCGCGCTGCTGACGGCGCCGTGCTGGTGGTGTGTGCGGCCTCGGGAGTCGAGGTGGGCGCCGAGTTGCACTGGAGCTTCTTGGATGAGGCGAACTTGCCCCGCATAGTGTTCATCAACAAGCTGGATCGTGACAATGCCAGTTTTTCGCGAACCATCGAGGAATTAAAGACCAAGTTTTCCAGGCCGATCGTGCCTCTGGCGCTGCCCATCGGCGCACAGGCATCGTTTAAGGGTATCGTCGATCTGGTCAGTATGAAGGCCTATACAAGCGTCGAGGGGCAGGAAAGCGATATTCCGGCCGATATGCAAGATGAGGCCGCCGAAGCGCGCACTCAGATGATGGAGTATGCCGCCGAGGCCGACGACGACCTGATGATGAAGTATCTCGAAGGCGAAGAGCTGACCAATGACGAGTTGCGCGAAGCGCTGGCCGTCGGTTCTCGTCGCGGCGATTTCGTCCTCGTGATGGCCGGCTCGGCGACGCAGAACCTCGGCCCTCGCCGGCTGCTGGACGCCGTGGTGGATTATCTCCCCTCGCCGACCGATCGCGTTGTCGAGGCGCAGAATGCGGCGACCGAAGAGCCGGTAGAGATCAAGGCCGATGCTGCCGGGCCGCTGGTCGCTCAGGTATTCAAGACCCTGGCCGACCCGTTTGTCGGACGACTCACCTACTTCCGCGTGTTCAGCGGCACCTTTAGCTCGGATTCGCGCGTCACGAACGTGAATAAAGGTGAAGAAGAGCGCGTGGGGCAGCTTTTCCATATTCGCGGGCATGAGCAGACCCCGGTCGATTCCGTCAAGGCCGGTGACATCGGCGCCGTGGCCAAGCTCGCCGTGTCGATCACCGGAGATACCCTGGGTGACCGTGGCACGCCGATCCAGATGCCGCCTGTCGAATACCCTGAGCCGCTCTATTCGGTCGCCGTCTCGCCCAAGACCAAGGCCGACCTGGACAAGCTGGGCAGCAGCCTCTCTCGTCTCGTCGAAGAGGATCCGACCCTTCGGGTAGAGCGAAATACCGAAACCAACGAGACCATCCTGTCCGGCATGGGTGAATCGCACATCCAGATCGCCACACGCCGCCTGGCGCAAAAGTTCGGTGTCGAGGTGCAGACCGATCTGCCCATCATCGCCTACCGTGAGACCATCACCAAGACGGCGCAAGCGCAGGGCCGCCACAAAAAGCAGACCGGTGGCCGTGGACAGTTCGGTGATGTGTGGTGTCGGTTCGAGCCGCTGGAGCGCGGCGCCGGGTTCGAGTTTGCCAGCGAGATCTTTGGCGGTGCGGTGCCCAGGCAGTATATCCCCGCCGTCGAAAAGGGTAT
>JBMNOI010000174.1:0-5158 GCA_050942995.1 Anaerolineae bacterium
GATATGGGCTACAAGCAGTAGAAGAACCGGAGGAATCGAAACGAGAGGCTCGAAAAGGGGCGTCCACCGTGAGATAAGAGTCCACGCACTGACGCCCCATGCGACAGGCAATCCCCACGCAGGGAGTGTGCGACGCCAGAAACGCTGCACCCCCGCCACGAGAAGCAATCCACCCCACAACCAGAGAAGCGTCTCGAACATCTGCAGGATGGGCGTACCGCCCCCGGCCTGAGCCGTCATTTGCGGAACAAACCGCAAGGCCAGCAACGCCCACCCTATCGCCCAAAGACGCATGGCATCTTTGCGTTCCTGTATGTACAGGTGAACGTACAGCAACGCCAACGCGACAGATACACACATCGATGCCGCCGGTGCAGAGAGGATCATCCACGACATGAACCGGTTCGCTCCTCAACGATGTGATAGTCTAGAGTTCACACGGCCCATGCAGACGGCCACATTCCATTAATTGGCCCCCTCCATATGCACCAGTACCTTCATCCCACCCTGAGTGGCAACCAGCTCGAACGCTCGGCCGGCCTCTTCCAGGGGCAACCGATGGCTGACCAGGGGCAGCAGATTCACATCGCCCCGGCTGATGAGCCCCATCGCCGTACGGAACCCACCCGGAGTAAAGTGAAAGCTTCCCGTCACCCAGAGTTGCTTGTAGTGGATGACATTGGGGTCCACGGCGATCGTCGTGGGCGGATAGGTGCCCGCGAACAGGTTGATGGCGCCGCCCTGCCCCACAATCTTAAAGGCGCTCTCTGCCGCGCGGGGCGAGCCGACCGCCACAATCGCCGCGTCGGCGCCATAGCCGTCGGTGAGGTCTCGCACCTGCTCGGCCAGGTCGGGTTGCCCGGCCTTGAGCGTCGCCCAGGCGCCCAACTGTTTCGCCAGATCGAGGCGTTCCTCGTCGAAATCGATGGCCACCACCCGCGCTCCACGCAGTCGGGCGAGCTGGGCCAGAATCTGGCCGATGGGGCCGACACCGATAATGGCGACCACATCGCCCGGCGAAATGGGCGTGCGCGAGATGCCGTTATAGCAGCAGGCCAGCGGCTCGGTGAACGACGCCGCATCGTACGATACACCGTCCGGAATGGGCACCAGCGCTTCCGGCACCGCCCAACCGATCTCGCAGAATCCACCGCGAATGGCCGGCAGACGGTTCAGGCATATGTTAAAGAGCCCCTTCTGACAGTTGCGGCACATACCACACACCCGCTGTCCAAAGGCGGCCACCCGATCGCCCACGCGAAACTCGCTCACGTTGGCGCCGACCTCCAGCACCTCGCCCACCCATTCGTGGCCGGTCGTCCGCGGATAGGTGATGCCCGGACGTGAGCCGGTGTAAAAGCGCACATCGCTGGGGCATACGCCACATACATGGATGCGTATCAACACCCCGTCATCAGTCAATGCGGGCGCAGCGATCTCTTCGATTCTGACATCGCGTGGGCCATGAATCTGCACCGCCTTCATTTGCATCGTTATCCCCCTTGCGTCATCGTCTGTTCTATTATATCAGGTTACCTTCTCTTGAAAAGAGATGCATCCAGGTCGGCCGCCTTGGGCAATACTCCGGCAAGCCCTCACGGAATCACCAGCACCTTGATCGACTGATGCTCGCTCTTTTTATCCGCCGCCACAAACCCCTCGTTGATCCGATCCAGCGGGAATCGATGGGTGATCAACGGCTCCGCCTTGAGCAATCCCCGCGCTAACAGATCCAGGGCAATATCAAACTCGGGGCGCTCGCGTCGCAGCGCATAGCTCCACACCCAGGCCAACGTCAACTCGCGACGCAGGGCCGGCCGCGTGTCGATGGTCTGCGGTGTGCGGAACGATCCCACAATGCCGACGGTCCCCTTGGCGCCCGCCATCTGCACCGACAGCCCCAGGGTATCGGCCGTGCCCCCCACCGCCTCATAGACGATGTCGGCGCCGCGTCCCTGAGACCATTCCATCACCGCCCCCACCGGATCTACCCGGCTCGAATCGATGCCATAGGCGCCGGCGATCTCTGCGGCCACATCCAGAGGCCCCTGCCGCCGCCCTACAACGGCCACACGCCCGCCGGCCAGGGCGGCCATGTTGGCAATGCTCAGGCCGATGGCGCCCGTGCCCACCACCACCACGCGCTCGGCCGGCTCGACCGGCACGATCGTCAACGCATGCACCGCCACCGCCAGCACATCCAGGATGCTGGCTTCGTCGTACGAGATGTGATCGGGCAGGAGGAATGCTTTCTCCTGCGGCGCCACCGTCAGCTCGGCAAATCCCCCGCTCCGCGCGCCGCCGATATGCTCCAGCTTTTCGCACAGATGGTATTGCCCCCAGGCGCAGTGCTCACACTCGCCGCAGCCCACCAGCGGCTCGATGCCCACCCGATCGCCCACTCGAAGCGTGTGGACGTCCGGTCCCAGCCCCACCACCTCTCCGGCCAGTTCGTGGCCCGGGGTGCGCGGTGCCGTCGACGGGGGATTCGCCGCGCGATAGCCGTGCAGGTCACTGCCACAGATGCCGGCCGCGCGCACGCGCACCAGCACCTCTCCGGGCCCCGACTGAGGATCGGGCACCGTCTCGACGCGGATATCCTTGCCGCCATAGAATCGCGCTGCCTTCATCATGACCTCCCCTCGCTGTATGATGTCGCATCGGATTCGCCACGCATTGGGCCGGCTCAGCCCAGAATTGCCGGCATCCCCGTGCCGATATAGGGCAACAATCCGGCCAGCCCCCGATCCTCGGCGCCCTCGATGTCGGCGTCGGTCAGCAACAAAAGCCCGTCGCCCGTCTTGACCAGCACCCCCTTGCCGGTAATGGCGATTATCTCACCGGGATCGGCGGTGCATCCCGCCAGTCGCCCGCCGTCGACCACCCGCGCAGCCCATACAGAGACCTTGCGTCCGGCCAGGTATGTATAGGCGCATCCCGTCCACGAGGAGGTGTCCTTGGGCCGCGTCAGGGTGCGCACATGCAGGGCCAGCTTTTCCGCCGGGCGCTCCCAGTGAATCTGCGCATAATGCGGCTTCCAGCTATAGTAGCTGGACTTGACCCCCTCGATCTGACTCTGCGGAATACGCGGCGCGTTGCCACTGGCGATCAACGGCAGATTCTCCGCAAAGATGCGATGCCCCTCTTCCGAGAGCTTGTGGCTGGTGGTCTGCCCCGTATCCTCCGGAGTGATCTCGATAGACCCCTGGGCGATGACGTCACCGGTGTCGATGCCGGGATCGAGATAGTGCAGGGTGATCCAGTTGCGATCATCGCCAATCAACATGTGCCAGAAAGAGGGCGTCATGCCCCGCCCGGCGGGCAGGCGCGAGGGATGCTCGTTCACACATCCCAACCGGGGAATCTCGAGAATCTCGGGCTTGAATATCACCGGGAAGTGCATCGATACAATCAAATCGGGGCACAGCTTGCGGAGCACAGCGATAAACTCGGGCTTGTTCACATCGGTGACTGAGGGAGGCTGATACACCGGCAAATAGTTGGCGTCTGCCGTCAGCTTGACCGACGTGCGCACCGGCGTACCCGGCGCAACCGGCGCGGGGGAGGTCACCACCCCCACCACGTCCGCCCCCTGATCCACCAGTTCCTGCAGGCAGAGCGCTCCGGTATAACCGTTTACGATGGCCACAACGCGCATGATCCGTCCTCCTCTCCGGTGTCTATGGCGAGTTCCGTCGTCATCTCCACGGGCACCCGCTCGTAGAGCGGAGCCACGCGCTCTTCCAGATCGAGATACAGCGGATAGATGCGGTTGTACATGGCATGGGCATCCGGAAGGGGGTCGCGACATTCGGCGATGCGCACCCAGCGTTCGGCGCCCTCCTCCGGCGAGGCAAAGAGTCCCAACCCCACCGCGGCGAACAGCGCCGCGCCCAGAGCGCCCGCCTCCTGCACCTGCGGCATGAGCAGGCGGATACCGGTGACATCGGCGATGATGCCGCGCCACAACGAGCTCTTGGCGCCACCGCCCACTACCATCATCTCGTCTACCGAACCCGATTCGAACTGGTCCAGAATGGCACGCAACTGAAAGGCGCACCCCTCCAGCACGGCGCGCGTCACCTCGGCGCGATGATGGGCCAGCGTCAGGCCAAACAACACTCCTTTGGCCTGTGGATCGTACTGAGGGCCGCGCTCACCCATCAGATGGGGCAAAAAGAGCAGCCCGTTGGCCCCCGGCGGCACACGCGCGGCATCCCGATCCAGCGCCGCATAGGTCTGGATCGTCGTCATGCCCGGAGCCGGTCCCAGCAGTTCGGCCAACCATTTGAGCGCCGCCCCTGTGGTGGCCGTGGCGCCAAAGGCCCTCGCCGGCCGCTGAGGCCCCGAGATCCACGCCGCCGTACCCAGATAGAGACAGGCACGACCGCTGCTCAGCGCGTTGGCGCCGAGCCGTGTCGCGGCCGTATCCCCTCCGCCGATGACGACCGGCGTGCCCTCGGGCAACCCGGTGGCGCATGCGGCCTCTTTCGTCACACCCCCGGCGACCCGGGTCGAGGGACAGATGGGCGACATTTTTTCCAGAGGCACACCCACAATGTCCAGCATGGTGCGCGACCATTCGCCTCTGCGGCGATCGAATAAAAAGGTGCCCCCCGCATCAGAGGGGTCGGTGGCGATGGTGTCTGTCAGCCGCATGCGGATATAATCCTTCACCGACAGAAACCGGTGTGTCCGCGCCAGCAGATCGGGTTGATGCTCATAGATCCAGCGCAGCTTGGGGGCCGACCAGGTGCTGCTCACCCGCGAGGTGCCCATCACCTCTTCGATCGCCGCACCATGTTCCCGCGCCATCCACTCGACCTGCGCGGCGCAACGCTGGTCCATCCACAGCATCGCTCGGGCCAGGGGATGGCCCTCCGCATCGATGGGGATCAGGGCGTGGAGCAGTCCGGTCAGGCCGACACCGATGATGTGCCCGCCACATTCTGCGACGCCCGCCGTTACCTCACGAACCACATGCACCGTACACTGCCACCAGTCCTCGGGCTCGACCTCGGCCCACGTCGGTCGCGGATGATGCACCCGCGATTCGCAGTAGGCCTCCAGCGCGGGGCGTCCCGCCAGATCAAAGGCGATGGCCCGCACCGTTGTGGTGCCCACATCGATGGCCAGAATGTACTCCGCAGTCCCCTCG
>JBMNOI010000175.1:0-5084 GCA_050942995.1 Anaerolineae bacterium
GGTGTATCTGGGGCGTCGTTGCGGCACGGTGTTACAATCCCGGGCCCAGATCGTCGGCGGGTTGATTCTACTGGGTATCGGCACCCGCATTCTGACCGGGCATCTGCTGGCCGTCACGTCGATCGCGGCCGGGACATTCTGATCCCGAAACAGCTCGTCGACCCGCCATTCGCCATGAATCATTCGGGAGATGCGCAGTGACATCGACGACAGACGGGCGTTTTCGACGCCGGGCCATCGATCCTCATACGATATTCATCGCCCTCATCGTTCTGGCAGGGCTGGGATTGCGCCTGTACCGGCTCGGCGCCCAAAGTCTCTGGTTCGACGAGGCACAGACCCTCGATGTGGCCGGCTATCCTCTGGCCGAGATCGCCCGACGCGCCTATCGCCCCCCCTTGTTTCACATGGCGTTGCACTTTTGGATGCGGATAGCCGGCGATAGCGAGTTCCTGCTGCGGCTCCCCTCGACGCTCTTTGGCACCGGTATCCCGTTCCTGGCGTTTATCGTGGCCACGCGCCTCTACGATCGGCGCGCCGGCCTGCTGGCAGCGGCTCTGGCCGCCATCTCCCCCACGCTGATCTGGTACTCCCAGGAACTGCGCATGTACAGCCTCATGACGGCCCAGTTTCTGGCGCTGCTCTATCTGACGATTCGACTGGTGCGCGATGAGCGTTCTCCGGCATGGCTGTGGGGCGCCTTTTTTGTCGTCCAGACGGCGGCGATGTACACCCACTATTTCGCCCTGCCCTTCCTGTTCTGGCTGGCGATTCTCACCGCCCTGTTGCTGGTCGGCAGGCGACGCTGGCCCCTGCTGGTCCGGTGGATCGCGGTTCAGGCGGCGACGGCCGTCGCCTTTATCCCCTGGCTGCTGGTCATTGCCGACGGGCGGGGCGGCACCGAAGACTATATCGCCGCCGAGACGCTGCCGGTCATGACGCATATTCCCGGCGTGCGCGAGGCGTTGACCCAAAACTGGATGCTCTATACCACCGGCATCATCGCCGGGGACAGCGGTCTAACCGGACTTTTGTCGCGTATCGAACTGGTCGCGCTAGGCGCGGCATTGCTCCTGATTCTGGTCGCCGCCGCATGGAATCTGCTCACGAGACCGGATGAACCCGAGGCAGCGCGCAGCCGCAACGACCTGTGGTTGCTCGCCCTGATGGCCGTTCCTGCAATCACGGCCGTGATCATGTTTCGCTATCGGCCGGGAGTGGTCCATGCCCGCCACCTGATGATGATCGCCGGGCCGTTCATGGTTTTGCTCGGCCGCGCCGGCAGCCTCATCTTCACGACGCCCATCGCCATGCCGGGTCGATCTGTGGCCTGGAATATCGCCTCGCGTCTGGCCGGGCTGGTCGTGCTGGTGGCCTTTGGCGCCGGGTTCGCCGTCGGGATCGACCGCGTATTGCTGCGGCCACACCAGGATTATGTCCGCGCCGATACCCGCTCTCTGGCGCAGAATGTGGCGTCCCTCACCGGCCCGGACGATGTGGTCCTGCTCCCGTATGTCGACTATGCCTTCGACCACTATTTTCCCGGTCCGGCCCGGGTCTATCATGTCGAAACCCGCGTGCCCGATGAGCCGCTGCTCGACTGGCTGCTACCCTACATTCAGGGGGCAAAGCGGGCGGTGCTGATCCGCTGGGTGGACGCTTACTCCGACCCCCGCGATATGCTGCCCTGGCTGCTCCAATCCAACGGTCGCCTGGAGCGGCGATTCTGGCAGGCCGGCCGGTGGGTCAGCGTGTACGATCTGGAGAATCCTATCGTCATCCCTGCGCTCGAGCCCGCCGATGTACGCATCGGCCCGCTGGCATTGCGCGGGGTCGGACTGCCCCATCGCGCCGTCGCCGATCAGCCACTGCCGATAGCGCTCCGCTGGGAAGCGTTAGAGGCGCCGGGATTGCCCTACAAGGTGTCGATCCAGGTAGAGGATCCATCGGGCCATGTGGTGGCGATGGACGATCGTGTGATCCTCAGCGAGCGCGATCCCGTCGATGCCGGTCGCTGGCTGCCGGGCCTCGTGGCGCGCAACTATTATCTTCCGACGCTGCCCCCGGGCTCTCCGCCCATCCGCTATACTCTGGCGGTCAGCGTCTATCACGGGGATACGACGCTGGACCTGCTCGATCCACACGGCGCGCCCGCCGGGAAACGCTATCGGTTGGGCGATATCACCATCGAGCCGGGCCGGGAGATACCCTCCGCCTACGCGCCCGAGACGACGATGACGCCGATGGAGCACGAGATGGCGCAGGGATTGGTGCTGGAGGGCTATCATGTGGATCGAGAGACGGTACAGAACGGCGGCGCCCTGGCGGTCACCCTCTACTGGCGGGCCGAATCGGCATCTCTGCCCCCCTACATCCCCGAGGTGCGCCTGACTCTCGACGGCGAGATCGTCGCCGGTCACAAGGGAGCGCCGGCTTATGGCGAGTATCCCTGCGACCGCTGGCGGGTCGGCGAACGGGTCATCGATCGGCGGGTGATGCGCGTATCGCCCGATGCAGCCGGAGGCGTGGCAGAGATCGAGCTGATCGTCGATGATGAGAGGGTGCCGCTGCAAAACGTGGTGGTCGAGAAAACCGATCGCGATTTTGCACTGCCCGCCGAGATCGACTATCCGATGGAGGTTTCTCTGGGAGGGGTAGCGATACTGCGAGGCGTCGATATCGGCAGAGACACGGCATCGCCAAACGAGCCGCTGCGACTCACCCTGTACTGGGAGGCGATATCCGACGAGCCACCCGATATCGATTATGTCGTGTTTACCCACCTGCTGGATGGGGAGCGTCAGATGGTGGCCCAACACGACGGGGCCCCGGCCGATGGGCGCTGGCCCACCAGCACATGGATCAAGGGGCAGATCATCGCCGACACACACGAACTGGGCTTTCTGGAGAGAGAATATGCCGGTGCGGCGACGCTGGAAGTGGGCCTGTACGATCCGACGATGTTCCAACGCCTGACCACCCCATCGGGGCAGGATCATATCGTGCTGCCGCCGTCTGTTACGGTCATGCCGTAAGAATCACCGACGCGAATCGGTTCGTGTTCTTGCCGACTCAGCGGGCGGTCGACCGTCCGATCGCCGCCTCCTGGCCGCCGACGTAGGCCAAAGACATCGCCTCGGCCTCGCCCTTTTGCCCGCAATCGACGATCTCACGAACGGTATAGATGGGCTTGTTCTGTCCCTCATAGTAGGAACGGACGATCATCTCGCCCAACAGGCCCATGGATACGAACTGCATGCCCATCACCATCAGCAGCACCGCCAGAGTAAGCGCCGGGCGGTTGGCCAGAGACGCCCCCCTGACCAGCTTCTCGAAGGTAAGCCACGCCCCCAGAAGGATGCCCAACGTCTCCAGCCCCAGGCCCCACTTGCCAAAGATATGGATCGGGCGGGTGGAGTACCCCTGGATAAAGCGCACGGTGATCAGATCGAGAATCACGCGAAAGGTCCGGCTGATGCCGTATTTGGACTGACCGTATCGCCTGGGCCGGTGCCCAACCGGCACCTCGGCCATCGAGGCTCCCAACCATGCGGCGATATCGGGGATAAAGCGGTGCAGCTCGCCGTACAGGTGCATCTCTTTGGCGATCTCGCTACGACAGGCTCGTAGCGAACAGCCCCGATCGCGCACATTCACGCCGGTCGTCCAGGAGATCAATCGATTGGCGAGCCACGAGGGCAACTTGCGCGAGAGAAAGGCATCCTGCCGGGCCTCGCGCCAGCCGCTGACGACATCGTACCCCTCGTCGATTTTCTTCAGCAGCACCGGAATGCCCGCCGGATCATTCTGCAGGTCGGCATCGATGGTGACGATGACATCGCCCGATGCATGGTCAAAGCCCGCAGAGAATCCCGCCGTCTGGCCATAGTTGCGCCGAAAGCGGATGACTTTTACTCTTGGGTCGCGCGTGGCCAGTTCGCTCAACAACACAAAAGAGCGGTCGCGACTACCATCATCCACGCAGATGATCTCATAGTCGAGCCCCAAAGGGTCCAGCACATGAGTCAACTCGTCATAGAGCGAGGGGATATTCTCTTCCTCATTGTATACGGGCACGACGATAGACAGATCCATCGCAAACCTCCTCAATTGTGGCGCCGAGATGTTCCTGCGGGACGCAGGCCGACCAACGCCTCCAGCGCATAGAGGACACTACCGATCAGGCCGGTCAGCACATTGAGTATGTAGAACGACAACGACATGGCTATGGCCATGGGCTCGGCGACCCCGGCGATGCCGAACAAGAGCACATAGGCTCCCTCACGGGTGCCCAGGGCGCCCACCGAGGGAAGCAACATGGAAAGCGAGAGCAGAGGCATAAAAACGACGAAATAGAGCAGCGGCACCTGCACATTCAGCGCCATCGCTACGGCATAGTGAATGGTGAACAGGACGAGGTTGAACGCCACCGATACGCCTATCGCCTGCCACAACGCGCCGGTACCGCAGGTGTGGACGGCGTCGTAAAGGGATTCGAGTCGGACGGCCACACGCTGAGGGAGACGATGCAGAAGGGGCGCTACCAGTCGCCGCCGAAAGAGCAGCCATGAGGCCAGCAGCCCACCGGCCGAGGCGGCCAGCAGAATCAGCGATTCTCGTTGGGGAAGAGATCGGTGGGCAAAGGGCCAGGCCACCAACCCCATCACGAACAGCACGATAATACCCGTCAGGCGATCGACCAGCACCGTACCGATGGATGCCGAGCTCTTTCGGCTGTACCGCGCCAGCTCGACCATCTTGACCGCGTCGCCGCCAAAGCCCGAGGGCAGAAAGGTGTTGAAAAAAGTACCCACATAGTAGAGGTGAAGCAGTCGCCCCAGCGGCACATCGATAGAGAGCGCCTTGAGCAGTAGCTTCCACCGCACCGACCGCAACAGTAACGTCGCCTGGAATAGGCAAAAGGCCGCAACCATATAGACCGGCCGCATCTGCCGCAACGCATCCCACGCCTCACCCACGTCGAACAGGGTAAAGAGCAGGACGAGGAGTCCTGCGCTCACAGTGAGTTTGATCAGGCTGAACAGGCGATTTTTCACTAGGAATTTCCTATCGATCGGTCGTGG
>JBMNOI010000049.1:0-26332 GCA_050942995.1 Anaerolineae bacterium
CCGGCGGTATCGATGATGAGGACATCCGCATCGCGGGCCTGACCGGCCCGAATCGCGTCATAGACGACGGCGCCCGGATCGGCATTCGGCTGGTGGGCGATGACCTCTACCCCAACACGCTCACCCCAGATCTTGATCTGGTCGATGGCGGCGGCCCTGAATGTATCGGCGGCTGCAAGAAGCACCCGGTCACCTTGCGTCTTGTGATAGCGGGCCAGCTTGGCAATACTGGTTGTTTTTCCCGATCCGTTGACTCCAACCACAAGGATCACATGCAACAGTCGTTCGCCCTCGAGATACGGACGCTGTACCTCTTGCAGGATTTCGACCAGTTGTTGTTTGAGCGCTTCTTGTAGCTGCTGCGCGCCACGTACCCGACCTCGATCAACCTGCTCACGCAGGGTCTCGATCAAGGTAAGGGTTGTCTGGACTCCCACATCCGCCTGGATAAGGAGCATTTCCAGCTCGTCCCAGGTGTCTTCGCTGATCTGCTCTTCCCGGAATAGATTGGCGATTCGCCCGAAAAACGACTGGCGCGTCTTGGTCAGGCTCTCGTCCAGCTCTTTCTGTCTCCTGAACACACTTGCCTCCGATGCAAGGGGACATGACCGTTGAATGTACAGAACCATTATACCAGCCCCATTAGAGCAGGCCAAAAGACGGACATGAAGAAGGGGGAAGGATCATCCTGCGCGATGGACTAGAGGGGTATGACGGCTCCTGTGAGGCATCTCGCCTCACAGGAGCCGGCGATGGCGCCGTGATGCATGGTCGCGCGCATTATAGACTCAATCGGGAATCTGGTAAATGGTCTCCTCATAGTCGCCCCCGGTATCCACCGGCTTTTTCTTTTCGGGAGCCTCCCGCAGGCGTGCCTTTTCGGCGAGTAGCAGATGGAACCGTGAGGTTTGAGCCAGCGTCGTCACAGCGCCAAAGACCTCGTTCATGATCCGGTCGTAGGGCAGGAATCGATTGGCCACAATGACGAGGCGGCCTCGTGGCTCCAGGGCGGTGTATGCATCACGAACGAACGTTTCGGCGATGTTCAGCGTCACCCGATGCCCGCTATGAAATGGGGGATTGCTCAGGATGAGGGTATAGTGCCGATCCCCGACGGCCTTGAGGCCGTCTCCTATGATGACGTCGGCATGACGAATGCCGTTGGCCTCCAGGCTGGCCCGCGCCGATTGGCAGGCCAGCGCGTCGACATCAACCAGCGTGGCATGGCCTTTGTGGGCGATTCGGGCGGCGTGTATCCCGATGATGCCATAGCCGCAACCGACATCCAGCACACGGTCGGTGACGTGAATGGGGGTGTGCTCCAGCAGCAGTCGCGTGCCCGCATCCAGATGCTCCCAGGAAAAGACGCCCGGTCGCGAGCGGATGTGGTACACGTGCTCACCCACCGACACATCGAACTCGGCGAATGTTCCTTCCTCGATGCCGGGCGCGCGGTAGATAGAGGGAAGCTCGGGCTCGTTTGCGCGAGACGGTCTGATGAGCAGGATGGCTCTGTGTCCCCCTTTGTAGCCGAGGACGGTTGACCGGCCAAAGAGCGCCTCGGCATCGCTCGCAACGCTCTTGATGCCCGCCTTGTTCGCACCGGCCAGATACAGCCGTCCGCCGTCGCGTAGCGCTTTGTACGCGCTCAGCAGAAAGAGGCGCGCCAGGTCGCGCCCCTTGGGCAGGGACATGAGAATGACATCGTACATGTCTCGTGCCGGGGGGAGCCCTACGTCGATGTCCATTCCGGCTCGATGCGAGGCCTCGGCCGTGCGACGCGCCATCTCGGCGGCGATGAGATTGGTGTCTCGCAGGGTGATATGGTCGATTTGAGTTCGCGTTGCAGCCCATAGAGCCAGTGCGCCATGTCCGCAGGGGAATATCAAGACTCGATCTCCCCACTCGATCTGTGCATGAGTTGCCAGGAGCCGGGTGGCCTGCCCAATCTCGTCCCATTCGGGGAAGCCAAAGCGTGTGACGACCGATACGGGCACACTGTTCAGCTCATCTTGCAGAATATGCTCTTCTGGATGTGGATGAAAACTCAAATGACCCTCCATACATGGCATGGTGACCCGGCTCGATTATAGCATGTGCCGGGAGCTTGCGGAAACGCCGGGGGTATTCGTGCGTACCGGCCGGGGGCGCGGCAAGATACTATGAATTGCAGGGTTACGTCATGCCCCGGCATCACCTTCGGAAGGGGGTGACTTGTACGCCGCTCTGCGCTGACAGCCCCTGTTATTGACACGGCATATCCGGGTCTTATAATCAAATTGAGCGTGTTGATCACATATCCTACAGCAAGAGGCGTGGCGAGATGACGGACGAGATAATGCCCCGCAAGGCGTTGTTCCCGGGGTTGATCTACAACGAAATCGGAGAGCCATGTGAGGTCGTCCATATCGGTGGGGTGGCCCATTATGCGGTGCCCGACGACGGCTTTTTGCGGCATGTCGAGGCTCATGCTGTGGATGATGTCATTATTGCGACCATCAAAGAGCAGGTCACGTCCATGCAGGATGAGGTCGTGCTGGGCATGCTGCAGATGCTGGGTAAGGACGATATCTTTACCAAAGCCGCGCTAGAGGCTTCGCTACGTAATCTCGATCAGCATATCAAGCAGGGCGACCCGAACCAATGGGTGCCGTGGCTACGTCTGTTTGGTTTTCGGGTGGTGGTGAATGTGCACGGCGAGGTCGTAGAGATCATTCAACCCACAATGCCTCCCGATGAGGGGGATGAGTAACCGGATAGACGCTCGTTCGACAGGATCCAATGCAGAGGCCCCGGAAAGGTCGGCTGGTGCCGGCTTCTCGGGGCCTCGGTTTTTTTGCGTATCAGGCATCCGTTTGCGATTGTGGGCGGATCCTAATCGAGGATGGTCTCTTCCTCGACGACATCCTCATCGATCTCAAGGCCAAGGCCCGGCTGTTGCGGCACCTCGATATAACCGTCCACCGGCTCGACCTTGTGCTTGAGGAAGAACTGGTGCACCGTATTCCATTTGACCAGGTACTCTTGGATGGGGCACAGATGGGGCGACTGGGCCGCCAAAAAGTGTGCCGTCGCATGGCTGGAATGGCCGTGCGGGATGACGGCGACGTCATAGGCCGAAGCCAGTGCGGCGATCTTGAGCGTCTCGGTAATGCCGCCACACCAGTAGATATCAGGCTGGAGCACATCTTGCGCGCCGATTTCGAGGAGATGCTTGAATCCCCACCGGGTGTATTCGTGCTCGCCGTTGGATACCGGGAAAGGCACCGCCTGCCGGATCTGCGCGCAGATCTCGGGTTTGTCGGGCATGGCCGGCTCTTCGATCCAGCGCGGGTTGTATGGCGCGATACGAGGCGCCATCTGCCGGGCATAATACAGGTCCCAACTCATCCAACAGTCGAGCATCAGATCGTGATCTTCTCCTATCGCCTCGCGTACGGCCTGCACCAGCGCCACATTTTTGCGGATGCCGGCCATTCCATCGGCCGGACTGGCGCGGAAGAACCATTTTTGAGCCGTATAGCCTTTGGCGGCATATTCGCGGGCGCGCTGAGCGGCCTGCTCCGGCTCGACGGAAAAGCCCAGCATGCTGGCATAAGCGGGGATGCGCGTGCGGGTGGGGCCGCCCAGCAGCTGGTATACCGGGGCATTGGCCCACTTGCCGCGGATATCCCAGAGCGCGCAATCCAGCGCGCTGATGGCCATCATCGTAGACCCCTTGCGGCCGTGCACCGCCAGACGGTGCATCTTGTCCCACAGGAGCTCGACAGCGCGCGGATCTTCACCCAGCAGCAGATCTTTGAACTCGGACAGGATGATGCGGGCATTGCCGCCGCCTACCGGGCCGGAAAGCCCGACAATGCCCGCATCGGTATCCACCTCGATGAATATCGAATGCATGCGGTATTTGCCTTCGGCCAGGCGCGAGGAATAGTCAGGCCCCTCCGCGCGGTGCTCGGGATAGATATCGATGGGGCGGGATAGTCTTTCTTCCCAGAATACCCCGGGGAATTCAAGGGTGCCCGTCAGTGCCCGACAGCGGATGTTGGTGATCTTCATGGCTCCTCCCAATGTGGCAGGCCTGCATCCAGGTCTGTGTGGGTCAGGGCATGATGCCCCGGCCGGATTGCGTTGTTCACGCGATGATGACTATCGAGGGCATTCTAACGCTGTGGTCATGACAGATCAAGCGCGGCGATCGGAAAGGAGCATTCTGGCATAGAACGGTGTGTCCCAATGGGCGATTTGCCGTAAACAGATGTTTCATCCAAGATACCTCTGTAGATGCTGTAGCCACATCAATCATGATAGGAGAGCCGAGTATGGTTACAGATTGGGAGATGATCTTGCGTATGCTGCTTGCCGCCGGGTTAGGCGGATTGATCGGTTGGGAACGCGAGACACAACGCAAGCCGGCGGGATTTCGTACGCTGATGCTGGTGTCGGTATCGGTGTCTCTGTTTGTTATCGCCGGGACACAGGCTTCGTTGCGGCATGGTGGGGCGTTCGACGCGGTGCGGGCCATGGCCGGTATCGCGCAAGGCGTGGGCTTTATCGGCGCCGGGGCCATTGTGCAGGCAAAGGGAGAGGTGCGCTGGCTGACGACGGCGGCCGCGCTATGGGCGGCTGCCGCTCTGGGGTATGCTGCCGGATTGGGCATGTACGTTGTGGCCGCCGCGGGTGGGCTGATCGTGTTTGCCATTTTGCGCTGGCTAACGCTGGTGGAGCGTCGCCGGATCGGTCCGGTGGCGTCTCGTGACCGCGAGAAAGAGAATGAAGGGTAAGGCTGGCGTCTCGCCCGAGGGCTATGAAAAAGATCTCATCGGGCATTACGCCAACCCGTGATGGCGGGCGATTCGCGTCAGGATGTCGTCGACTCTGGATTCGGGCTCGCCGGCCGGCCCCCACACATCGTCATAGGGTGTATTCAGCATCGCGCTGAATGTCGTCGCAACGCCGTGCACCAGCGAGTCGGGATGGTACCCCCCCTCCAGCACAAAGACGATACGCCCCCGGCACAGGTTCCGGGCGGCGCGGACCAGGATGTCGACTATGCGACGATATCCGCTCACGCTGAGCAGCATCCACGCCAGAGGATCGGCCCAGTGGGCGTCATAGCCCGCTGAGACCAGAATAAGTTGAGGATGGAACCGGACCAACGCCGGCTCGACAAGGCGCTCGAACGCTGCGGCATAACCCGAGTCACCGGTTTGCGGGGGGAGCGGGATGTTGATACACGTCCCCTTGCCCTCGCCACGGCCGGTGTCTCTCCAGTGGCCCGTGCCGGGGTAGTGCGGATACTGGTGCAGTGAGATATACAGCACTCGCGGGTCTGACTCGAACGAATCTTGCGTGCCGTTTCCGTGGTGCACGTCGATGTCGACGATGGCGAGGCGTTCGATATCCCCATAGTCCAGCGCCCAGGCGGCGGCGATGGCGATATTGTTCAGCAGGCAAAAGCCCATCGAGTGTGTGGGGGTGGCATGATGTCCCGGAGGACGTGTCAGGGCGTAGGCGCCCTGTACACTGGCATCGATTACGGCGCGGGTCGCTGCGATAGCGCCTCCGGCGGCGAGCAGCGCGACATCGTACGAGCGCGGACCGATGGCGGTATCGATGTCGAGGTAGCCGCCCCCTGTCTCGGCGAGGTGTTGCAGCCGGTGGAGCATGGCCGATGTGTGGATGCGCTCCACATCGCGGCGCGTTGCCGGCTCACCGGCGATGCGCCGCGTCGTCTCGAAAAGGCCGATCCCCTGGAGGTGCTCTACGATGGCCTCGAGTCGTTTGGCATTCTCCGGGTGACGGCCCGTATCATGTTCGAGATAACGCGGATCATAGACCCAGCCGACGCGCATGCTTTCCCTCTCATGACTTCTCTTTCTTGATTATAGCGCTCCTGACCGGAGGAGGCGAGCCTCTCTTTACCAACTAATAACCCGACGCGTTTTGGGTTTGACAGGACATCAGAGTAGTTTAGAATCGAATAGCCGCACATTTTTGTGACGGCCTATCTTCGGGCCGGAGATGACATCTTGACCAACGTTGCCGCACGTACTCAACCGGTTCAGCGTGACCTCACTCAGGGGAGCCTTGTCCGCCATCTGGTGCGACTGGCGATTCCGTCCACGGCTGAGAACGCGTTGATGACGACCGTCGGGCTGCTGGATTCGCTATGGTTAGGGCGATTGGGAGGCATGGGATTGGCCGCCTCAGCGATCGCCACGACACTGCGCACCGTCCTTATCAGTCCGGTGATGGGCCTTTCGATGGGAGGAATGGCCGTTGTGGCACGCCACATCGGCGCTCGTGACCAGGAGGGTGCCGATCGCGCGTTGATGCAGGCGATCCTCCTTCTGCTGGCCTTCATCGTGCCCCTGATGATCATCGGGCAGGTCTTTGGGGGCATCTTTTTGCGCTGGATGGGGGCGGAGGGCGATCTGTGGCGGGATGCCGTGGCCTATCTACGCATCGTCTTCTTTGGGTTGATCTTTATAGAGATGCTGCCCACCATGAACGGCGTCATCCGAGGGGCAGGACACCCGGAATATACCCTGGCCATCCAGGTGGCGCACAGCCTGATGTTCCTTGTGCTGGAACCGATGCTGATCTTTGGCTGGGGACCCTTTCCGCAAATGGGTGTCCGGGGGGCGGCTCTGGCATCAGTCATCAGTCACGCCGTCGGGGTGACTGCTCAGATGGCCGTACTGATCAGCGGTCGTGCCGGGGTTAGGCTACGCCTGCGATATATTCGCCCCGATTTCAACCTGATGGGGCGTATCCTCAAGATCGCCATTCCTACAGCGGCACAACGTTTCTCGCCCAATCTGGGCATGGCCCTTTTGATTCGCCTGGTGACGGCTTTGGGCAGCCACGTGCTCACCGCCTATAGCGTCATCTCGCGCATCGTTCACTTTTTGCAGGGTACCTCGTTTGGGATCGGCGGGGCCACGGCGACGCTGGTGGGACAGAACCTGGGCGGTGGCCGCGCGGACCGCTCCGAGCGCGCGGCACATATCGGCGTCAGGGGCGTTCTGATGTGCTCGGCCATCATGTTGCTGCTATTGAACATCTGGCCGGTGCCGGCGCTTTCGATCTTTAGCCTGGAGGGCGAGGCGCTGCAAGTTGGCGTGGTCGCGGTGCGCTTCTTTTTCTTCGTCGCCCTGGGGATGGGCTCCAACATGGTGCTGAGTAACGCTCTGGGCGGAGCGGGCGATGCGATATCGCCCATGATCGTCAACATCGCCTCCTTGTGGTTGATTCAATTACCGCTCTGCTGGGCGCTCTCTCAACCACTGGGTATGGGGCCTCCGGGGATCTGGATCGGCATGGCAGTGAGCAATGGGGCGATGGCCATCGCCTTGATGGTGCAGTTCAAGCGTGGTCGCTGGAAAACTGTGCAGTTGTAGGTGAAAAGGCCCTCCCGGGTTCATTCGGGAGGGCTTTTTGTAGACTTTCAGGATGCGGTCTTTTTGACTCATCCGATCGGCATAGCGTGACGATTCTGCCGACGCCGGAACCATTTGTGAGCCTCTACCGCAACAAACGGAACGGAGCCCAGGATGACGGTGATGCTAATCTGTTGTAGATTCAATCCCGTCGTATCGAACAGGTTCTGCATGAACGGAACATAGATCACGGCGAGCTGTAATGCGATAGTGAGCGCTATGGCGCCGACCAGTGGTTTATTGGAGAACAGGCCCAGTGTAAAGATCGATTCGCGGGCAGAGCGCACGACCAGGGCGTTGCCCATCTGCGAAAAGGCAAGCGTGGTGAATACCATCGTTTGCCATGTGGCGCGGGTCGAGTCGATTCGCAATCCCCATATCTGCGCCAGCAGGCTGCTTCCTCCAATGAGCAACCCCACCCACAGGAGATAGGGCCCCAGGCCACGGGCCAGCACACTTTCATTGGGGGGCGCCGGAGGACGCTTCATGTTGTTCGGATCTGCCGGCTCTACGCCCAGAGCCAGGGCAGGCAGGCCATCGGTGATGAGGTTGATCCAGAGCAGCTGTAATGCCGTCAACGGAACCGGAAGGCCGAGCAGCGGCGCCACCAGCATCATAAAGATTTCGCCCACATTGCACGAGATGATGTAGCGCACGAATTTGCGAATGTTCTCATAGATCGTGCGTCCCTCTTCGATAGCGTGGACGATGGTGGCAAAATTGTCGTCCAGCAGGATCATGTCCGAAGCTTCTTTGCTCACATCGGTTCCGGTGATGCCCATCGCCACACCGATATCGGCGCGTTTGAGAGCCGGTGCATCGTTGACGCCATCGCCTGTCATGGCGACGAAATGCCCGCGGCTCTTGAGCGCCTCGACGATCTTGACCTTGTGCTCGGGGCTGACCCGGGCATATACGGCGACATCCTCGACGATGGCCTCGAGCTCTTCTACCGACATCTGGGCGAGTTGTTGGCCGGTGATCACATGTTCCTCGCCGTTGGCATCGCTTTGCACGATTCCCAGATCGCGGGCGATGTTCAGCGCTGTGAGTGGATGATCCCCGGTAATCATAATCGCACGGATTCCCGCTTCACGGCATTCGGCGACGGCCTGTCGCACCTCGGGGCGAGGCGGATCGATCATCCCCATCATGCCGACGAACACGAGACTTTGCTCGACTCTGCGCTCTTCCCGGGTATCGGGGATATCGTGCAGGGGTCTCATGGCGAGGCCCAGAACGCGCATGCCTCGTTCGGCCAGTTCATCGTTGCTTTCGGCGATGCGCCGGCGCCAGGCATCATCCATCGGCTCGATATGATCGACATTCCAGACCCGATCGGACACAGCCAAAAGGCTATCGACGGCCCCTTTTGTAAAGGCGATATAGGGCGCATCGGGCAAGACCTCTGCAAGGTCGTACCCATCTTTTCCCTTTGTCTGTTCGGTGATGGAGGCCGCCTTATGGATGGTCGTCATACGCTTTCGTTCCGAGGTAAAGGGAACCTCGCCGATGCGGGGCAGCCTCTCTTCCAGGTCGCTGCGCCAGAGGCCGTGTCGTGCCGCGGCGACTACCATGGCTCCCTCCGTCGGGTCGCCGATGGCACGATAGCCGCCGTCATAGCCATCATCGGGCTCGAGTGTTGCATCGCCACACAGCGCTCCTCCCGCCAATAGAATGGCGATACCGGCATTGTTAGGATGTCCGAGGGGGGCTTCGTCGGGGCCGAGTATGGGGCCGGCAACGCGTAGTTTTTGGACGAGATCGACAGATGTGCCGGCGACATCCAGCGCTGTGACCGTCATGCGGTTCTCGGTGAGGGTGCCGGTTTTATCCGAACAGATCGCCGTAACCGAGCCCAGTGTCTCGACAGCGGGAAGCCGCCGAATGAGGGCACTGCGCCGCACCATGCGCTGGGCGCCGAGAGCCAAAGCGATGGTGACCACCGCCGGCAGCCCCTCAGGGACGGCGGCCACGGCCAGGCTGATGGCTATGATGAACGCTTCGGCCAGATCCCCTTGCTGCAGAAACACCTGCGCAAAGACGACGGCGCATATGCCCAGCGCGCCGAGGGCCAGCCACTTGCCCAATTCGCCCATGCGTCGCTGTAGCGGCGTCTTTTCCTCGCCCACCTCTTGCAACAGATGGGCGATATTGCCCAGTTCTGTGCGCATGCCGGTATTGACGGCCACCGCGATTCCCCGGCCGTATACGGCGGCCGTCCCGGTGAAAACCATGTTGATGCGGTCGCCTACGGGAAGCTCATCGCCGGACAGCGCATTCTCGACCTTGTCTACGGGCACCGACTCGCCGGTGAGGGCGGCCTCATCGACTCGCAGATTGACCGATTCGATGAGGCGGCCGTCTGCCGGAATGCGGGTGCCCGCCTCGATAAGAAACAGGTCGCCCGGGACGAGGCGAGTGGCCTCGATCTCTTGAATCCGGCCGTCGCGGCGGACACGTACGGTGGGCACCGAAAGCTGCTTGAGGGCGCTCATGGCTCGTTCGGCGCGGAATTCCTGAGTAAAGCCCAGGATCGCGTTGAGGATGACGATAATGAGGATCATGATCGCATCGGTGGCTTCGCCGACGATAAAGGAGAGAGCTGCGGCGATGAGCAGAACGATGACCATGATCTCGGTGAACTGGCCGGCTAAAACAAGGAGAGGGTGGCGCGGAGGTCGCTCTTCGAGCTGATTGGGCCCATAACGCTCCAGGCGTTGCATCGCTTCGGCGCTATCGAGTCCGTCATGGCCCGAGCCGAGGCTTTGTAGAACATCTTCGCGGGATATGGTGTGCCATATATTCATGGTTGCCTCCAGAAGTGAATGCAACCGAACCTGATCGATCACAGATCGTTGGCCGGTGGAATGTCGGCTGCCCTTTATGCAATCATGCAAGATTATATGTCAGATAATGACAAAAATCCAGCACGGCATTCGTATACCGGATGAGAGGGCAAAAAGCGGAAACCCTTCCTGTATAGGGGGCGCAAAAGCCATAGGGGACGGGGGGCTCACTCCCGTTCGACTATGGTGTTTCCCACCCATCTCAGGGGACGGATGACGCCGTGCGTGCCCATCAGATAACGGAGTGTCTTCTCGAACTGCTCTGGATCGCCGGTCGTGCAGTATACTGTCTGCCCCGATGTGGTTGTCGACCGCAGCAACCCTTCGCGGATGAGGACCCGTTCGGTCTGGCGGGCGATGGCATCGCTGGGTTCGATGATCTGCACATCGTCCCCCGCAATGCGTCGTATGGCGGGGATTACAAAGGGGTAGTGGGTACAGCCGAGGACGAGAACATCGGCGCCGGCCTCCAGCAACGGAGGGACACAATCTTGCAGCAGAGCGCGCGTTTCAGGGCCGTCGAGATCGCCCGCCTCGATGCGCTCGACCAAGCCATTGCAGATGCGCGAGATGACCCGTGTTCCGGCGGCAAATTGGGCCACAACTTCCTGATAGAGTCGTCCGTTAAAGGTGGTAGGGGTGGCCAGAACACCCACCACGCCGCTGGTGGTGAGCTGTGCAGCGGGCTTGACGGCAGGTACGATACCGACGAAAGAGATTTGGGAAAACGTCTCGCGCAGATGAGCCAGGGCCGCTGCCGAGGCTGTATTACAGGCGACGACGATCAGTTTCGCGCCCTTGGCGATAAGGTAATGGGTGATGGCAACACTCAATTCGCGAATCTCATCCTCGGCCCGCGGGCCATACGGGCAGTTTGCTCCGTCGGCCAGGTACAAAAAATCCTCGCCCGGAAAACGGGCATGCAGTGCGCGCAATACCGAAAGACCGCCCACACCCGAATCGAACACGCCAATCGGGCCGGATGCATGGGGGGAGGTCGGTAGATCGTTCATGATAGATCCTCTCAAGCCGTAGCGAACTCTTGCTCCACAAGCGGAATCAGCCGACGATGGGGGCAGCCCCAACGGATTCCATGTCGAGTGTGCCGGGTCAACCGCCTGATGGCAAGCGCCGACACAGGCGCGCGTGCCCCGGCGCCTGATCGGACTCGTAGCCACATACGGCAAAGCCGTTTCTCAGGTAAAAGGCCATGCCGGGATCATTGGCGGATACTCTGGTCATCAGCATCACGGCGCCTCTGGATCGTGCCATTTGCTCTGTTCGGGCGAGCAACCTTCCGCCGACGCCCCAACGACGGTACTCTGGTCGCACATACAGATCATGGATATGCACGCCGTGGATTCCGTGGTGGCTATAGCGGCAGACCCCGATAACGCCGCGTCCGACCCGCCCCTCGGCCGTTATGCCCTCACGGGCAACGATCATTCCGGCGCTTTTTTGCCGAACGGTTGTTTCCGTCTCGGGCAGGCTATATCTACCCCAGGAGGTCTCTTCCGTCAAACCGGCATCCTGTATGAGGCGAAGGGCGGCCTCGATCTCGGCGGGTGTGGCCTCTCCGTATGTGACGGTGCGAACTCGAGCCCATTGGGTCAACGCTTGACGATGAGTGGCAAAGGCAATCTGACGAGGCAGGGCGTCGGGTGCGAAAAAGCGCGCCTCTGTGGCATCGTCTCCTGCGACAGGCTCCCCCTGCTCAATGTGCGCGGCGTACAGAATCAGCACCCCTCCGGGAGAATCCTCTTCGCTAAAGGCATAGACATCCAGCAGATCATCGAGTGCGACGCGCACTCCGGTCTCCTCCAGCGTTTCGCGCACCGCCGTCTCTTCAGGTCTCTCACCGGCCTCGGCATACCCGGCCGGCAGCCCCCACTGTCCCTCGCCCGGCGGCGCACCACGACGAACCAGCAATACCCGACCGTGATGGTCGACCAGCGTGCCCGCCGCAACAATGGGGTTGACATAATGTATATACCCACAACGAGGGCAGACCGGCCGAAGCCGGTCGTCTACCTTTTGACTCTCCAGCGGTGTGCCGCAGCGCAGGCAAAACCGTGCATTGAGCATGACCACTCCTGACGGGATAACACGCTATATGTCGCGATCGTATACGGGGTCGTTTCCCACCCAGCGCCCGGAAGGAATCGCCGGAATGCTACCGCGCTCCTCGGGAGTCAGCGAGATATCCAGGCCGCCCAGCGTATCATCCAGTTGCTCCAGATTGCGCGCGCCGACGATGGGGCAGGTGACGCGTCGCTCTCCCAACACCCAGGCCAGCGCGAGCCGGGCCGCTGTGATTCCCCGATCCTTTGCCGCCTGTACAAACGCCTCGACAATATCCATCGCCTGATCGGTATAGTAGCGCTCGTAATAGGATCCGAACGCCTCCAGGCGGGCTCCTGTGGGCATGGCTTCATCGCGCTTGTACTTGCCGGTGAGCATTCCGCCGGCAAGAGGATTGTACGTAATGACCCCCAGCCCCTCTTCCTCGCACAGCGGGAGTATCTCGTTTTCGATGCTGCGATTCAGTGCATTATAGATGGGCTGAATGCTGATGAACCGCGACCAAAGGTGCTCGTCGGCGAGATGAAGGTACTTGCATAACTGCCAGCCGGTTAGGTTCGAGCAGCCGATATAGCGAACCTTACCCCACCGCACGAGGTCGTTCAATGCCTCCAGCGTCTCTTCCACAGGGGTGTCGGGATCCCACCGGTGGATCTGGTACAGATCGATGACATCGGTTTGCAGACGCTTGAGGCTGGCATCGACTGCCCGATGGATATGCAACCGTGACAGGCCGCCGTCGTTTGGACCGGGGCCCATGACGCCGTAGACTTTGGTCGCCAGAACAACCTTGTCGCGGGCGTCGCGCTGTTTCAACCAGCGACCGACAATCTCTTCGGCGCCGCCCGTCGAATAGGCATCGGCGGTATCCAAAAAGTTGCCGCCCAGATCGATATAGCGGTCCATGATCTTGAACGATGTCTCTTCATCCGCTTCGCGGCCAAAGGTCATGGTTCCCAGACAGGCACGCGCTACCTTGAGGCCCGATTTTCCCAGTCTTGTGTACTCCACGGTCTTGCTCCTTTCATGAGACCGATGGGCAAGCATCTCAACCTGAACGAGCCCGATCTTTTTGATGCGAACGGCGACATGTGTCGTCCCGTTTCAACTCCGGTCACCGTTTACGTCACTCATGCGTCCAATCGGACGGCCAGCCAGGGCACCAGCATCTCCTCGGCGTTGAGCCCTCCGTGCCGTCCTTTGAGGACGAATCGCAGTTCCTGCCGATCCAGATAGTGCTGACCGCTGGGAATGACGCAGAAATGCCCCAGCCGCACCAGCGATTCGCGCCATGGGCGCCCCTCACCAAAAAGGCCGGCCTCGACGACCTCCCGTGAGGGCTTGACCGTATAATTTGGCCCCAGAGTGTATTGTAGCGCTTGCCGGGTTGCATTATCCTCACCCGCTATACAATGGAGGTATGCGGCCCGTGCTTCACCGCTAAAGGGAATGAGCAACTCGTGCTGAAAGATGGGATCATTATCTGTATCGTGAGCCATCTCGGGCGGAGAATCGATAAACCCGTGGTCGGCGCACATGACCAGAAGCGTGTCACGGCGCATCTCCGGCGTCAGCCGGGAGATGAAATGACGTTCACATGCCTCGGTGACGAGTTGATACTGGCTCTCCCATATTCCTCCGCCCGAGCCGTACGCGTGCGCGGCCGAATCGATACCGCCCCAGTAGACCAGGATGACGTTTCGTTCATGGCGATGTCGCTCCAGCGCCTGCTGTGTCGCCTGCCACATGCCCTCTACATCGGCATACCCCAGCATCTCACCGAATCCCCGGTAGGAGATGCGGGTCAGCGCGCCACGGATATACTGGGCCGCGACGAGGGCGGTGGTCGCTATGCCACTATCCTCCAGCATGGAGCCCAGCGCCGGCACCGGCAACACCCTTTCGGGCACCAGGCCCCATTCCAGCAGCGTCTCCTGACATTCGGCCAGGGCGGGCTTGAGGGCCAGCATCTGTGTGAGCACGCCATACTCGCGCATCCAGACCTGATAGCCCAGGTATCCATGGGCGATGGGTTCGGCGCCCGTCATCAACGAGGCCAGCGCCGTGGCTGTGGTGGATGGGAACACAGAGGTCATCGGTAGGAGCATGCCCTGTCGGGCGAATCGCGCCCAGAGCCCCTCGGGTTCATCGGTGAGCTTTTGGGTGAGCTGCAGATAACCCAGTGCATCGAGGACAACCAATACGATGTGGCGCACACCCTCGGCCAGTGGCTGCCAGTATGCTGGGGCGAGCGGTGGCGCGATACCGGGGGCCCCCTTGCCGCCCAGAATCTTGAGCAGTGTAGCCGGCACATTGGCCAGCGAATGTCCCCGATAATGGGGCAACACAAAGCCGGCGGCGGCATTGTCGGTAAAGACCGTCGGCGCCTTGCGTTCTCGCAACGCGCGCTCTAGCGCCTGAGCATCGGCCGATCCTTCCATAGAGATCCTCTCCCAGATCAAGAACATACGGGGCAGCCCCGGCTGATGGTTCCGATCATTGCCGGGAATCGATTTCTACCCGACACCGGTCAAACAGGCCGTTCTGTCGCGGCTCGTTTTGACTCTTACAGTCAATGTAACATATTCAGGAGAGCGTGCCAATGCGTTGCGGTCTCGTAGCGCTTGGCTGCGGAGGCAGAAGCGTCTATAATGCCCGCATGGCATTGGCATTATCGGGAGAAATCAACCATCGGAGGGCATGATATGGCACCAATACGCTATGGAATCATCGGGGCCGGGGGAATGGGCAGCGGTCATGCCCGCACCATGCAGCAGATTGAAGAATGTGTGCTCGCGGCCGTATGCGACATTGTCCCTGAGGTGGCCAACACCGTCGGCGAAGAGTTCAACGTGCCTTTTTGCACCGATTATCGAGAGCTGATCGACCGGAACGACGTGGACGCCGTGATTGTGGCAACGCCGCACTATTTCCATCCCGAGATCGCCATCTATGCCATGGAAAAGGGCAAGCCGGTCATATCGGAAAAGCCCATCGCCGTGACCGTATCGGGCGCCGATGCCATGGTCGAGGCCGCTCAGCGTACCGGGGTGCCCTTTGCCGTGATGCACCAGACCCGCGCCGAGCCGGTGTGGCGCGCGGCGGGCAAACTGGTGAAAGAAGGTCGACTGGGCGAGATCTATCGCACCATGCTGGTATACGCCGATTTTCGTAGCCAGGCGTATTATAACTCGGCCGGCTGGCGGGCTACCTGGGCCGGTGAGGGCGGTGGGGTACTCATCAATCAGGCGCCGCACTCGATCGATCGATTCATGTGGTTGGGTGGATTACCCTGCAAGGTGACGGCCTATACGGCGACCAAGAGCCACAAGATCGAAGTGGAGGATGTGGCCTCGGCCATGCTCGAATATCCCAACGGTGCGGTGGGTTACATGTACTGTTCGACCAACGAATCGCCCACCACCGAGTTGATGGAGCTCTCCGGCGAAAAGGGGAAACTACAGGTCATCGGCCGTACGCTTCGCTTCTGGGAGATCCCGCAGGGAGTGCGCGGCTTTTCGGATAGCTCGACAGAGATGTGGGCACATCCTGAGGTGAATGAGGTCGAGGTCGAGATCCCCGATGCCGAATCGGGGCACCTGGCTATCATTCGCAACATGGCGCGCCACCTGCTCTACGGCGAGGAATTGCTGGCGCCGGGTGTGGACGGACGCGATACGGTCGAGATGATCAACGCCATGATCCTCTCCGGCCATACCGGCAAGTCCGTCGAGATTCCGGTCTGTCGGGAAACGTATGATGCGTTCCTCAAGGAATTGATCGAGTCATCGAAACCCAAAGATATGACCGGTCCCGATCGGCGCGTAACGGATGACGTGCATCACTGACAGAATGCAGGTGAGTGATGAATCGTGTGGGGCGCTCGATGATGAGCGCCCCATCTGTTTTCCAAAGACAGGCAGAGCCAGGATGACGATCCGTCACCGGATATAGACCGGAGGAGTACTATGCCCCAACGCATGACATCACGTCAGCGCATGCTGGCCGCCATTCGCCATGAGACTGTCGACCGTGTGCCGGTGTCTCCCTGGGGGCTGGGCCGCATCCCTCCGGATAGCGCTCTGGCCGCCGAGCTCATCGCGCGAACTGATCCGTGGCTGGAGGTCGGGCCGGGGTGTAATGTAATGGGTGGCGCCGCGATGAGGGTGGATGTGATGAGACAGGGCCATGTGGAGCGGCGGATCGTGCATGCGCCGGGTCGCGATTTGGTGGAGGTGTGGACGACTACAGAGCAAACGACGGCCTGTACGGAGTATCTGTGCAAAGATGAGGCTGATATCGAGGCGTTGCTGTCCATCCCCTATCGATCTCCCCGTCCCGATGTCGATGCGTTTCACGCGTTGCGTCGGCGGGTGGGGGAAGATGGGCTGGTGGTGATGGGCATCGCCAACGGGTTGTGCTACCCCAACGATGTATTGGGCCCCGAATATTGTAGCTATCTGTGGGCCACCCGTCCCGAGTTGATCATCCATATGGTGCAGCAGGCTGCTGAGCGGACGCTGGCCGTCGTGGAGCAGGCCTGTGAGGGCGGCGTGGACTGTTTTCGTATCGTCGGCGGTGAATATGCGACGCAGCTCATGGGAAGACGAGCATGGGATGAGCTGATCGTGCCCTACGATACGACTTTGATCGAGCTAATCCACGCCTGTGGAGGGATTGTCCACTACCACAACCACGGGAATATGCAGCGCTTTCTGGAGGATATCGCCGCGCTGGGCGTCGATTCCCTGGATCCACTGGAACAGCCGCCCTATGGCGACATAACCATGGAAGAGGCCATGTCGCGCATCGGCGACAGGGTGTGTCTGGTGGGCGGGCTGGACGACCGGGAGGTGCTGGATACCCGGCCGAAGGATGAGGTTTTGCGGATGGGGGCGGCGCTGTTATCCTCTGCAGGAGATACGGGCTATATGCTGGGCGGCACATCGTCGGGGATCTATGGCGAGCGGGCGGCGCGCCATTTCATCGCCCTGGGCGATGTGGCCGAGCAGCATGCGCGCCGTTGAGGCGGCCACCTATCTGTCGGAACGACATGCCCCACGCGCCTCGTGATCTGTGTATTGAATCGAGTTTGCGCGTGGCGGAACATCACGAATCGGAGGAGTCGATCATGCCAGAGCTTTTCGATCCCATTTTTATAAACGGCCTGCATCTGAGAAATCGAGTAATGCGGTCTGCCACGGCCGAGTTCCTGGCGGATGTGACGACCGGCGCTCCTACGCCGGTCATGTCCAGAATATACCGCGATCTGGCCGAGGGAGGCGTCGGGCTTGTGGTGACCGGTCACGCCTGCGTCGACCTGAGGGGGCGGACGCACCCTTATATGGCCTCCATGGCCGACGATTCGTTGATCGCCGCCTGGCGAGAGGTGATCCGTCCGGCGCAAGAGCTTGGCGCCAGTATGATGATACAGCTTAATCATGGGGGGCATCGGTGGATCCACAGGTCGTTCCCGATCCCATCTCCCCCTCGGGGGTGGCGACGAACGATCTGGCGATTCCCCGAGAGATGACGACGGATGAGATCGAGCATGCGGCGGAGCGATTTGTCCGGGCGGCGCGACGCGCCCGTGAGGCGGGTTTTGACGGGGTGCAGATTCACGGCGCGCATGGCTATCTGGTGACCCAGTTCCTCAGCCCATGGACCAATCGACGCGATGATGCGTGGGGTGGGGACGAGATTTGTCGTCGGGCGTTTCTGAAGGCGATCGTACAGGGGATTCGGCGAGAGGTGGGGGCGGACTACCCGGTATGGATCAAGCTCGGCGTGGCCGGCCGACGAGAGAGCGGGCTATCTATGGAGGAGGGAGCCCGGGTTGCCGCGGCATGCGTCGAGTGGGGGATCGATTGTATCGAGATCAGCCATGGGCTGGGCGTCCCTGAAGAGCTGGATGAAACGGGCGAGGGGCGATTTTTGCCCATGGCCGAGGCTGTACGGCGCCAGGTGCCCGACGGATACCCCCTGGCGCCGGTCGCCGGTTTTCGTACGCGGCAGGGGATGGAGCGGATCCTGGCCAGCGGCGTCGCGCAGATCATCAGTATCTGTCGCCCTCTGATCGCCGAGCCCGACCTACCGCACAGGCTCCGAGAGGGATCCGAGGCCCTGTGCGTACGCTGTGACCTCTGCCGCCCCCGGCAGGCGGGCGATGGGGTGGCGTGTCGCAATGCGAATGTGCGCCACCTGGCCGAAAAGAGATCATGAGGGACTCTCGACAGGTCCGGCCCGGAGGGGCCGGACTAATTTTGTTAACATTTATAGGCATACGTTTGCGATACATACGCCTGACAGGCCTTTTCTTCGGGTTTTGACGAGGCGAGGACGATTGACTCTTGACAATCGTGTGGTCCCGTGATAGCATAATTATGAGTAATGATCCGGTTTTTGCGCTTTGGCCTTGTGCCCGACGGCAAAACCGCATGGATCGTGCTCCTTCCTTCCTTCCTTCATCGATGCACGGGGCGCGCTCCCACTACACGGGTGGCATCGCTTATCCGAAGGAGGGTGTTATGAGAATCAAGGGTAGGTTCGTCGGCGTCATTCTGCAGGCCGTGGTGGTTCTCGGGCTGCTCGTTGCGCCGCTGACGGCATATGCTATGGATGCACCACCATCGGCGGTAGCTACCGCGCCTGTGGCACTCGTTGTAGGGACGCCAACCCATGTGGTCAGGGCACCACTTGGGCTGCGTTTACGGACAGAGCCGAATTTGGCTGCGCCCGTCATTCTCACTCTGCAGAACGGAGAGAAGGTTCGCGTTATCGGTGATCCGGTGTTCAATCAGGGAATCTCCTGGTCGTTCGTACGGGTCAAACGCGGACATGTTGTGCACGAGGGGTACGCTGCGACCGCCTACCTGGCGATCTTTCCCGGTTGGGTACCGACCGGAGAGACCGGCCTCAAGGTGACGGCACCGGCCGGTCTGCGGTTGCGTTCAGGACCCGGATTTGGATTTGCGATCAAGCGGATCGTGCCCTTTGGTACCATTCTGCAGCCGACGGGTGTGACCAAGTTCGCTCATGGCATCGAGTGGACAGAGGTGCAGTTCAACGGGGTTACGCTTTGGGCGGCCAGCAAATGGCTGACGCCCATCTGATCCCGATTCGTCACTTCTCACCTCCCGTACTTCAGGACCCGACCGATGTGCCGGTCGGGTCCTGATATTTGTCGCGATGCTCCCCCGACCGATTGAGGCTTGATTTTGTCACCTCGCATTGTTTTGACCTTATTTTTATCCCCACAACCCTTTCTGAGCTGAGATCGAGTCGTTATCGAGTTGCCGCCGATATATGCCCTCTTATAATAATCGATACAATTTCGACGCAGTATCCATCGAATCCATGTGAGTGTAGCTATGCCATCCGATCAATTCGATGACATTGAACGCCGTTCGGCGCGCTCCGGGCATGAGGCTGAGATCCGGGTACGGCTCGATAAAGGGATCAGGGCGGCACGCCGGGGATGGCGCAACGAGGCCTGGCGTCTGTTGGAAGCCGTGCTCGAGCTGGATCCCGACAACGAGGAGGCCTGGCTCTGGTTAGCGGCCATGACGTCTGACCGGGAGCTTGCCCGCGCGATTTATCAACGGGTGTTGACTTCTCACCCGTCGAGCTCACGAGCTCATGACGGGCTGCGCAATCTGGATGAGCAGGGCACCCGGGAGGAAAAGCTAACGCCCTCCGCCGATGAGGATATGGCAGTGGCTGATGCGATGCCTTCGCCGCCTCGGGTGCAGGGACGGATTCGGGGGCGTCTTCGAGGTGGCGTATCGCGCAAGCCCTCTGAGGGATCGGATGATAAGACAGACGAGCCCGAGCCCGTCGCGAGACCCTCAGATACTGCGGATCGGACCCGGAGGGCGGCACCGGGAAAGGGCAGGAGCCACCGCAAGAGAGCCGTCGGCGTCCGAACGGGCCAGGAGGCATCGGATCGTCGCGTTGATCACGATCTCGACCAGAACCTGGACCTCCAGGGAGATGATGCCAGCCTGAACGATCGCCTGAATCATCGCGATAGCGGTGAGGAATGTGACGAATTCCCGGATCGGTTTCGGCCGATCAAGCTGGCCGTGGCGCCTCTTGCCGGCGGCGTTGCTCGACGCATCACCCTGCGCGACCTGATCATGATCGCCATGCTCAGCTTTGTCGTCCTGGGAACAGCGGCTATTCTGATTTTGAGCGGCAACCAGGTTCGCGCCGAGGAGTTTCGGGGCGCCCTGGGCATTATTGTAGACACGCCCACTCTGACGCCCACCCCAGATGTGACGCCCACAACGGAAGCTACGCCCACGGTGAAACCTACCGAGACGCCCTTGCCCAGTCCGACGTTTACGCCGACTGTTACACCGACGCCTTCCCCCACGCCGACTCCTGCGTGGGTGACCGAGCGCTATCTGCCCCTACCATTGGATGAAAAGTGGATCGAGGTAGACTTGACCGAGCAGATGCTGTATGCTTACGATGGCACCGAGCTGGTGTACACGGCCGTCATCAGCAGCGGCAAAGCCGGCACGCCCACCGTTGAAGGCAAGTACCGGATCGTGCAAAAGCTCGAGTCACAGCTCATGACGGGGCCCGGCTACTATTTGCCGGGTGTGTCCTATGTGCAGTACTTTTATCGGGGCTTTGCATTGCATGGGGCATACTGGCATGACGATTGGGGCGCCCCTACCAGCCATGGGTGTGTGAATCTGAAAGAGGAAGATGCCGAGTGGTTGTATCGCTGGACCGATCCGCAAGTGCCCGACGGCGTCTTGATGGTGCATTCTAGCGAGCAAGAACCCGGGACATGGGTGATCATTCATCAGTAGCGCACATGATCGGAAGACAGGAGCAGAAGTAGAAATGAGTATCCTGGATAGATTCTCTCTGCAGGGGCGGACAGCGCTGGTTACCGGAAGTGGGCAGGGTATTGGGCGAGCCTTTGCGCTGGCATTGGCCGAGGCCGGTGCCAGTGTGGCTGTGGTCGATATCAACCCCACGACGGCCCGGGCGGTGGCCGCTGAAATCGAGGCGCTCGGCGCACGTTCTCTGGCGTTGCATGTCGATGTGACGCAAAAAGAGCAGGTGCACCGTATGGTGAATGATGTGCTGGATGCGTGGGGCAAGCTCGATATCGGCGTAAACAATGCAGGGATGGGCAACTGGGCTGATGCTGAGGCGATGAGCGAGGCCGATTGGGATCGAGTGCTCGACCTCAATCTAAAGGCGGTGTTTCTCTGTTGCCAGGCCGAGGGGCAGGTGATGCTGCGTCAGGGATATGGCAAGATCATCAACACCGCCTCCATGTCGGCGCATATCGTCAATCGCCCGCAGAATCAGGTGGCTTATAATGCGTCCAAGGCCGGTGTCGTCCATCTTACACGCTCTATGGCCGCCGAGTGGGCGTCTCGCGGTGTGCGGGTCAATTCGATCAGCCCCGGCTATACGCGGACATCCCTGGTGGACCAGGTGGCGCGTCTCATCCCCGGGTGGGTGCGGGATATCCCGATGGGACGCATGGCCGAGACCGAGGATCTGCAGGGGGCTGTGGTATTCCTGGCTTCCGCAGCGTCGGATTATGTGACGGGACATGATCTGGTAGTAGACGGTGGCTTTACTATCTGGTGATATATGTCGCCCGCTCCTCTGAGAGGCATTCGGGTGATACCGGACCATGACGCAGCCCTGTCCGGGCACGGCAACTTGCAGCGTCGTTTAACTTGGGTTATACTATGGTCGATGAGCGGCCGTGAGTTAACCGGTCTCACAGGTGAGAAATGATCCAATGAGGGCCCCTACTGTTGCACAGCGCGCAGGGGCCTATTTTTGTGCCTGCGGTCCGGCACGATACGAGATGAGGCGAGCCTGGAGGATGCCCGAATGAGCGATTTGCGATTGCCCGGTATGATCGATGCTCATGTTCATTTGCGAGAGCCGGGGGGCACTCATAAAGAGGACATTCTCTCGGGCACCCGGGCGGCGCTGGCAGGGGGCGTCGTCGGTGTGCTGGATATGCCCAACAATACCCCTCCGGTGGTGGACAGGCAGTCCCTGTCAGCCAAACAGACGATTTTCGAGCGCAAGGCCGTAAGCGATTACGGTCTTTTTCTTGGCTTTCAGGGGGGGGACCTTGACGATCTGGTGGATGCTGCCGGACAGGCGGTGGGCCTGAAACTCTATCTGGACGAGACCTTTGGCCGCATGACGATGCGAGATGATCGGCTACTGGAGGCCGTCTTTGAGGCATGGCCCGGTCCCGGGCCGATCACCATTCACGCCGAAAGCGAATCGATCCCCGGCGCACTGGATCTCGCTCATCGCTACCGGCAGCGGGTTCACGTGGCCCATGTGCCTCAACCTGATGACCTGCTGGTCATCGAGTCGGCGCGCCAGCGCGGTGTGGAGGTCACCTGTGAAGTGACGCCCCATCACCTCTTTCTCTCCGACGACGATCTGCCCCGTCTGGGCGCGTATGGGCAGATGAAGCCCCCTCTCATCCCTGCCGCTCAGGTGGAGCTCTTCTGGGAGAGATTGGCCCTGGTGGATATGATCGCCAGCGACCACGCGCCTCATGCGCGGGATGAAAAAGACTCGGACACGCCGCCGCCGGGGGTCCCGGGTCTGGAGACCACACTGCCTTTGCTTCTCTACGCGGTGGATGCGGGCCGTCTCTCGCCGGTGAGGATGATCGAGCTGATATATCACAATCCGTTGCGGGTGTACGGTTTGAGCGGGCCTGTGGATACCGAGGTGGAGGTTGCTCTGGAGGGAGTTTATCGATTCCCGGAGAGGGGTTACCAAACACGTTGCGGGTGGACGCCCTTTGCCGGGCAGCCTGCCCTGGGACGCATCGTATCCGTTCGCTTGCACGGGCAGATCGTCTATCGAGACGGTGAGGTTTTGGCGACACCCGGGTTTGGGCGTCTGTTGGTGCGGGCGTGACATAACGATCGGGTATGTGAGGGCAGAGCGTAAAGCGGGAGGGATAACATGGAAACCATCAAGAACGGTCAAAAGATCGTCGGCCTGGCCCCCGACAGGCGAAGCAGCTTTTACGGACGCGATATCGTCTCGGTGAACCAGTTCGCCAAAGAGGATCTGTCCTATATCTTTGACGTGGCCGATGAGATGCGGGGGATCGTGCGCCGGGTGGGCGCGACGGATCTTCTCAAGGGCCATGTGCTGGCCAACCTCTTCTATGAGCCCAGCACCCGTACCTCATCCTCCTTTATCGCCGCCATGCACCGACTGGGCGGCGCTGTGATTCCCATCCACGGCGTGCAATACTCCTCGGTAAGCAAGGGAGAATCACTGCCCGATACCATTCGTACCCTGGAATGCTACGCCGACGTCATCGTGCTGCGCCATCCTGAAGCGGGGGCTTCGGAAGTGGCGGCACGTTATGCCAGCAAGCCGGTCATCAGCGCCGGTGACGGTGTTGGCGAACATCCCACGCAAGGGTTGCTCGACATCTATACGATCTATAACGAGCTGGGCACGGTAGATGGACTGCGCGTGGTCATGGTGGGCGACCTCAAAAACGGACGTACCGTTCATTCGCTGGCACGTCTGCTCGCGCAGTATAATACGCATTTCTATTTTGTTTCTCCCGACATCCTGCGCCTCTCCGAAGAATTCAAGGCCGAGATGAGGGCGCGCGGTTGCACCTTTGACGAGACGGAGGCGGTGCAGGATGTGATTTCAAAGGCCGATGTGGTCTATGTGACGCGAGTGCAGAAGGAACGCTTTGCCGATCTGCGTGAGTACGAGGCGGTAAGGGACTATTACGAAATCACGCCCGAGCTGATGAGCCAGGCGAAGGAACGCATGGCTCTGATGCATCCTTTGCCCCGTGTGGGTGAGATTCATTACGATGTCGATGATGACCCTCGCGCCGCTTATTTTCGACAGATGACCAACGGCATGTATATCCGCATGGCCCTGCTGGCCGCCGTTCTGGGAAAGGCCTGATGAGATGAACTTTTGGGCGAAACTGACAGAAAGCACTCGTGAACGGAACAGCCTGCTCTGTGTGGGGCTGGATCCGCAACCCGAGCTGATCCCCTCGCGTTATCGTACTATCGGCGAGTTCAATCGGGCCATCATCGATGCCACTGCCGAGGTGGCCTGCGCGTACAAGCCCAATATCGCCTTTTATGAGGCGCTGGGGGAGCCGGGGTTGCAGGCTCTGCGCGAAACATTGGATTACATGCCTGCCGATGTGCCGGTGATCCTGGATGCCAAGCGCAACGATATCTCGTCTACGGCGGACGCCTACGCCCGGGCGGCGTATGAGGTGTGGGGCGCCGATGCGCTGACGGTCAACCCCTATCTCGGGCGCGATGGCGTCGAACCCTTCTTGCGCTATCGCGATCGCGGTGTCTTTGTGCTGTGCAAGACATCCAATCCCAGTGCCGGTGAGTTGCAGGATTGGTCCTCAGGGGGAGAGCCGCTCTACCGAGAGGTGGCTCGACTGGCCACGATATGGGCCAGAGGTGGGGATATCGGCCTGGTAGTGGGCGCGACCTATCCCGAAGTGGTGGCCGATCTGCGCACCCAGTGTCCCGGTGCATGGTTCCTGGTGCCCGGCGTGGGCGCTCAGGGGGGCGATCTGGAGGCGGTGCTCCGCGCCGGCCTGCGGGCCGACGACCTGGGGCTGCTCATCAACGCCTCACGTTCCATCCTGTATGCCGACGATCCGGGGCGGGCGGCTCGTTCGTTGAGTGAACAGATCAACACCATTCGCGCGGCGATAGGGCACGAGGGGATCCCCTCGGCGCGGGAGAGAGAGGTTCGTGCTCTGGCGCGGATGCTTTTCGAGGCCGGCTGTGTGCGCTTTGGCGACTTTGTTCTGCACTCGGGAGCCCGTTCGCCGATCTATGTCGACCTGCGTCGTCTGGTCACTCATCCGCGCATCCTCAGCGATGTGGCCCGCGCCTATGGTCGCTTGATGGAGCCCCTGGTCTATGATCGTATCGCGGCAATTCCCTATGCGGCGCTACCCATCGGCACCGCGGTTTCGTTGCTGTCGGGAAGACCTCTCATCTACCCGCGGCGTGAGGCCAAGGCCTATGGCACCCGTCGGCAGATCGAGGGAGAGTATCAGGCCGGTGAGCGGGTCGTCTTGTTGGACGACCTGATCAGCAGCGGGGGAAGCAAGATCGAGGCGCTCGAACCACTTCTGGCGGAAGGACTGGTGGTCGAGGATGTGGTGGTTCTGATCGACCGGGAGCAGGGGGGCGCCCAGGATCTGGGGAAACAGGGGTATCGACTGCATGCGGTGCTCACTTTGCGCGAGCTGGTCGATGCGCTGGTGGCCGATGAGTTGATTTCCGGTGAGGACGGCCGCCGGGTGCACGCCTACCTGGATGGCGGCGCGGGAGGCGCGCATGCCTGATTTGCGTGTCGATTTGTGCGGCGTGACTCTGAACAACCCTCTGGTGCTCGCCTCGGGCATCTGGGGGAGCTGCGCTGAAACGCTTATACGCGCCGGACGCGAGGGCGCGGGGGCCGTCACCGCTAAATCGTGCAGCGTCGAGCCGCGTGCCGGTCACCCAAATCCCACCGTGCTGGACTGGGGAGGCGGCCTGATCAACGCTGTGGGGCTCTCCAATCCCGGCGCTGACGAAGAGCGCGGCATCCTGCGGCGTGCCCGGGAGGCGCTGGCGCCTCTGGCCGTGCCCGTCATCGCCAGCGTCTTTGGGCATACAGAGGGCGCATTTCGCGAGGCAGCGGCGCGCGTGGCCGAGGCCGAGCCCGATTTTATCGAGCTCAACATCTCCTGCCCCAACGTAGAGAGCGAATATGGTCGCCCCTTTGCGCTGGACCCTGTGGCTGCGGCCGGTGTGACACGCGCGGTGCGAGAGATATACAAGGGGCGGCTGCTGGTCAAGCTGTCTCCCAATGCTCCGGATATCGTCGATGTCGCGCGTGCTGTGGCCGATGAGGGCGCCGACGGCC
>JBMNOI010000176.1:0-4977 GCA_050942995.1 Anaerolineae bacterium
GCCTCCACAACAATATATCCCCTACATTCGGGCTCGCGGGCTATGTCCGTATTCCGGCTTCCATCCCCGTCTCCCGCCGCCCGGCCAGCCACACGCGCATCCGGATAGCCCGCCATGTGAGCAGTGCCACCACGCCCCACACGCCGATCTGCACCAGAGGGCTGTTCGCAAAAAAGTTGGCGGCATCGGTGATATAGGGCGAACCGACGGGGCCGAAGAACAGATAGTGGCAGAGGGGCAGGAACAGATAGGTCACACTCAGCCCCGCGACAAACCAGGAGACCGTATCGGGGGTCTCGTCGCGCCGCCATCGGGCATGAACCCCCATCGCCACGACGGGCAGCAGGATGCCCAGCGCCGCCATCACCAACAACATCGTCAACGCCCCGGTGTTGCCCCGGGCCCGCCAGCGGGCATAGTTCTCGAAATGAGGCAGCACACTGAGCAAGGGCATCAACACGAATCCACCGATCGCCCACCGCGCATAGGCCGATGGTCGCTCCGCCGCCATCCGACCCGGCCACAGCGCCGGCGCCAGACCGACCAGAGTTACCGCCGTGACCTGGCCGGCGATCGTCAAGGGTAGTGTAGGATCGTTGACCGTCATGGTGATCGCCGGAATGGCGACGAGCAGCGGTATGGCGCACAACAGCCACACACGCCACCACGTCGGCGCGCGATATCCTACAATCGTTCGCCCCAGGATGAACTGAATCGAGTGATAGGCCACCATCACCACTCCGGCGGCCACCAGCCCCGACATCCGATAGCGCCCCACGGTGGTCCGCCCAAAAGGCGTAGTATCGAAACCGGCCCCCATATCGTGAAAGTAGAGAAACACCTCGTACCGATCCCGTACGGCGAACCAGGTATAGATAAGATAGATGACGAATGCGGTGACAGGTACCGCAAAAAGCAGCGCATCACGCCACGCCCTCGGATCGGGTGGCCGACGCATCTGTCGATGCAAGAGCGACATCCCACGTTCCCTTTCATCTTCACATCATACCGCGGACAGACACAAGCTCCCCGTACGCCAGGGCGCATTATAGTGGGATGAATGAGGCACCACAAACAGATTCGGGGAGCCGCCCTGAACCAGAAGAGCCCCTCCGGGGAGGGGCTCTTGTCTGCGCATCGCTCAGTGGATGGGCGCGCCGTCCGCCAGCATATCGGCGATCAACTCGGTGGGAATCTCAAACTCGGGGGTGCCCATAGCCCCCGGCGCCACCTCGTATTTGTCAAAGGCGATGACCAGCCGGCCCGCTTCGTTGATGTAAAAGTTGTGATCCGCCTCGATGCCGGTAAAGCGATCCGACTCGGGAAGGTCGTCGTTCACCCAATAGATGCTCTGGCCATCTTCCATCGTCTCGGCCTTCATCTGGGCGATCAAATAGTCGGTGATGACGGCCAGATAATCGCTCTCCCCGTCAAAGAGCGTGTCGAGAGTGATGAGCTCACCCGTCTTTTGATTGATGTTGTAGAACTTGTGATAGGTGTTCGACCCACCGGCCGCCCAGAAATACTCGATCTGCAGCGAGAATACCTCATCGTTCGAGCATTTGATGTCATAGTAGGTCTCGATGGTCATGTGGATCGTCTCTTCATCGCCAAACTGCGCCCGAAGATCGGCCACATCGCGCTCGAACTGATCCACCAGAGCCTGCGCATCGGCCCGCAACTCGGCGTTGATGGCGTCCTCCAGATCCTTGTTCTCCAGCCCCGTAATTTGGGCGATGTCGACGCGCGCCTTAAAGCCCTGCTCCTCCATCCGATAACCGGCGATTGTCAGCACCCTGACCACCGACCTCAGAACCGGAACCCGTTCGAGGGTCTCGGCCATGGCGGGTATTGTGTTGATACCCACCACGAACAGCAGCAATGCACAGGCCGCCACCGCCAGCGCGCGCCAGAAGAGCCGCCGCGGCTTTTCTTCACGACGACAAAGTGTCTCCATCATCTCCCCTACCTCCTGTGGAATCGGGATCTCGTAGTATGCCCGTTTTAGCTCGGCCAAACGATTACTCATGGTCGTCCTCCACCTCAACCCTCAAAAGCCTCAGCGCGCGGTAGAGCCTGGTCTTGACCGTGTTCAGGTTCATATCCAGCGCATCCGCCACCTCTTGCAGCTTGAAATCATGGAAATAGCGCAGGATGACGATCGCTTTCAGGTCGGCCGGCAGCCTGCCCAACGCCTCGCGCACATCGAGGTTGTCGTCCTCTTGCAGGTAGCTTGCGTCATCGGCAAACGTCCAATCATCCGATAGCACCAGACGCTTTCTCGCCCGCAGGGTATCGATCGCCGTATTGACGACGATGCGATAGACCCACGTCTTGAGATAGCGGGGCGTTTGCCTGGTCGATGCAGAGAGCGCCTTGACCACGGCCGTCTGCATCACGTCCAGGGCATCTTGCTCGTTCTGCATGTAGCTATAGGCCAGCCTGTAAATCCTGTCCTGTTCGGCCTGAAGATAGGTCGTCAGCTCGCTGGGGCAGATCTGTTTGGACAAGCGCCGACCTCCTCTCTGTGTGGATTGGATTCTATATATAGACGATGCAGAAGAGGTAAAAGTTTGCCCCGGATGATGCATCCGGACCACCTATTGCGAATCGTGGCGGAAATAAAAAGGGGCCATCCCGAGAGATTCCTTCGGGACGGCCCCTGAGGAGCGAGGGGTTGGGCGCTCGGCATCACCCGGGTTGTACGGTAAAGAGGCCAAAGGCCGCCCCCTGCGGGTCGCGCAGGACGGCCGCCCGGCCAAAGCCCGGCACATCGACGGGCGGCAGCAGAATCTCGCCGCCGAGGGATTGCGCCCTCTGCACCGCAGCATCCACATCCTCAACGCCTATATAGGCGATCCAGTGCGCCTCGGGACCGCCCGACGGCCACACCGGCCCCTGCCCTGTGGGACCGACCAACCCGCCTACCGGCTGCCCACCGTCCATCAACATCGGATAATCGCCAACATCCGTCGTCAGCCCGGTCACCTCGCGATAGAACTCGCGGGCGGCCTCGACGTCGGTCGTCATCAGTTCATGCCACACAAACCCGCTCCGCGCGATACCCGCCATTTCACCCTCCTTTTGTATCCCCGATGGATTACCGAATCTCAAACGGTCGGCATCGCCGTGGCAAGGATGGGCGGCATTGAACAAGGTTGCAGTTGTCTACGGGGCACCGAGATGTTGCGAGGGGTGACGCCGACTCTTTTCACCATAGCGCCGGGAACGGCGAGAGTCAAGGGCGGCCCATCGCCAACAGCCCTGCCCCTCTCACATCCCTTCCGCCCGGCGGGCCATGTCGATGGTGCCGCCCGAATCGAAATTCATCATCAGGTAGCGCAACGACTGCGGACGGTCGGCGCCGCCCTCATCCGTCAGCAGCAACTGCTCGCAGTAGATGGCCAGATCCTCGATGATGCGCGCATAGCGATAGTAGGCCAGCGCCACCGGGTCGATCTGCGTCGGGCCATAGCCCCGGTAGAACAGGCGCTCTTCCTCCTCGGGCGTGGTGCCCGTAAAGCCCTGAACGCCGCCGATGAACATCAGATCGCGCTCTTTGGGCGCCCAGATGGGATCGTCCCAATCGATGATGTAAAGCCTGCCGTCACCGTCGATGAGCAGGTTGGCCGCGTGGGTATCGGCGTGGCATACCACCGACGGTCGCGGATGCGCCTGCAACTCGCCGGCATACCGCTCTGCGCGGGCGATGAGGTCGAGGGCTTCGTCGCGATGGGCACGCATAAAGGTGGCCGTCTCGGCGGCGACCGGCTCGGTCCAGACCTCACCTTCGACCAGGTCCAGCGAACGCATCAGGCTCTCGCGCCAGCGGGGGGAGTAACTCTCCCGCGGGAGCTGCGCGGCCAGCGCAGGGGGCAGCGCCACGATGTGCAGCCGCTTCAGGGCCGAGCCAAAGGTCGCCCACTGGGCCGGCGACAGCGCCACCTCATAGCCGTCACGCCCCTCTATAAAGGGGTACAGGATCAACGTAAAGGGGTCGAGATCGGCGCACAGCTTCCCCGCGCGGGCGGTAAGGGGCGGGATGATCTCGGCAACCCCCTGATCGCTGAGGTATTTGGGCAGGGTAACGGTGATCTCGCGAAAGTTGCCCCGCCGCAGCTTGACAAAGTAGGGCGTGTCAGCCTGTGCGACGGCGCGGAACACGGCGGTGTTGAAATCGGCCCCAAGGGGGAGAAAGGTCAGCTCCTCAACCGACAGACCATACTCGGCCCGCAGGCAATCGGAGATTCGTTCATCAGAGATGTCGTCGGGACGTTCGAGCATAATGATATAGATACTCCATCACGGGTGAGTGTGCACAATGCGGTTTACCGGACAATAGAAAAGAGCCCCTCCATTTCGGAGAGGCCCGCCTGATGTGAGTTTGTGGCGGCGACTAGATTTGAACTAGTGACCAAGGGCTTATGAGTCCCCTGCTCTGCCGCTGAGCTACGCCGCCTTATGATAGGGAATGAGCTTGGCGCAGGCTCAAGCTCATTCTTAGTAGCGGGGAGAGGATTCGAACCTCTGACCTTTGGGTTATGAGCCCAACGAGCTGCCACTGCTCCACCCCGCATCGACGGCAAGTATTATAGTACAGACCCTATTCTGCGTCAAATCCCCAAATCAAGGCCTGCCAGGCGCGCCAGTTCTCGTTATTGAACGGCATGCCCGAAAGGGCCGAGGTCACCGGGCGCGAGGGCTCGGCCGCCGGCAGCCCGGCATCCGCCTCGGCGGACGGGACCTCCTGTTGTACCGGCACGGCGATCACCGAGACCACATCGGTCGGCACCCGGCCACTATCGCGCAGAACCTGGTCGACCCAGGCCACCGATTGGCGCCGTCGCAGATCCTCTTCCAGATTCTGCTTCTCGCGCTCCATCTCGGCGATATCGCTCTCCAGGCGGTCGCGCCAGGCACGCAACTGGTACGATTCCACCGACTTGGTGGCAAAGGCTACCATGAAAAATAGCGCCA
>JBMNOI010000050.1:0-25956 GCA_050942995.1 Anaerolineae bacterium
CGGGGAGCTCCCGGGCGAAATCGCGCATGCGATCTTCCAGCAGATCACACAGCGCCACCACCTTGCCCCGGGGATTGGCCGCGATGGCCCTGCCGTTCGCCCTGCCGATCCCCATGCCCACAATGGCCGTTCTCACACATTGCATGTCGTCTGCCCCTTCCTTTGCCCTGATACGGGTAACCCCCGGGCTGCGAGGCGCAGGAAACGGGCGCCTCGCTTTGATGTGGCCCGTTCGGGATATATCCGATAAGCAATCGTGTGCACGCGCACATGAAAAAAACGAACGTCCCGTTCGAACGCGCTCTAGAACGTCGTCTCCAACGGGATCGTCCGGCCCTCGCGGGCGGCGACATAGCATTTGCACATGATCTCGATGACATGGCGGGCATGTTCGGCGCTCAACACCGGCTCGCGCCCCTCGATGACGGCATCGATGAGATCCTTAACGCCGATGGACTGGTATCGCAATTCCTCCGGCATCTCGGGCTCGAACCACTCTCGCTCCTGCCCGCCTTCGGGTATGGCGCGATACATGCGGACGACCGACTGGGGGATACGCGAGGAGCTGATGGTCCCCCGGCTGCCAAAGATCTCCAGATTCGGCCCCTCGTACGCTTTGACGCAGTAGGTGCAATCGAGGAAGGCGAACGTGCTATCGCCGAAATCGAGCATGACCAACGTTTGATCATCGATCTGGACGTCAAAAGGAATTCCCTCGAACTCGCCACCGCAGCCGATGGGGGTGCGTGTGGGCTCAGAGATGCCCGACATGCAGGCGACTGCCCGGGCCGGCCCCAGCAACCCGGTGATAGTGTGCAACCCGTGGACTCCCAGATCGTACAGCGGGCCGGCGCCCGGCCGATAGAACCAGGATGGATCGGTTTGGCGCATCACCTGATAGTATTCAGGGCCTCCGTGGGAAGAGCGCATTCGGGCAAAGGCCACTTTGCCGATGGCGCCTTTGTCGAGCATCTGTTTGATGCGCTGAACCGTCGGGCGGAGCATGTGGATGGGAGATGCGCTGATCTTGAGGCCTTTTTCGCGGGCCGTATCGATGAGGATGGTGGCCTCTTCCACCGTGGTGGTGAGAGGCTTTTGAGAATAGATGTGTTTACCGGCCTGCAACGCTTTGAGGTTGATGGGGAAGTGGGCTTGAATGGCTGTTGTGTTCACCAGCACATCGAAGTCGATGCCGGCGAGCATCTCGTCCACATCGCAGAAAACGTGCGGGATGCCGAAATCTGCGGCCGCCGCATGGGCGAGCGATGGGACGGCGTCACACACAGCCACCAGCTCGGCATGGTCCATGTCCTGAATCTGAGGGATATAGTGACCACGTGCGATAGTACCTGTACCGACCAAGGCAACCCGGAGCTTGCTCATGATGCGCCCCTTTCTGCGTCGAATGGATGGCGACATAGGCCGTGACGGTACGTTTCCGAGAGGCGATCCCGCCGCGTTGCGGGGTAACTATGGGGTTGGCGGAAAGTGATCCTGTCAGGACAAATCATCCGTATCCTAGTACCTGCTGCAGAGGCTGTCAACCGTAAATATGCATTTTGAAGCGAAAATCAGTCCGAATTTGCAAACGTTTGCGATATAAGCGATTGTTGCACTTGTTTGCATCAAATGGCTTGACATCGGTTGCTGCACATGATAGAATTGGTTGTAACGTAAGAGGTCGGGCGGGGCATGCGTTGTTGTCCCGTGCCGCAACAGGGCTGCCGTCGAAGAAAAGCGGTCAATGAGGACTCGAATGCCACTCTCGACGACTTTACGCCACTGCTACGTTATATACAAGCTGTGCGGTTGTGGAGAGCACCTGTCGATCGGGTGCCGTTTCACAGAACATGGCGTGCGTGCTCCGCACGCGCAGGGTTGATGTCGATGTTCGCCCCACAAGGATTCGCCCCTGAATCCGCGAGGGCGTTTTTTTGTTTCCCGAGTGCTCGGATGATGGCGGGGAGACCATCCGAACACACTTGCCTCGTTTGAATCCCCGACCGTCGATACTCGACGACGGCTCGCAACCTCGGATTGTTTGTCCCTGAAAGTGGATCGGCTTCGCAAGAGATCGTGTCGGTGGTCGATTGTTGCGCGATGCACGATGACGAGAGGGGGTGGTGCATTCCGAAATCCTTCCGATTCCGTGTTCTGCGTCACGCATTCTATCCGGAAATCATGAGGAGGAGTTGCGATGTCGAACAACGGGACCAAGCTCAGTCGTCGACAGTTCTTGTTCACCTCGGCCATGACGGCTGCCGGTATCGCTCTGGCAGCATGCGCCAAGCCCGAAGAGGCGTCGGTTCCCGAGCCCGAGCCGGCCGTGGCCGAGCCGACCGCTCAGCCGACCCCAGCGGTTGCCGCCTCTCCAGTTCCGACCAAAGAGCCTCCGACGCCCGTTCCTCAGCGGGAGGCGACTAACGAGCCGCCGATGCTGGCCGACATGGTGGCCTCGGGCGATCTGCCCCCACTGGCCGACCGTCTGCCTTCCGTTCCGCTGGTGCTTCAGCCCCTGGAGCAGATCGGTGTTTACGGCGGCACTCTCCGCACCTTCCATTCGACGTTGGGCAACGCCCTGGAAGAGTGGATGTATGGCGCCTCACCTCTGCGCTGGGTGGATGATGGGTTGGGCATTCAGCCCGGTATGTGCGATTGGTGGGAGACCAACGAGGACAACTCGGAGTGGACGGTTCACATCCGCGAGGGTCTCAAGTGGTCTGACGGCGAGCCCTGCACCGTAGATGATGTGCTGTTCTGGTGGAACGACCTGGTGCGTCATCCGGACCACTCGGATCAGCCGCCCGATTTCGGGCAGGCCGGTGGTGAATTGGCCGAGTTCATCAAGGTGGATGACTATACGCTGACCATCAAATATGTCGCTCCGGCGCCACTCACCGAAAAGCGCCTGGCGATGTGGGTGAATAGCGGTGTGGGCCCGCGATGGATCGCGCCTAAACACTATCTGCAGCAGTTCCATCCCACCTACAACAGCGCTGTGACGACGTTTGAGGAACTGGATCAGAAAATCCTCGAGCGTCAGAATCCCGATTGCCCCACATTGAGGGCCTGGCGGTGCGAATCCTATGAGGCGGGCCTTCAGCGGCGTTGGGTGCGCAACCCCTACTACTACTGTGTGGACACTGAGGGGAACCAGCTCCCGTACATCGACTATATCGACGAGCGCCAGATCGGTGACAAAGAAGTGCAAATGCTGACCATCCGCCAGGGAGATGTGGACTATTTGGCCCACGTGAACCACCTGGGCGGGCTGGCCGACATCGCTCCGCTGATGGATGCTCAAGAGTCGGGAGGTTATGAAGTCGTCCTGCTCGACTCGGGCGGTGGCTCGGGTCACTACTACTTCTGCAACTATGACGCGCCCGATGAGAAATGGCGCTGGCTGTGCCGGAATCCCAAGTTCAAGGCCGCATGGCTGCACTGCATGGATCGGGCGCAGATTCAGCGGGTCATCTACTATGGAACGGGCGAGCTGACCTCTGGTACCCACAGCCCCAAGTGTCTCGAGTTCAACTATAACGACGAGGCCCGGGCATGGTACGCCAAAGAGCGCGACTCGTACATCGAGTTTGATGTGGAAAAGGCCAAGCAGTTGCTGGACGAGATCGGCCTGGTGGATGTGGACGGCGATGGCTATCGCGAGTATCCCGATGGCTCTCGTTTGGAGATCAAGATCGACATCCCCGCCGATACCGGACAGGCCTGGCGCGACGGCCACGAGATCGTCAAGCCCAGCCTGGACGCCGCCGGCCTGCGCACGGTGCTGAACGAGATCCCGCCCGCCGAGTTTGGCCCCGCCTTCTGGCGCATGGGCCAGGGCTTTATCCGTGGCGGCTGGGGCATCGGCGACGGCCCGGACCACCTGGTGTACCCGAGCTGGTTGGTGCCCAACGAGCCCGACCGCTGGGCTCCGCTGTGTGGCATCCGCTATCAGCAGCTCGGCACCGAAAAAGAGGACACCGAGACGGACAAGAGCCCCTGGGATCGCACGCCGCCTCGCTGGGCCTCGACGGATCAAGAGTTCCGTCAGGTTCGAGTCTCCTTCCCCGGTATGGAACCGGAAGAGTGGCGCGATGCCCCGGTGCCCAAAATGCAGGATATCCTCACCGAGGCGCTCACAGAGCCCGACGCCATCCGGCGTATGGAGATGGTGTGGGAGCTGCTCCAGATCCATATCGATGAGGGCAAGTTCGGCATGGGCAGCGTGGCCAATGACCCGAACATCTATATCCGCGGCAACAAGATAATGAACGTCCCGCGCAGCGGAGACACGCCACTCAACGGCTTCTGCGGCCCGTGGATTGTGCCACATCCGGCGCTGCATAACCCAGAGACCTTCTCCTTCAAGCCCGACGCGCTATAGGATCAGCGCAGCCCTGCAGGGGGGTAGAGATACCCCCCCTATCCCCAAGCCGACTCAATGAACAGGGAGGTCCGATGGTAAGATATGTTATCCGCCGGTTGGGCTATATGGTCGTAACCATGGTATTCGTCATTATCCTCGGGTTTGTCATCATCGAGCTTCCGCCAGGCTCTTATCTCGAGTTCGAGATCGAGCGCATCCGCGCCCTGGGTGGAGAATTGGGCGTCGAGCAGATTCGGGCGCTCGAGATCAAGTATGGCGTGAACGACCCGGTCTATATCAAGTTCTGGAAGTGGGTATCCGGATTCGTTCGTGGCGATTTTGGCCTTTCATTCGAGTACTATCGGCCGGTAAGTGAACTCATCTGGAACCGATTGGGTTTCACGATGATGATCTCGATATTCACCCTGACATTTCAATGGTTTGTTTCCATATTTGTCGGGGTATATTCGGCCACGCATCGCTACACGATCCCCGATTATATCATCACCGTCTTTCAATTCATCGGCCTCTCCATGCCGGCGTTTCTCCTGGCGCTGCTGCTCATGGTATTTGCCCAGCAGATGCTGGGCTGGAGCGTAGGGGGGTTGTTCTCTGACGCTTATCGCGACGCGCCCTGGAGTCTGGGTAAGGCGATCGACCTGCTCAAGCATCTCTGGGTACCCATTGTCGTGATCGGCGCTAACGGAACGGCCTGGCTGACCCGTGTCATGCGCAGCAATCTGCTGGATGTGCTGAACATGCAGTATGTGCAGACGGCGCGGGCCAAAGGGGTCAGAGAGAATATCGTCATCTGGAAACATGCCGTGCGCAACGCCATCCATCCGCTCATTATGGTGCTGGGCATGAGCCTGCCGGCCATTATATCCGGCGAGACGATCGTCGCGATCGTGTTGAACTTGCCCACTACAGGGCCACTCTATTTCCGGGCTTTGTTGCAACAGGATATGTATCTGGCGGCGACGTTCCTGATGATGCTGGCATTTATGCTCCTGATGGGGAATTTGCTGGCCGATATTATGCTGGCGGTCGTCGATCCGCGCATTCGGCTGGGTGAGCGCTAGACTATAGAGAGGCAGAGAGATGAGCGAAATCACCTCTACAGTGCCCCGACAGGATTGGGTCGACGAACCCATCAGCGAAGTCGGGCAGATGTCCCAATGGAAGCTCATGCGTCTGCGCTTTATGCGCAACAAACTGGCCATGATCGGCTTTTTCGGCCTAGTCGTCATGTATCTGATCGTGGCCTTTGCCGGCTTTTTGGCGCCCAACCATTACATGACCCAGAACCAGGATTATGCCTGGGGGCCGCCGAGCAAGATCACCTTTATCAACACTGAAGGAAAACTGACCCTGCGCCCGCACATGTACGAGATCAAGAGCGTGCTCGATCCCGCACAGTTTCGCTTTGTGTTCGACGTCGATGAGAACGTCCGCATTCCCATCTACTTTTTTGTGCGGGGCGATGAATACACCCTTTTCGGGCGCTTTACATCGAACGTGCACCTTTTTGGGGTTAAGGATGGTCATCGCATCTACCCCTTTGGCGCCGATGGTTTGGGGCGCGACATGTTCGCCCGCACATTACAGGGCGGGCAGATCTCGATGACGGTGGGCCTGGTGGGCGTGAGCCTCTCGATCATTCTAGGCTCTATCATGGGCACCGTCTCGGGTTATTACGGCGGGCTGACGGACGACATTATGCAGCGCGTCATCGAAGTCATCATGGCCTTTCCCACGGTGCCCCTCTGGGCGGCCCTGGCCGCGGCGTTGCCGCCTCTATCCGAATCGTTTACGGCGCTGCATCGCTATTTCCTGATCACCATCATCCTCTCTCTGGTGACATGGACCGGCCTGGCGCGACAGTTGCGCGCCAAGGTCATGTCGTACAACCAGGCCGATTTTACGCAGGCGGCTCTGGCGGCAGGCGCCTCGGATGCGCGCATCATCTTTGTGCATATGTTACCCAACGCAGCCAGCCACATCATTGTGGTGGCCGCGCTGGCCATCCCCGGCATGATCCTGGGTGAGACGGCGCTGAGCTTTTTGGGGCTGGGTATTCTGCCGCCGCTGGTGAGCTGGGGGGCGCTGTTGCGGGTGGCACAGCAGTTGCCGGTGGTTATCAATAGCCCCTGGATGCTGTTTCCCGGAGGGGCCGTGGTGATTACCGTGTTGTTCTTTACATTCCTGGGCGATGGGCTGCGCGACGCCGTGGATCCCTACTCGATCTAGGAGACGTGTTTGCATACACGGGAATCAGGGCCGGTGGCGGCTTTGATCGTGAGACCCGGCCCTCACAAAACCGTAGAATGACTCTTCTTTAAACACGCCAGCCACGACTCTGTAAGGAGGAGTTTGATACAGATGAGCGAACAAACGGGGGCGGCGTTGACCGGCGGTACGAATCTGCCCGCGGAAGAGCAGAACGATGCACGGGTGAGCCCGAATGCCTCTTCGCCGGCGTCGGATCAGAGCATCCTGCGTGTGGAGAATTTGCACACCTATTTCTTTACCGATCTGGGAATATCGCGGGCGCTGAACGGCGTGAGCCTGCAGGTTCCGACCGGCAAAGTGCTGGGGGTGGTGGGCGAAAGCGGTTGCGGCAAGAGCGTGACGGCCCTCTCAGTGATGCGCCTGGTTCCTCATCCGGGGCGGGTGGTAAAAGGGCATATCTATCTGCGAAGAGCCCGCCGACGGCACGGGAATTTCTCTATGGATGAAGAGATCGAGTTGACGGCTCTCGATCCAAACGGGCCGGTGATTCGCAGCATTCGGGGTGCCGAGATCGCCATGATCTTTCAGGAGCCCATGACGTCATTGAATCCATCCTACACCATTGGCGACCAGATCGCCGAGGCGGTTATCCTGCATCAGGAGGTGACCAAGGCCGAGGCCATCGAGCGCGCGGCCATCATGCTGGATCGAGTGGGCATGCCCAATCCGCGAGCCGTGGTGACGCGCTATCCCCACGAGTTGAGCGGCGGCATGCGTCAGCGGGCCATGATCGCTATGGCTCTCTCCTGTACCCCTTCGATTCTGTTTGCCGACGAGCCGACTACAGCGCTGGATGTGACCACCGAGGCCCAGATTCTGGATGTGATGCGCGAACTGCAGAATGAGCTGGGCATGACGACGGTCTTTATCACCCACAACCTGGGTGTCGTCGCCCAGATGTGTGACAATGTGGCGGTGATGTATCTGGGACGCGTGGTAGAGCAGGCGCCGGTGGAGGGGCTGTTCTACGACCCCCAGCACCCCTATTCCAAAGCGCTGTTGCGCTCTATTCCCCATGTGGGCAGCCGTACAAGAGCACGGCTGGAGCCCATCCGTGGTGTGGTGCCCGACCCCTATTCGTCAATATCGGGTTGCCCGTTTCATCCCCGGTGTGATTCGTTCATTCCCGGAACCTGCGATATATGCGTGCCGGCCATGACCCATACGAAAAATGGCCATGCAGTTCGATGCTTCCTGTACTCTGATGAAGAGGAAGAGAACCATGTCACAATCTGATGGCAACGGCGTTCAGGGGGACGTGCTTCTGGAGGTCAAGGGGCTCAAAAAACACTTTCCCGTCCGCTCTGGCCTGCTGCGTCGGGTGACCGGCGCCGTCAAGGCTGTGGACGGGTTGGATCTTTTTGTGCGCAAAGGCGAAACATTGGGGCTGGTGGGGGAAAGTGGCTGCGGCAAAACGACGGCCGGACGCACGATTCTGCGGCTGATGGACCCTACGGCGGGGGAGATTCGCTTCAACGATCCCAACCTGGGGTGGGTGGATCTGCACGCGATGGACCGACAGGCGCTCAAAGCGGTGCGGCCCAATATGCAGATCATCTTTCAGGACCCCTTTTCTTCACTGAACCCGCGCATGACGGTAGAGCGCATCATTGCCGAGCCGCTGGTCATCAACAAGGTGGGATCCAGCAGCGAGATCAAGGATCGGGTCGCGCATCTTTTGCGGGTGGTGGGGATGCGGCCCGAATATATGAGTCGCTATCCGCACGCCTTTAGCGGCGGCCAGCGACAGCGGCTGGGCATTGCGCGGGCTCTGGCGCTGAACCCCCGGCTGATCATCTGCGACGAGCCGGTGTCGGCGCTGGATGTATCGATCCAGGCGCAGGTGTTGAACCTGCTGGAGGATCTGCAGGAAGAATTCGACCTGACCTATATCTTTATCGCCCACGACCTGAGCGTCGTCGAACATATCACCGATCGTGTGGCGGTGATGTATGTGGGTAAACTGGTCGAGGTGGCGGACACCGATGAGCTGTACTACCACCCCCGGCATCCTTATACAGAGGCGTTGATGGCGGCCGTGCCCAAGCCTGATCCGCGGCTGCGCGATCGCCCCATTCGCCTGCCGGGAGAGGTGGCCAATCCGGCGTCTCCACCCACTGGATGCTATTTCCACCCCCGCTGCCGCTACGCTAGGGATATCTGCTCGCAAGAGGCGACCGCGTTGTTGGAGGTGAGCCCCAATCACTGGTCGGCCTGTCACTTTGCCGCCGAGTTGACCCTGCGCGGCATTCTGGGCTGATGGAACGATGAGCGACGCGGAGAACGGTGCCAGATCGGCGGGCTGGAAGGATACGCTTTGGGCTACGCTGGCCTGGATTCTGTCTACAGCGTTGCTGTTTCTGGATCTGGCCGTGGCGCGAAATACCGTACGCGCGCTGGCAGCGTGGATCGGCGATATGTCGACCGATAGCGCCATGGAGCGGATTCGCGCCGGCTGGACGCTCGGGGCGGTGGACAAGTTCTTTGTGCTCTTTTTGGGAGTGGTGGGTATCGGCCTGGTCGTCTTCTTTGAGCATTATTATGGCAAGGGAGCCGATGAGGGCGTCCTCTTTCAACGTGTGGTGCGGGTGATATCGATTCAGATCATCGTTGCCGTCGTGGGGCTGGGTATTCAGGTCATGCTCTGAGGTCGATACGACGAGTTGTGAACCAGAACGGATTGCGAAGAGTCGGTAACCGAGCATAAGGGCGGGCGCTGACGGGCTGTGCGTCAGCGCCTGTTTTGTGGGCAAGATCCCCGAACAGTGGCGGGCGCTACCGGAGGATAGCGTGTTCTGGATCGCATACAGAGGATTGCGGGGCAGGCCGGCGCTGGCTTTGATGAGCGCTATCGGAATCGCCCTTGCGGTGGGGCTGGCTGTGAGTGTGCCCGTCTTTGCGCAGGCGGTGAGCCGCGCCATTATGGAGGAGGAGCTGAACGATCTCTATGCGCAGGTGGGGCGTTCCCCGCTGGCGGTGCGGTTTCATCTGCTACCCTCTGCTGCCCGCCCCTTTACCTCACGACAGAGCCAGGAGATGGCCTTTCACATCGCCCACGCCATCGAGACCCACGTGGGCATCCCCGTGGAGTGGCACCAAACCTCTGTCGAATCCGCCGGGCTGATGCTGAGAACCGCCCGGGATGGCCCTTACGGTCCGGCCGGTTCGGTTCTGGGTAATGTGTCGGTCGGTTTTATATCGGGTATCGAGCAGCATATCGACGTGGTTTCGGGGCGTCTCATGTCCGAGATCGGCGCCGATGATGTGACGGATGTGTGGCTGTACGAAGAGTGGGCTCAGGAATTAGGCCTGCAGACCGATGAAGAGCTGGTAGTTCAGGCTATCGTCAATCCCCAGCCGATCTCCATTCGTATCGCCGGCACGTGGCGGGCCCGTGATACGCGCGATTCCTACTGGTCGGCTCAGGTCATGGGCGGGATGCGCACCATGTTGCTGGTGCGGCCTGAGGATTACGAGGCGCGCATCGAGCCGTTTCTGGGCGGTATGCCTGTGGGCTCGGTATCGTGGATGATCTATCCCTCTGAGGAGCACTTTGTGCCCGAACTGGCCGAACGATATGTGCAGGGGCTGGATCGCGTCGAGATGCAGGTGCGCCAGATGATGCCCGACGTTCGCCACGATGTGAGTCCACGCCCCATTCTGGATGCTCATCTGCAGCGGCGCCGCCCGCTCACCATTCTGTTGTTCGGCTTTAGCGTGCCCATCATCGGCTTTTTGCTCTACTTTCTGAACCTGGTGTCGCGCATTCTGGTCGACGGCGAACGCCGTGTGACGGCCGTCATGGTCAGCCGTGGAATGGGCTTTGACCAGGTGTTTAAGATCAGCCTGTATGAGGGGCTGATTCTGCTGGCATTGGGAACCCCGCCGGGCATCTTGCTGGGGCTGGGCGCGGCCCGCCTGATGGGGCATAGCGCGAGCTTTATGCGCTTTGTCGACCGGAGCCCCTTGCAGGTCTCGTTAACCGGCCTCAACCTCTGGCTGGTGCTGGTGACGATGGCGGTGTCCCTCGTCGCCCGGCTGTGGCCGGCGCTGGGCCAGAGCCGCTGGAGCGTGGTGGACTATGTGCGAGAGGCGGTGCGAGAGTCGCCCACCTCGCCCTGGCGCAACGTTCACCTGGATCTGCTGTTGATTCTGCCCACCGCCTATGCCTACCACCAGCTACAGCAACACGGCACCATCGCCGTACTGGGCTGGGAATCCTCGGCTGATATTTTCCGCGATCCGTTGCTGTTTCTCGTCCCCGCTCTGTTCATGTTGACGGTGGCTCTGCTGGCGGCGCGGCTCTTTCCATTCGTCATGCGCCTGTGGGATCTGGCGTTCTCCCGATATCTGGGCGTGGTGTGGTGCCTTACGATCCGCCAGCTGGGGCGACAGGGGCGCCAGTATGTGAATTCGTTGCTGCTGATCATGGTGTCGCTGGGGGTGGGGGTGTTCATGGCCTCTATGGCAACCAGCCTGGATCGATGGATAGAGGATCGCATGATCTATCCTCTGGGGGCCGATGTGGTCTTTCAGGTGGACGAGAGCGAACAACCCATCGACGGCTCGGGCGCCCTCCTCGCCGATCCGGTGACGGGCGTGGCCAATCCCGACACATGGTTGATCCCCCGCGAGAGTTTCCTGGATATCCCCGGAGTGGTGGGGGCGACCTGGGTGGGGAGCTACCGGGCCCAGATCTCGGCGGGAACGATCCGCCGCAACGGACGCTATCTCGTCATCGATCGCTTGAGCTTTCCTTCTGCGGCGGCCTTTCGCCCCGATTTTACCGAGGAATCGCTGGGAGAGCTGATGAACCGGATGGGGCAGCAGCCCGACGGCGTGCTGGTGTCGAGGCGATATCTGCAGGAGACGCTGCTGGATGTGGGCGATCCGATCACCCTGCACGTTTCGACCGACGGAACGAACAACGTCGAGGTGAACGCCACCATCGTCGGAGTGTATGACTATTTCCCGACGGTATATGAGGATGAACTACTCACCGTGGTGGGCAATCTGGATCATCTGCTGACCGTGTCGGGTGGGGTGGCGACATACAACATCTGGCTGCGCATGGACGAGTGGACGGTGGATACCTTTGAATTGCGACGGGCGTTGAGCGAGGTGGCGCCCTATACATCGCACTATCAGGATGTGTGGACGCTGGTTCAGCAGGAGCGCGATCAGAAGGAGCGTGTCGGCGTATACGGCACGCTGACGCTGGGATTTCTTGCGTCACTGGCCCTGTCGGGGGTGGGGTTGCTCATCCAGTACCATCGCTCGCTCCAGGAGCGCCTGTCGCGGTTTGCCACGTTGCGGGCCATCGGCCTCTCACGCGGGCAACTGGTGGCGCAGGTTCAACTGGAGTACCTCATCGTCCTGGCGGTCGGGTTGGCCGGTGGCATTCTGATCGGCCTCGAGGCGTCGCGGCTGTTCATCCCCTTCTTCCGGATATCCACCGCCGACGGCCGGTTGCCCCTGCCGCCACTGCTCATGTTGCCGGACTATGACCGGGTCATCCTGATGACGATCACCTTTGGTGTCGCCCAGATCCTGGCTCAGTTTGGTCTTATCCGCAAGGCCATTCAAGCCGAGCTGTTCCAGGTGTTGCGCATGGGGATGGTGGAGCAATAGTCGGCAGCCATCTTATCCGGTGAGCGGTCGGCGCGGGCGGATCGAATCCGCAAAACCGATCAACTCCTCGAACTGGCGAATCTGCGCATCCAGCTTTCTCAGGGCGCGGCGCAGCTGGCGACTCCGCATCTGCCAGCGCCAGCGGCGGAGCGTGGCGCCGAATCCTCGCGATATAGAGCCGGAGAGGCGGCGCTGGACATCCCCCCACTCTTGCTGCGCATTGAACTCGGTCATCACCCGCGCCCAGTAGTTCGCCTCCAGGCCGGAGGTCATCATGCGCCGGGCGAAGAAGCGGCTGAGATCGGTCATGATCTGGATGCTCTCGCCGCGCTGCTCGTCGGTCAGTTCATATCGAAGGGCCTGGCGAATCTCGGAATAAGCGCGTTGATAGAGTTCGATGGCCTCGGCCTCTTTTGCCCGCGCAGCGTGACTCGATGACGCGTCGCGGCCACCGGCCATGACTTCCCGGCCATACTCGAATAGATTGTGGCCACGTTCATAGGCCAGTTGAGCGCGGGAATCCATGCGCCCGCCGCACCGATTGCAGGTGTAGCGCCACTGATTGCCTTCCAGTCTGATCTCGGCGGCGCAAAAGGGGCAGTCGATGGTCACAGCGTCCATGGTTTACTCCCGTTACGCTTTTGCAAAGAGCGCGCCATATCGATATGGCAGGATATGTTCTACCGGCTATAGCTCGACCGTCATCATGATGTTGTAGAATGCCGGTACCCAGTAATCAAAGATCTCCTCGGAAGCACCCTGGGCGATAAAGGTCAACTGGCCGTTGCCCCAGTAGGATACACGAACCCATCGCTTGCGCCGTTCCTCACCCTCCAGGAAGGTGAATCGTGCTTCCAACAAGATGACGCCGGCCGATCCGACGCTCTCCTCGTGCGATTCGATCTCGATGCCCGGCAGCGACTCGAGCCCCTGCAGAAATCCTTTCCGCAGGATGGCGAGGTCTTTGGGTTTGATCGAAACATCCAGGGCCTGTCGCTCGGCCATGAAGCAGGTGTTCAGGTCGTTAGGGTAGGGGGAAAAGATGACCCCCTGGCGGCCGTCCGCCAAGTCGGTACGATGCCAGCCGCTTGGAATCCAGAGGCCGTAACCGCCTTCCTCATCGGTATACTTGAATTTGCCGGTGAAACGCGGGCGCTCGGTGGTTTCGTTCATGCGATCCCCCCTGACGTATGGTCGTATCACGGCTCGTTGCGTTTAGCTTAGTCAGAGTGTATCGAGTGTCAAGTAGACGCGCATCGCGATGCATGTTATACTGCGGGCACATCCCTCAGTGCGTTATCCGGTCCACATCCCTTCCATGCTCTGAGGCAAGACTGCGTAATGGATGGGAGGAATCCATTGGGTCGAAGCCGATTTCTGGTCGCCGGTGGGTTGATCGTGGCGGCCGTACTCTATCTGATCATCAGTAGCACAGCCGATACCGCCCGCTACTATATGACCGTATCCGAACTTGCCGAGATGGGAGATGCCGCCGCAGGGCGCAACGTGACGGTGTCGGGCGCTGTGTTGGGCGAGTCGATCGCTTACGATGCTTCCATTCCCCGGGTAACGTTCTCCATCGCTCATGTGCCCGCTGATTCGGCGGATCTGGAGGCAGCCGGCGGCCTGGCGGAGGCCCTCTATCGTGCCGCCAACGACCCCGATGCTCCCCGCCTGGATGTGGTGTATGATAACGTGCTCCCCGATCTCTTGCGGGATCACGCCCAGGCTATCGTGCGCGGCAGGCTGCGCGATGACGGCCGCTTTGAGGCCGATCAGGTGCTCCTTAAGTGTCCCAGCCGCTACGAGGAAGACACGTCCCATCAGGATACGAGGGGCTCCTGATGCTTGCCGAGATTGCCATTCTGGCTCTGTGGTTGGCCGCGGCCGTCGCGCTCTATGGCGCAGTGGCCGCCGTTCTGGCCGTCCGGCGAAATCATACGGCGTGGGCTGCCAGCGCCCGGCATGCCGCCCACGCGGTGGCAGCGCTCCTGGTGCTGGATATCGCACTGCTCGCCGTCGCACTGTTGTTCAACCGGTTCGAGATCGACTATGTCTATCGGCACTCGAACCGGAACCTGCCCCTGTGGCTCAAGGTCTCGGCCGTATGGGCCGGGCAGGAGGGATCACTGCTGGTGTGGGCCGCGCTGCAAGGCGTTGTGGCCGCATGGGTGGCCGGTCGATCGGTGGACCGGCGGGATGCCTCCCGCCTCTGGTCGCTGGCCTTTCTCCATCTGCTGAGCCTGTTCTTTGTCGGCATGGTGCTGTTCGTCTCCAACCCGTTCACACAGAGTGTCCTCAGCCCGATCGACGGCACCGGCCTGAATCCGCTGTTGCGCCATCCCGGCATGGTCTTTCATCCCCCGCTTTTGCTGGCGGGATATGTGGTGCTTTCGGCGCCCTTTGCCCTGGCGCTGGCGGCGCTCATCACCGGCGATGTGGACGGTTGGATCGAGCGGGTGCGCCCCTGGATACTGGTGGCCTGGCTCTGCCTGGGGTTGGGGCTGTTGCTGGGCGCGCGATGGGCCTATGACGTGCTGGGGTGGGGAGGATACTGGGGGTGGGACCCGGTGGAGAATGCCGGGCTCATGCCCTGGTTGACCGCGACGGCTCTGCTGCACGGCGGCATCATGCAGTCACGACGTCGCGGTATGCGTCTCTGGAATGTCATTCTGGCGGCGCTGTCTTTCTGGCTGGTCATATTCGGCACCTTTGCCACACGCAGCGGCGTCATCCAGTCGGTGCACGCCTATGCCCGCTCGAACCTGAGCACACCGTTCCTGATCCTCATGGCCCTCATCGGCGGCGCGAGTATGGTGGCGGTCGTCACCCGACGGGCGCTCTTGTTCGACCCCGATGATGCGCCTTATACCTGGCAGCAGTATGCCTTTGGCCTGACGCTGCTGCTTTTTCTCTCCCTCACCCTGTCGATCTGGATCGGGAGCGTATTGCCCACCCTCACCGAATGGGCCGGTATCGGACGGCTAGAGGCCGGGCCGGAATGGTTTGACCGCGTCACCGGCCCCCAGTTCGCCGCCCTCTTGCTGGTGATGGGGGTCTGCCCGCTGGCAGGGACGACGGCGCGGGCGTTTGGCCGGCTGCGCCGCCGTGTTCCGGCCATCGTGGTGGGAGTGATACTGGCCTCACTGGGGGCGTGGCTGGTCGGCGTGGATGATCTGCGCGTGGTGGCGACGCTGGCTCTGGCGGGACTGGCCGGCGCCGCATTACTGGCCGAGTTGTGGGAGAGTGCGCGCCCCCGGGACGTGGACGGGCCGACGCGTCCGAGCGACCTCTTCCGCGCCATGGGACGTCGTCGCCGCTACTATGGGGCTCATCTGGTGCATCTGGGAGTCATCCTCATGGCGGTGGGTATCATCGGCACGCGCATGAACTCGTCCGAGTATCAGGTAGTGTTGACCGGAGGGCAGCCGCAGCGCCTGGGCGCTTATACCCTCATATATGAGGATCTGACCCGAGATGTTGCGCCTGCGGATCACGATACCTATCGCGCCACCGTGCAGGTCTACCATGATGGCGATTACCTCGTCACGCTCAGCCCCGAAATGCACCACTACGCCGCTCATACCCAGACGGTGGCCGTGCCGGCCATACGCGTATCGGCGCGCGAGGATCTGTACCTGATTCTGGCCGGGTGGAATGACGCGGCCGATACGGCGACCTTTAAGGTGCATGTGAATCGACTGGTCAACTGGCTCTGGCTGGGCGGGCTGGTCGTGCTGGCGGGGGGAGCGCTGGCGGCCTGGCCGGCCCGGCACGCCGCCGAATCGTCGGCCTGGGCAAGGTGGCGTCTCCGGAACGTTCCGGGCTTTGCGGCGGGCGGCTTATTGCTTATCGGCGCCATGGTATCCATGTGGGGGGTGAGTCACGGCGCCCATGTGGAGCGCCTGCCCCGGCCACAGGCCGGCGTCGCGGCGCCCGATTTTAGCCTGTCGCTTCTGGACGGCTCGTCTTTTTCCCTCGCCGATGCCCGAGGCGAGGTGGTGGTTCTGAACTTTTGGGCGAGCTGGTGTCCCACCTGTCTGGAATGGGCGCCTCTGTTGGACGAGATCTGGGAGGAGTATCGTCATCGTGGGGTGCGGTTGCTGGGGATCGCTGTGACCGACGATATCGAGAGTGTGACGGCGGTGGCGGAACGCTCTATGCTGAGCTACCCGCTGGCGCTGGACGAGGCAGACGGGCGAATCACCCGCGTCTATGGCGTGACGGGGGTGCCGACCCTGGTCGTGATCGATGAAGAGGGGCGGGTGGCGTACCGTCGCAGCGGACACAGAGCCATTGCGCAGTTGCGGGCCGAACTGGATCGGCTGCTGAGCGCCGGGGGGAGCGACGCACCATGAGCCTGGGTGCTATACTTGTCGGGCTGGGATTGCTGGCGGTCACGGTGGCCTATGTGGCGCGCCCGTTTCGACGGCAGATTGATCCGGGCGGGGTGGTCGAGGCCTGGGCGGCCGAGGCTCGAGACGCCCTGCGCCGGGCGGGACGCCATCCCGGCGGCATCGTGCTGCTGTTGTCGATCCTGTCTGCCTTTACGTCGAGGCCCTTCAGCGTACAGGCTCAGTCGCCCCCCGGCGTGGTCGTAACGGGACGGGTCACCATGCTGACGGCGGATGCCGGGGTGCCCGTCGGTCTGGCGGTGCGGTTGCGGCGCTTTGTGGGTCCCCATGAACTCGAATCGATTCAGAGCGAGGTGGGGGATGACGGCGGCTATCACTTTGCCCCGCCGCCCCCCGGGCCCGATGAGGTCTATGTGGTGCAGGCCGATTATGCCGGCGTCAGTTACTTCTCCGAACCCGTCGCAGCCGATGCGGAAGAGACAGAGCTGGTCATCCCCGTCTCTATCGCCGAGGTGACGGACGATCCGTCCGGATTGCGAATCCATGAGTTGCAGTGGGTGCTGGTGGCGACGCCGGAGCGGCTCTATGTGGCCGAATCGTACCTGATTGCCAATCGGAGCGATCGAACCTATGCGGGCCCTGCGCCGGGCGGTGTAACCTTTGAACTGACGATCCCCGATGGAGCGACGGACGTTCGCCCGCTGAACGATTCTACCGGCGATCGGTATCGCATCGATGAGACGAGCATCGCCGATACCTATCCGATCATGCCGGGCGAGGTGGGGGCGCAAGTGCAGATCAGCTATGCGCTGCCCTATCGAGACGGCATGGTGTTGACGCGCGAGATGCCGTTAGATACAGAGGGCGTGTGGCTCATGCTGCCCGATCGAGGCGTGGCGCCCGTGGCGGCGGGACTGCGCCCCGGCGAACCGATCGAAACCGCCATGGGCATGGTGGATACATACGAACTGGACGGCCTCGCGGCGGGCGATCCATTGCGTGTTGCCCTCATCGGCGAACCGGTGGCGGCAGAAGATGCTACGGTGGATGGTATCACCGACGATGCGGCGGGTGACGCCGAAAGGTTGCCCGTCAGGCGACATGCCCTGAACGAGTCGGTTTTGGGCGCTCTACTGCTGGCGGCGGCGCTGGTGATCGCCTATATGATATGGGCCGGCGCGCCGGTCGGGCCGATTCCCGCACGACTGCAACCCCTGGTCGATGAGATCGCCGCGATGGATATCCGGGGGGAGCGGGAGGGGCATGTCGATCGGCTGCATCGCGCCGATCGGTTGAGCGCTCTGCGCCGTGAATTGCGTAACGAGGTCACGAATGAGGATGCTTGAAACGAGCCGGGGCGCTGCCAGTCTCGTCATCGATGATGTATCCAAATCGTTCGGCTCTCGCGTCGCTCTCTCGCACGTCAGTTTGACGGTCGAGGTGGGCGAACGGGTGGCGCTGGTGGGGCCCAACGGTGCGGGCAAGTCCACATTGCTACGCGTCGCGGCGCTGCTCACGCGCCCCGGTAGAGGTCGGGTGCGTATCGGAGGGCTGGATGCGGCCCGCAGTGCGAGCCAGGCGAGACGGCAGATCGGCTATGTGGCGCATCGCGCGCTGCTATACGACGACCTGACCGGCCGACAGAACCTGCTGTTCTATGCCCGAATGTACGATGTGCCCGATGCGGGTTCGCGGGTGGACGAATTGCTCGATTGGGCGGGGCTCGCCGAGCGTGGCGACGATCTGGTGCGTGGATATTCGCGCGGGATGCAGCAACGGCTGACCATCGCCCGGGCGCTGATCCACAACCCCGGCGTGTTGTTGCTGGATGAGCCGCTGGCGGCGCTGGACCCCGAGGGGGTGACCCGGGTCGAGGGCCTGCTGCGCGAACTGGCCTCTGCCGGATGCGCGGTCCTGATGAGCACCCACGATCTGGAGCGGGTGACCGGCAGTGCCGGGCGGATGGTCGTGCTGGCCGGCGGGCGACTGCGCGCCGACCTTTTGCTGGACGGACTCACGACAGAGGATGTGGCGGCGCGTTATCGTTCGGCCATCGCCGCCGGGACGACGGATACATGGGATGAGGAGTAGTCGCGGGGTGTTGCGCAAGGTCTGGATCATCGCCGCCAAAGATATCGCCGCCGAACTGCACACCCGCGAGGTGGTGGGAGCCATGCTTCTGTTTGCCGTGCTGGCGGCTCTTTTATTCAGCTTTGCGCTGGATCTGAGCGGCCCGCTGGCCCGGGCGGCGGCGCCCGGCGTGCTGTGGGTGACCGTCGCGCTGGCCGGCATGCTCGGGTTGGGGCGGTCGCTGGGGAGAGAGAAGCAGACCGGCTCTATCGACGGCCTGCGCCTGGCGCCCGTCGATCCGTCTCTGCTTCTGGCGGGCAAGGCGCTGGGGAACCTGATCTTTATTCTGGTGGTGGCAGGGGCTATGCTTCTGCTGCTCTCGGCGCTGTTCGGGGTGCCGATGGTGCGGTGGGATGTGCTGGTGGTCACGGGGGTGGGATTGATCGGCTATGCGTGCGTGGGCACGCTGCTGGCGGCCATGGTGGTCAATACCCGCGCTCAGGAGGTGATGCTGCCGGTCCTGTTGCTGCCGCTGGCCGTGCCGGTGCTGCTCCCGGCCGTACAGGCCACGGGCCAGTTGCTCGACGGCGCCGCTCTGGCCGATGTCGGCGAATGGCTTCGGCTGCTGGTGGTGTACGATCTGGTGATCCTGGCCGTGGCACTGGTCACGTTCGAGTATGTGATCGAGGAGTAAAAAAAAGTGGCGAGAAGTATGAAACAGGCCGCGATCCCTCGTCAGGCCGAGCGTCGAGCCGGTCGGCAAGAGGTTGTCGATATCGCGACGACGGCACTCAGTGGGCTGGCGATGGTGGCGGCGCTGGCGATGGTGTTTCTGTATGCGCCGCGTGAGGCGGTGATGGGTGAGGTGCAGCGCATCTTTTACTTTCACGTCGCCTCGGCCTGGGTGGGATTTGTCGCGTTTGGCGTGACATGCGCGGGCAGCATCGCCTATCTGGCCGGTCGCCGACGCATCTGGGATGTGCTGGCGCTCTCTTCGGGGCAGGTGGGGCTGGCGTTCATGACCATGGCGGTGCTTACCGGGGCGCTGTGGGCGCGTCCGGTGTGGGGCGTATACTGGACGTGGGAGCCGCGCCTAACCATCTCGGCGATCCAGTTGCTGCTCTATCTGGCCTATGTGTCGCTGCGTAACGTCGTGGATGATCGCGACCGTGCGGCCCGCTTTGCGGCGGTGTATGGCATCATCGCCTTTGTCACCGTGCCCCTGTCCTGGTTTGCCATTCGCTGGTGGCGCACCATTCACCCCGATCTGTTCTCAGGCGGTGGGGGCATGGCCGTTACGCCCCCCATGTGGCACACTCTGCTGGTCTCCATCGTGGCATTCAGCCTGCTCTATGTGACGTTATTGAGGATGCGGATGCGCCTGCAGCAGGATGCGGAGCGACTGGAGGATCTGCGCGCAGAGCTGGATGCAGAGGTCTAGTGTTCTTCGCCCGCCTTGTGCACTGTGCGGCATGCATTTGTTCGATTGAGAAGCTATGCGTCCTCATGATCGGCATGTCCCGGTCTATTACGACGTGAGCAAAGGCTTCTTCATCCGATAGGCTCTGGCGCGCGGCGCGATTTTCGAGTAAAATAATTATGAATTACACGGCAGGCCCGCTTTTTCATTGTGCGCTTCCGTATCGGAGCGAGGACCGGTCTTTTCGGCGATGTCCAGACAGGCAGGCAAAAGGGTTCGTTTCAGAGAGGCGGTATAGATATGGATAACATGGCGTATTTAGTGGTGGCATATACCGTGTTCTGGGTGATTACCTTTGGTCTGGTGGGGGGCATGTGGATGCGCCAGAGGCGCATATCCCGCGAGATCAAACTATTAGAGCGGCGGGTTATCGTTCGGGACAGGGAGAGAGAACGCCGCCGGGACCGCTGACGGTATACGGGGGGCGGACCATTCGCCCTCCGTTTTTTTTATGGCGTATCGTGGGGTTACTCGCTTCGAGCCGGTGACAGGTGAAACAGCTTGTGGCCGAGGGCCCGGGCGGCCTCGATCACATCTGGCTGATGGACGATGCCGCCCGGATCGCCAGCGGCGCCGTGTACACAGCCCGCCACCCGTCCGCCCGAAGCCGTGGCGACGATGCGCAAGATGTGATAGCAATGGTAAAAACCGTTGCTCACCGGATCGGGGTCGGCATAAGTGACGGCAAGGCCTACAGGGCGCCCGGCCAGTGCTCTGGCGTGGTGGGTGCTCTGATATTCCCCCCAGGCGAACTGTCGGTCGAGTACCGTCTTCATCTCGACTGTGGGCGCCCAGGAGTAGATGGGCGTGGCCCAAAGGATGGCCGAGGCCGCCAGCATCTCGTCATAGACCCGTTGCATATCGTCCTGAATGACGCAGGGCTCGGGATCGGGATGGTCGGTCTTGCACCAATCACAGGCGTTGCAGGGCTGCAGGTCGAGGGAGGAAAGGGCGATCTGTCGGGACGTGCCCCCGGCCTCGTTGAATCCACGGCAGACCTCGGCGGCCAGCGTGTCGCTGTTCCCCCGGCGGCGCGGGCTGCCCAGCAGGCAGATGAGGGTCGGCGTCTCTGTCACGGTTGAGATCCTTTCATCGACCGGGGTGATGGAGCATCTTTTGCCCCATCACCCCGGCTCTATGCCTTCAGTCGAAACGATGCGCTGTGCACTGACAGGCGGACTCTTCGAGGCGCTCAGCGCTTTTCGTTGTCGAACACCAGCCCGATCTCGCGCCGCCAGCGATCCAGGGTATCCATATTGCTCAGGGTATCGGCCCAGGTCATACAGGGGGGAGGCGCCTGACGATCGGCGATGTGCCGTGCGACGGTATCGGCCTCGATGGTATAGAGCGGCGCATCGGCCTCGACGATGATCTCCTCCGGCTCTTCCCGGTCGGCATGGTATACCAGAATCCGATTTTCGCGCTCACCGGGGAACCAGGGGTTGGGCAGCAGAATGTGCCCCTCCGAGCCCCAGATACGCAGGGTCGAATCGACGGCGACCTGGATGCCACAGATAAGATTGGCCACAATGTCATCCGGGAAGCGCATCGCGGCCGTCGTCCATTCATCGACGCGGCTCTCGGGGTTGATGTGGGCCACGGCTTTGACCTCGACAGGGTCGGCGAAATCTTGGCCGATCGCCGCGCCGGCCACCAGACGAGTTATCGAGGCGGCGTAGCCGCCCACATCCATGATGCCACCCCCGGCGGCGGCGTTCTGCTGGCGGATGTTCTCGGGGCGGGCGCCGCGCATATTAAAGCTGAAATGTGCCTGAATCACCCGCACCTGGCCGATGACGCCCTCGCGCACCAGTTGGACCAGCCGCGCCGTCTGCGGGTGACAGCGGTACATGAACGCCTCCATGAGGAACACGTCATGGCGACGAACGACCTCTATGGCGTCGGCTGCCTCGGCGCGGTTTGTGGCCAGCGGCTTTTCGCAAAGGATATGCTTGCCCGCCTCGGCGCAGCGGATGATCCACTGGGCGTGGATGTGGTTGGGCAACGCGATATATACCGCATCGATGTCCGGATCGGTCAGCAGTTCGTCGTATCCCGCGTAACGGCGGGGCGCGCCGAATTCCTCGCCAAAGGCCTCGGCCGATGCTGCGTTGCGGCTGGCGACCGCTACCAGTTGACCGGTGGTCGAGTGGGCCAGGGCGCGGGCAAAGGTGTGGGCGATGGTGCCGGTGCCCAGAATGCCCCAGGATAACTTTTGGGACTGTGCCTGATCACTCATGTCATCGGGTCTCCTTATCTGCTCGTTCGGTTGACGGCGGCCCGCTCTATGGCATCGAGCCGCCAATAGTCGCTTTCTGCAAGGGGCCGTGCCTGCCAGAGACGGTCCCTGCAGGCTCATTCCACAGGGTAGCGCACGCCGATCTGTCGGCGCACCTCATCCATGATCCGGTGAGTGGCCAGGGTACACTCCGGCGGCCATATCTCGCTCTCGATCCGCTCCTCACGAATGCAAGAGATGGCCTCGGCGATCTCGAATCCGAAATGCGCTTCATCCTCTACGGTGATGGGATCCTCACCATCGACCCGCAACGTGGCAGACTGCATACCGCCCATCTGTTCCATCGAGATGGCGCCGTGGGTGCCGTGAATCCACACCGGCTGGTTCAGTCGGGTGCGGATGGCGCTGGACAGCATGGCCAGCTCTCCATTCGGGTAGCGCAACAGCATGGCCACCTGCTCATCGACACCGGTCTTTCCCACGTGCGCCTCGGCGGATATCTCGACGGGCGACGGACCGAATACCATCGCGGCGGTGGATACGCCATAGACGCCCATATCCAGCAGCGACCCGCCGGCCAGCGCGGGATCGAACAGGCGGCTACGGGGATTTACCTCGGTGCGAAAGCCGTAATGGCCGCTGAGCAGGCGAGGCTCGCCGATGCAGCCCTCTTTTAGCCAGCCCAGCACCGTGCGGGTCACGGGCGTAAAGCGGACCCACATGGCCTCCATGAGGAATACACCCTGACGGCGTGCTGTGTCGATCATCTCCTGCACCTGCCGGGCATTGACGGCCATGGGTTTTTCGCAGAGAACCGGTTTGCCCCGTTCGAGACAGAGGCGGGCATGTTTGGCGTGAAAAGAGTGGGGAGTGCAGACATAGATGGCGTCCACGTCAGGGTCGTCTGCCAGCGCCTCATAGCTATCATAGACCCTCTCGACGCCGTGGGCGGCGGCGAACTGTTCGCCTCGCTCGCGCGAGCGCGACCCCAGCGCCAGCACGCGAACGTCGGGCATATCGGCGACGACGCCGGCAAAGCGTCCGGCGATCCGTCCGGGCCCCAGAATGCCCCAGTTGAATGTCTTGCTCATGGTTATTGCGCCCCTCCGTCGGCATAATCGCGAGGGCGGCTCTGCCGCACCTGCCCCATCAGTGTAAACGCAGGGGGCTGTGTGTCAAGCGTCGACAGGGCTCACTTGCCAGAGCGCTGCCACGTAAACAGGTGGCGGCTCGTTTACAAACATGTGTAAAGCATGATATTATCTATTCAACTGTATATCCATCCACTGCCGGATGGGCGCCCAACACAAGGGGGTATGACGATGACGACCACTGCCGTTCGCGAGCATATGGGGGTGCCGACGCTGTTCCTGAACGGCTCGCCGGTCCCACCGATCATCAGCTACGTCGGGCCAGACTATGCTACGACCTTTGCGCAGGCGGGCATCAGACTGTACACCTTTTCCGTCCCGGGTATCTGGTGGGTCGGGCCGGAACGGTACGATTTCGACGAGGTAGACGCCTATCTCACCGACTATGTAGCGCGGGTGCCCCATGGTTATTTCATGCCGCGTATCAACCTGGCACGGCAGGGCCACCCCTGGTGGGGGGCATTACATCCCGATGAGATGAACGTATTGCGCTCCATCGAGACGGAGGATGTGCTGGATCAGGGCGTGTCAGATCCGCGCACGCCGGGTTACCTCGGCCACGATGTGCATCTGGGTGACATGAACCTGCACTCGTTTCACTCTCTCGTCTGGCGTGAGGAGGCAGGCCGGGCGGTGGCGGCGCTGGTGGCACATTGCGAAACGCAGCCCTATGCCGACCGGATCTGGGCCTGGCACCTGTGTGACGGGCTCTTTTCCGAGTGGTTTCATTGGAACGAGTACTCTTTTGGCGGCCTGGCGGACTATTCACCGGCGGCGCAGGCCGATTTCCGCCGCTGGCTGCGCGTGACCTATGATGACGACGTCGAGCGCCTGAGGAAGGCTTGGGGGCGGGCGGTGGATTTCGAGCAGGTGATCATCCCCACGCCGGCCGAGCGTATGCGGGTGAGTTACGGCGAGTTCTACGATCCGGTGCGCGATCGACCGACCATCGATTATACCCAATGCATGAGCGATGCCACGGCCGATAGCATCATCGCCGTGTGCGCTGCGGCCAAGGCCGCCATGCCGCACCCCAAAGTGACCTGCGTCTTTTACGGCTATCAGTTCAGCAACATGCCCCGCCCCCAGCTCAACGGGCACTATGCACTGCGTCGCCTGCTCCACTCCGATGCAGTGGATCTCATCGCCAGTCCCCACGCCTATGGCTACCGTGGCGAAGGGGGCTATCACTCGCCGCAATCGATGGCCGATACCATTCGCCGCGCCGGCAAGATCCACATCGACGAGATCGACTGCAAAACGGTATGGACACCGGCCTCGGTTACCTGGAAGCGGCATATCAGCCAGCCGCAGACGGTAGAGGCCACCATCGAGATGATGAAAAAGGATGCCGCCTATCAACTCGCCTCGGGCACATCCCAATGGTGGATGGATCTTACCAACCAGGGGTGGTTCGACGCGCCAGAGGCGGTGGGGCCGATTCGCCGGCTCGCGGCCATCGAAGAGCGGCTACAAAAGGTGCGGCGCGAGCATTTCGGTCAGGTGGCCTTTGTGGTCAGTCAGCGGGCGATGATGTTCATGGCGCCGCGTGAGGGGTTGCACAACACCACCCAAAAGATGTTCCGCAACTGGCACATGAGTCGCATGGGGGCGCCCTTTGAGCAGTTGCTCATCGACGATCTGGCGTCGCCCGACCTGCCTCGCTACAAGCTGTACGTCATGGCGAACGTTTCCTATCTATCGGATGATGAGCGGGCGCTGATTGAGCGGGTTGCCAGGCGCGACGGCGCCACCGTGCTGTGGATCTATGCGCCCGGTTTTCTGAGCGACGACTCGGCCTCGGTGGAGAACATGGCGGCGCTTACCGGCATGTCGCACGGCATGGCCGATCTGTGCGCCGAACTGGATGTCGAGATCACGCGAGGCGATCATCCCATTACGGCCGGTCTGGAAGGGGTGGCCTATGGCACCGGCGTGAATCGCGAGATCTATACCCGCCCGCCACGCATCCAGTATATGCCCGAGACAGCCGTCGCCCCTGCGTTCTATGTGGACGATGACGAGGCGCTGGTGCTGGGGGTGGCGCGCAGCACGGGACGGCCGGGGCTGGCCGTCAAGGATTTGGGAAGCCGGCGCTCGATCTATAGCGCGGCGCCTCTGCTCTCCTGGCAACTGCTGCAGAATATCGCCCGATGGGCCGGGGTGCACATCTATGCAGAGGACGGGGATATGGTATGGGCCAATAACGCCTTTCTGGCCCTGTATGCCCAGAGCGATGGGGTGCGGACGATTCATCTGCCCTCTGCGGTGACGGTAGAGGATGCCTATACCGGCGAGATGCTGGCAGAGAAGAGCACCGAGCTGATGCTGGACATGAGACGCTGGGAGACCCGGCTGTTATTGCTGAGTTG
>JBMNOI010000051.1:0-25888 GCA_050942995.1 Anaerolineae bacterium
CGGGACCTCTCCGGCGGTATGCGCCAGCGGGTGGCGCTGGCCCGCTCGCTGGTGTACGATCCCGACCTGCTTTTGCTGGACGAGCCTTTTGGCGCGCTGGACGCGCTGACCCGCGAACGCATGAACGCCGAACTGTTACGCATATGGGGGGCGCGGCGCACGACGGTGGTGATGGTCACCCACGACATCCGCGAGGCGGTGTTCCTGTCGGATCGGGTGTTGACCATGAGCCCCCGCCCCGGGCGTATCGAACGCGAGGTGCTCGTCGATCTGCCCCGACCCCGTACGGCCGAGGTGATCTATGAACCGCGATTTATCGAGCTGACGCGGATTCTGCGCGAATCACTGCGATAGGAACCGATAAAAAGAAGGGGAGGCTGTGGCCTCCCCTTCGTCGTAACCCGCTCAATCTTGCGCGAACCGGGGCGCGGTCGAATCGCCCCGCATATCCCCTCCCGAATCAGAGACAGACGCCCGCGAATACACCGCCTCGTGGCGTGGCTCGCGCACGCCCCAGTGCATAAAGCTCCACCCCGCGATGAACAACGCCAGGGCGACGGCAAAGAGGACCCGATAGCCGGCCAGATCGGCGATCCACCCACCCAATACCGGCGCCAGCAGAATGGGCGCGGCCGAGATGGTGTTCGCCAGCGCCGAGATGGTCGGCACATCGTCGGGATCGCAGAACTCCATGGTGATGCCCGTCTCGGATATAAAACGCCCCGCCACAGAGATGTTCACCAGCATGAACACTCCATACAGCCAGATCACGCCGGGCGCCACCAGGATGAGCAGCGCACCGGCGGCGCCCACCAGGGCGCATACCTCGGAGAGCCACTTGTGCCCGAGACGGTCGGCAAGCCAACCCAGTAGCGGCGTGCTCACCGTTTGGCTTGCCAGCGCCGCCATGGTCAGGGTGGCGGCAAATGAATCATCCACGTTGAACGTTTTGCGGGCATACACCACATAAAAGGCAGTCCCCATGGTGCCCAGAATGGTCAACGAACGAGCCACCAGCCAACGCGCGAAATTGGGATGCTCGCGCAGCACATCGGGCAGGCGCTTCCAATAAGTGGTGATCGAGACGGCCTCGATATTGGGCTTTTTCGCCGGCTCGCGATTCATGCTGAGGCAGATCCACGACACCACCTGAAAGGCAAAACAGAGGGCAAAGCAGATCCCGAATGAGGTAGGGTAGGGATAGGTTGCGAGCACATGGCGTGACAAAGCCGCGCCGGCCACGCCCAAGAGACCGCCGGCGGCGCTGCTCAAGCCGAACATGAGCCCCCGTCGCCGCACCGGCACCACCTTGGCCAGCATGGCGTTCCACGCCGGAGCGCCGAGCCCGCCACTGCCTGTGGCCATCGCCAGAGATAGGGCCAGTATCGCATAAGCAAGCCAGCGGGGCGCATCGGGGATGAGGACGATGCCCAAGAAGACAAAGAGATAGGGCACCCGCTCCATGACGCTGACTTTTTGCACAAAGGGCAGCTTGCGTTCAAGTTGTTCCGAATAGCGCGCCGTCAAAAGCTGGGGCAGGAAATTCCCCACACTCTGGATGGCCGGGATCAGCCCGATAAGGGCCGCAGACGAGGTCAGATAGCTGGCATATAGCGAGAGCACCGTCGAGCCAAAGACAAAGCTGGTGGCCAGATTGTAAAAGGTCAGATCCAGCAAATTGACGGTAAAATTCCACCGCTCGTGCTTGCGGATATGGGCCTCGTATGCATCGGTCGCCGGGGTATTTTCGATCGTCATTGCGCCCCTTGTATAGAAACTGAGCTGAGAGCCCGCGGCAGGTCGTGCCGGGGCTCTCAGCCCATAATACCACGGGGCAGATGATTGCCCAAATCCGGAGCGGCGCGAGATTCGTATGGCCACGAGCCCCGCCCGCGGCCCAACGCCCTCCTTTTTCGGTATGTCTAGGCGCCCGGCACCAGCACCGCCTTGATGGCGTCGCGGCCGGCCACGGCTTCCAGCGCCGCGGTGGCCTGATCCAGCGGGAAGCGATGGCTGATAAATCCCTCCAGATCGGCGGCGTAACGACGCACCAGGGCCATGGCCTGCAATGTATGGGTCACATCGCTCACCCACACGCCCTGCACCCGTACATTACGCTGCACCACATCCTCAAAGGGTGATAGCGGCATCTCGCCCACCGGCGCGCCAATTCCCACCAGAGAGAGCCCTCCGCCCCGACGGACCAGATCCAGACCTTCCCGCACCGCATCGATGCTCCCCGAAGCCTCGACCACCAGGTCGGCGCCGCGGCCGTGGGTCAGGTCACGCACCGCCTCTATCCGATGGGACAGTTCGGTCTCGCGGCGGTTCAGCACCCGGGTGGCGCCCAGCCGGGCGCAGAGATCCAGCCGTGGCCCCGTGCCACCGATGACGACGATCTCGGCCGCACCCGCCGCCCGGGCCAGCAATACCGAAAAAGCGCCCAACGGCCCCGGCCCCAGGATAACGACGGTATCGCCCACCCGAGTCGGAAGCAGATCGAACCCATGAGCGGCGGTAGCGCCGGAGCACGATGCAGCCACCAGCGGCGCCGGATCATCGTCATCCGCCAGTATGCCGTCCAGCGAGATCAGATGGGTGGCGGCATCCAGGATGATATGATCGGCATAACATCCGTTGAGATGCGGCGGTTGCTCAAACGAGCGGTGAATGCCATAAGCCCAGCGGTGAGGACACAGCGAAGGCTGCTTGAGCACGGCACAGTAGTAGCACCGCCCGCATGTCACCCCGCGCTCCCACAGGATGCGATCTCCGGGCTGTATCGATCGTCCGTTCAGATCGTGCTTGGGGCCGTTGATATCCACCACCCGGCCCAGCCCCTCGTGCCCCAGGATGATGGGCAATGGGGTGCGCGGATCATGCCCCCGCCACATGTGCACATCCGAGCCACATACGCCCGCCACATCGACCTGCACCAGAACTTGCCCCGGCTCCAAAGGCGGGATGTCGACCTCCTCCAGAGAGAGGGGGGTATTGAACGCTCTCATAATGGCCGCTCTGGCTTTCATTCAACCTCCTCGATCAGATGATGCTTTAGCATAACTCGTTTTTGACACGTTACAGCCGCTGTGGAATACTGGGCTGGCCTGGGAGTCGGCACGCGCGCGCCGCCATACGGAACTTTGTTTCGGGCGACCCACGCAACCGCTCTTTTGGTATGGCTTCGCCACACGGCGGCCATGATCGATGCATCACGATCACATCACGGCACAGGCAGGTATTTGCATTGGGAATCATCGTCGCTTTTAGTCAGGCTGTTTGCTGGGCTTGCACCAGCATCCTCCTGCGAACCCTCACCAGTCGTCTGAACCCGCTGCTGGTCAATGGCCTCCGCGCCACCGTGGCGCTACTCTTTATCCTGCCCGCCATGTTCCTCACCGGTGGGCAAAACGATCTGGCTCTGTTGACGGCATCGCGCGCAGCATTTCTCATCGGCTCGATCGTCGTCGGCGGTGTGGTGGGTGACTTTATGTACCTCACCAGCCTCAAGACGTTGGGTGTGGGCCGTGCTTTCCCCATCACCAGCAGCCATCCGGTGTTCACCGTGCTGTTCAGCGCCCTCTTTTTGGGCAGCGCCATAGGCGGGCGCATGGTGGCCGGCATGGTCCTGGTGATGCTTGGCGTCTATCTCGTGGCGCGGCCTCGCGGCCATGTGCAGGATACCTCCGAATTGCCCCGCTCCCCCCAAGAGACCGCCATGGGCGTCGGCATGGCGCTTCTCGCCGCCATCGCCTGGGGCCTGGCGACCATTTTACTGGCAAAGGGATTGGAGGGGGACATCAATACGTTCGCTGCGAATAGTGTGCGTGTTCCCTTTGTGGCGGGGCTTTCTCTGCTTGCTGCAAGCCGGTGGTGGCCTGCGCGATATCGGCAAGATGGACCGGCGCACCCTGTGCCTGCTCTGTCTGGCGGGGTTGCTGGGCTGGGGAGTGGGGGGCACGCTGTACACCCTGGCCATCCAGTTGACCGGCCCCAGCATGACGGCCATCATCAGCTCTACGGCGCCGCTGTTCGCCGTGCCTCTGAGTTACATCTTTTTGAAGGAGCGGCCCACCCGCCACACGCTGATCGGCACCGTCATCAGCGTCATCGGCATTGCCCTCGTGCTGACCTGAGCGCACGAACCCTCCAAAGGCCGGGCGATCGACCTTTGGAGGGTCGGATGAGAAGGGTTATTCGATATAGCCCAGATAGGGCCGCTGCAGATCGAGCATGGTGTCCAGGATCCCCTCGGCGGCGCGCACACTATCCACGACCGGATCGGCCAGCAGCGCCTGCAGAGCCACCTGCTTCGATCCGGTGAGTACGGTTTCGGCGGTCAGATCCAGCACCGAAGCCTGATTGCACAACAACCCGGCAAAGCCCCGCGGCAACGTGCCCAACGGGACGCCGTGCACGCCCTTGCCGTCGACGACGGCGGGCACCTCGACCACCAGGTCGGCCGGCAGGTTGTCGATCAGGCCGTCGTTCATGACGTTCACCGCCAACTCCTCGCGCCCCAGATCGCACAGAATGGCCTCGATGATGGGGATCACGCGCTCTGACCCCAGAACGTTGCCGATCTGGGGCTCTTTTTCAAAGCACCAGCGCTTGTACCAGCGGTAAAAGTCCAGGATGCCTCTATGATCGACGACCTCGTATGCCCAGGGAATATACTCACCAAAGTGGCTGTCTGTGGTGATGGGCAAGTAGCCATAGATATCGAGGATACGACGGAACAGGCCCCGCTCGGCCCACGATCTCTCGACGCCACGCAACGCGGGCTCTGCCCCCGGGGCCGGGCTGAGATACTGGGCGACCAGATCCTTGAACTCGGGCAGGCACTCGAAATAGGCGGGCGCTTTTTCGCGAATCTCGGGATAGGCATCTTTGCCCGTCTTGCGATAGCGGGCCTCCAGCAGCACTGAAAAGTGATTCAGGCCGCCGGCTTTGACCTCAAGGTCGTCAAAGGGCACATTGAGCAGACGGGGCAGATGCGTCTCCAGTGAGTGGATCTCGTGGCACAGACCCACCAGCTTGATCTCGGGGTATCGGCGCTTGACGGTGAGACAGATGCGGCTCATGGGGTTGGAAAAGTTGAACACATGAGCGTCGGGGCAGACCTCCATGATATCGCCACAGATGCCGAGGATGGGCGGGATGATACGCAAGGCGTGAAAGAACCCGCCCGGGCCGCCGTTCTCTCCATACACCTGACGAATGCCATATTGCAGCGGAATCTGCCAGTCCTGCTCCCACAGGGCAAAACGGTTTCCCACCTCGATCGAGATGATACAAAAGTCCGCCCCCTGCAAGGCCTCTCGGCGAGAGGTGGTGGCCGAAAGGGTATAGGGCAGGTTGTTCTCCTCGATATATTGTCGGGTGATGGCCTCTACACCGGCCAGCGATTGCGCGTTGATGTCGTGCAACACGATGTGGCTGCCCCGCAATGCTTCACAGTCAAAGATATCGGTCACGGTGCCCAGGCCAAACTGCGCGCTTCCGGCGCCGATAAGGACGATTTTGGTTCCCATGGTCGGCATCTCCTTTGTTTGATCATGCGTCTACATTGATCGTTCGATCCGACAATCCACGAGAGATGTCGCAGATATTCGATTGCTACAGACGATCTGACGGCGCTCTACCGGGGCACCCGGACGACGATACATGTTCCACAACCGGGGCGCGAATCGATACGACATTGCCCGTTCACTGCGCGGGCCCGTTCCACCATGTTCAGCAGCCCCCACCCCCCCTCACTATCGGGCGCATCCAGAGTGGAGGAATCAAAACCGACGCCGTCGTCATGGATCAAAAGCCGCAGTGAACGCTTGCTTTGGGTCAGCCGCACGGTCACTTTGCTGGCGTTGGCATGGCGGGCAACGTTGGATAACGCCTCCTGAACGATACGGAACAGGGCGACCTCAATCGCCGCATCGACGCGAGGCGCATCATCGTCGCCTTCGATCTGTACGCTGATGCCGGTACGGGATGAGAACTGTTCGCCATGCCAGTGCAACGTCGATACCAGACCATAATCGTCCAGCATGGGAGGACGCAGGTCGGCCATGATGCTACGAATACTCTGCGCGGTTTGGTCGACCAGATCCAGCGAGTCGGCGATCTGGTCCGACAGCTCATCGTCCCGCTCACCATATCGGGCACGCAAGATATTCAGGCGAATGCCCAGCAAGCTAAGGTTGCCCCCCACCTGATCGTGCAACTCACGGGCCAGGCGGTGACGCTCGGTCTCTTCGGCTTTGCGGGTATGATCCGCCAGAGCTACCCGCCGGGCCATCTCTTCCGCCCGCTTGCGCTCGGTGATATCGGTGCCCGAAGCCAGCACCCCATTCACTGTGTCATTGCCCTGCCCCAGCAATGTGTTGCGCCAAAAGATATAGTGCTCATTGCCCTCACGGTCGCGCACGAGATTCTCGTGATAATAGGATGCGCCCACCTGTCCCGTGGAAAGCATCTGGTGGAACCTCTCCCGGGAGCTCTCTCGCACGGCATCGGGCAAAAAGATATCGAACCAGTTCTTGCCCACAATCCCGTCGCTGTCATAACCCAGCAACTCGCATCCGCGACGGTTCACCAGTGTGATGGTCTCGTAAGCATCGATCGCGACGATAATGTCGGCGGCCATATCCAAATATTGCTGGGCGCGGTTATGTTCATCCCGAAGAGCCTCTGCCGCCCGCAGGCGCTGGATGGCCAGAGCATAGAACCTGGCCAGGCGCTCGACGGCCTGCAGATCTCGCCCGGTATAATCTCGCTGCGAATTGGCCAGAGCGATCTGCCCCGCCAGATGATCGCCCAGCAATACCGGCACCGAAAGAAAACAGCGCAACGGGACATGACCCTCCGGCAGACCTCGGGTAGATTCATGAGTCGCCGGATTATTGGTATAGAACGCCCGGCGCGTATTCAGCGCATGACCCCACAAGCCACCATAGCGGCCGTCATCATCCTGCGGAAAGACAACGCGCCGCTCTCCCTCCACGACGTGGCAATCGCCGGCCAGCATGGCGGTGTGGGTATGGGCGATCATGTCGCCATTCACCGGGTTGATCGAAGCGACATAGCCGTGTTCGCTGCCGGTCAGATTCTGCGCATGGCGGAGCACGGCCAGCGCCATCTCATCGATGCTCGTCGTCGAAATCAAAGGGGGATACAGATCGGCCAGGGCCTCGCGCACGCGAGATTCCCATTTATGCTCTTCCTCGACCTGCTTGATCTCGGTGATGTCGGTGGCGACACCGATGGTGCCCGCCACCCGTTCACCTTCCCACACCGGGGAATAGCGCAGATATAGAACTCGCCCGTCATCGGTTTGCACCTCAGATGTCACCGTCTCTCCGGCCAGGGCACGCCGTACGTTATCGGCCAGAAAGGGCCCTCCCACATGTTCGGACAGCACATTCTGCCCCAGCGCATGATCGGGTCCCATGCCCATGGCCCGGTGGTTGTGCCCCTCCAGCACGGTAATCATCCCCTGTACGTCGGTGGCGAACAGAGCCACCAGCGCATCGGCCACCACCGAGCGCAACAGGCCGGAGCTTTTGCGCAACTCGCGCTCGTTCTGCTGCAGACTGTGAAAGAGGAAATCGAACGGGCGACGCAACCCCGTTTCGACGATCGCCTTGTACAGACAAAAGTACGAGACCAGAATGGCGTAATGGCCTACAACAAGCCAGTCGTCTGTCACCCGAAAATACTGCATGAAAAATAGAGAAGCGACCACATCCGCAGCCAGGGCGCCTAACAGAAGCACAAAAACATTGTCCGACATCGAGCGGCGGCGATACACCAGCAACCCAACACAGGCCGGCGAAAGCGCAATCACCCCATACTCGCTGGCTACCTTGAACGGCGTCAGACCGGCGCCTTCTACATAGGCCGCGGGGAAATAGCCGGTAAAGATCAGGACGATGAGCAGAGACGTCAGGATGAAATATGAGAACACGACACCCCGCAACCGGGTCCGCCGCCCAAAGTAGAACAGGGCAAGCAGGAGCGATGCGTTTTGCATCAGGCGCGCAGCCACCCATAACTGCGTGGGCAGGTTCGAATCATAGTCGGGAAAGACCCCCATCTCGTGAAAAGAGAGGGTGTGGAGTGTATCCAACACGGCCACGTGCAGATACGCGACCCCCAAAAGCACCAGGCCGCCCCATTGCGGTGAAGATGGCGTGTATTATAGGCGACGACGAATACACCCGCCGCCACCACCAAGCGGAATATCTCGACTAGCGAGTGAAACAGGAGGATGTTATGAAGCGAAGCATAATACAGCGTGGCGAGCACCAGCGCCAGCAAGAGCGCCGCCATTCCATACCGCGTCAAATACGATGGCGGCTCCGCGACGCGACGCTCGTAACCACGCCGGCCACCCGCCGATCGGGACGAGGCCGAGGGTATGTTGTCATCAAGGACCCCCTCACTCCGGGGCGAGCGACTCTCACGTGCCTTCCCGGACTGAGGGGCGGTTTGAGATCGTTGCATTACACCTCAAAATTCTCCAGCAGTTCGAGTACGGCACCCAGCCCGGCCACGGCGTCCACATAGGCATAACGCCCGCCGACATAATCTCCCCGCTGAACCGTTTCCCCGCCGATCGACTCGAGTCGCGCCAAAACATCGTCCATGCCACGCACGGTAAAGGCTATGTGATGGATACCCTGGCCGTGGGCGTCGAGAAACTCGCGCCATGTGCTGGGGCCGTCGACCGGCTCGATCAGCTCCAGACGCACCTGTCCGAGATCGAAAAAGGCCAGCTTGGCGCGGGCGGGCGTGCTCTCCCCCCGATACGAGATGTGGCTCTGCTCGGCGGGATCGGTGAGGCTCCAGGGGGGCACCTCCACACCCAAAACACGGGCCCAGGCACACGATGTGGCTTCGATGTCGTTCACGATGATCGCCACCTGACACAAGAGCTCGGGCTGCAGGATCCGCTCGTCCATGGGGCTACCTCATGGTGATAGATTGAGGGCGTTCGAATTGTCGACATGCCGTTCAGGCTCAACCGACATCCCGGTGCGGCCTTGTGCAGTGACTTGTCTTCGAACGCGCGCGAGTTGACTGACTATACTCGATCATGAGATTAACCGCAAGCATCTTGCAGGACGGTTTCTGCTCCTTCAGGATAGCCCGTACAGGGTTCTGCCTGTCGTTCGCGGATGTCGATGCGAGATTTTCCGGTTTGGCAGAGCGATTGACAAGCTCCCGCGCCATGTTATAATGCTTAGTGCCCTAACGATCTCACCTCGCCCCGGGAGGAGCCAAATAATTCATGCATTCTGCTGATAAATTGATCGAGTCGATCGTCCTGCGCTACCTGACGTTGTTGCGCTACCAGCATCACTTTAGCCATCGCTTGCGCAAAACATTGGGCGTATCGGGACAACAGACCGCCGTACTCCGCTATCTGGCGAATTATGGCCCTCGATCGGTCAGTGAGATCAGCCGTTACCTGCACATTCGTGACGGCACCACATCGCCTCTGCTGGAGCGCCTTGAGCAAGCCGGCCTGGTACAACGGCATCGAAGCACCCAGGATTGCCGACGAGTATTGACCGAGATTACCCCCGCCGGGCGCGAAATTGCAGCGCAAGCACCCAAAGGTCCCGTCGCCCGCCTGCGCGAGCGCCTGCCCACACTCACCGAGGAAGAACTCGTAGCGATCGATGCGGCCCTGGCCAGGCTGATGGATATTGCGCATATTGACGTCTCGGAAACCACGGATCGAGGTGAGCAGCCACTATGAGGTCTATTCTGCGCGTTCTGTCGTATATGCGATCGTTCTGGTTGGGTGAAACGACCGCATACTTGTGCATGCTGGGCATCAACGCCATGCGCCTGATTACCCCTCAGATCATCCGCCGCATTATCGACGTGGGTATCGGCGAGAATCAGCCCGATGTACTCATTACATCGGTCCTGCTGCTGGTCGTCGCCACTCTGGTCCAGGGCATCTTTCGCTTCGGGCAGGGCTACCTGGCCGAGTGGGTTTCGCAGAACATCGCCTATATCATGCGCGGTGAGATCTATCGCAAACTGCAGAGCCTCTCTTTCAGCTATCACGATCGCAGTCAGGCCGGACAGCTTCTTTCCCGCGCTACCAGCGACGTAGAGCGGTTGCAGCGCATCACCGGACAGGGCATTCTGGGCATGGTCGACGCCATGGTGCTGCTCATCGGCACCACCGCCATCCTGCTGAATATGCAGCCGATGCTGGCCGTTCTCTCGCTACTGGTAATGCCCGTCGTTCTGTTCCTCATGCGCCGCTATATGAAGCGCATGCGTCCCAGATTCCACGAACGCCAGGATCGCATCGCCATTATGACCTCACGCCTGGAACAGAACCTGCTGGGCATGAGTGTGGTGCGCGGTTTTGCGCAAGAGCCGGCCGAAATATCCCGCTTTGGCGCCGAGAACGACCGTATCTTTGATACCTCACAAAGTATCGCCCGCGAATCTGCGCTGACTATGCCGCTCATCATCTTTTTGGCCAGCGCCAGCACGGTGCTCATCCTGTGGATCGGCGGACAGCTCGTGATTCAGGGACGGCTGACCCTGGGTGAGCTGGTTGCGTTCAACAGCTATCTGCTCCAGCTCGTCAACCCAATTCGGCGTATGGGCTTTCTCGCCACGCTGCTGGGCGAATCGCGCGCATCCGCCGAGCGCGTATTCGAGATTCTGGACGCCGATTCTGAGGTCAAGGATCGACCGGGAGCCATCGAGCTGGAGAACGTGCGCGGCGATGTGACCTTTGATCGAGTCACCTTTGCCTATATTCCGGGCAGCAATCCGGTCCTTCAGGACGTTTCGTTCGAGGTCAAAGCAGGGCAGGTTGTGGCCCTGCTGGGTCCCACCGGATCGGGCAAGAGCACCATCACCAATCTGATCCCCCGCTTTTACGATGTCACCGCAGGACGTGTGCTGGTGGACGGCCATGATGTCCGCGATGTGACTCTGAAATCGTTGCGCAGCCACATCGGCATGGTCTTGCAAGAAACGACACTGTTCGGCAGCACCATTCGAGAGAATATTAGCTTTGGCCGTAACGACGCCACCCAGGCCGAGATCGAAGAGGCCGCCAAAGCCGCCGCCATTCACGACTTTATCGCATCGTTGCCGGCCGGTTACAGCACGGCCGTGGGTGAGCGGGGCGTAACGCTTTCGGGCGGTCAGCGGCAGCGCATCGCCATCGCCCGGGCATTGCTACTCAACCCCAGCATCCTCATCCTGGATGACGCCACGTCGAGCGTGGATACCGAGACGGAGAAACAGATTCAGGGGGCACTGGAGCGCCTGATGGAGGGCCGCACCAGCTTTATTATCGCCCAGCGCGTCTCGACGGTACGCAGCGCCGACCAGATCTTTGTCATCGACGAGGGACGGCTGGTAGCCCAGGGCAAACATGAGGATCTGATTCGCGAATCGGGCATCTATGCCGAAATCTATCACCGCCAGCTCAAAACAGATGACGATCTGCCCGAAGCGAGCCTGGCGAGGAGGGATGCATGAGTTTTTCATTCAACCCCGGAGTAATGCGCGGCGCGCGACTACGCATCGGCCGCGGCGGCCGCGAAGAGATCAGCGGCAAGATATTCGATTGGAACATAACACGCCGCCTGTTAGCGTACCTCCGTCCCCATCGCCGGATGATGTTCGAGAGCTTGTTCTGGATGCTGGCCAGCGCCGGACTGGCGTTGCTGGCGCCCTATCTGGTCAAGCGCACCATCGACGATTATATCGCCATGGGCGATGTGCAGGGACTTGTCTGGATGGCGACGGCCACCCTATCGGCCTATGCCGCCGATTTCGGCGCGAACTGGCGACGGCGCATCTTGTTGAGCACGGTAGGAAACAATATATTGCGCACCATGCGCGGCCAGCTCTTCCAGCACTATCAGGTGCTCTCGATAAGCTACTTTGATCGGCACGGCACCGGCTCGCTCATCTCGCGCATGTTGAGCGATGTGGGCGTCATCAACGAGCTGCTCTCTCAGGGCATCATCATGATGCTGAGCGACCTGGTGTTGTTGTTGAGCATCACCGTCGTCATGTTGTTGCTCAACGTCCGCCTGGCACTGCTCACCTTTGCCGTACTGCCGGTCATGGCAACCGTCACCCTGATCTTTGGCCAGCGCGCCCGCATCGCTTATCGACGCACGCGGCAATGGGTAAGCGAGCTTACCGGTCGATTGGCCGAGGATATCCAGGCCATGCGCGTTATTCAGGCGTTCACCGAAGAAGAACGCACGAACCGCGAGTTCGACGAGATCAACCGGTCGACTCGCGACGCCAACCTGGGCGCGGTCCGGCTCTCGGCCACCTTTACGCCGGTGATGGAGGTGCTCAGCATCTTGACCACCGCCATTATTCTGTGGTTTGGCGGGCGGGCGGTGGCTCAGGGGGCGCTAACGCTGGGTATCATCGTCGCGTTCCTGAGCTATACATCGCGCCTGTTCCAACCCATCCTGGACCTGAGCATGATCTTTAACACCTGGCAGGCGGCCATGGCCGGTGGCGAGCGACTGTTCGAGATCCTCGATCAGGTGCCGGACATCCAGAACGCCCCCGATGCCGTCGAGCTAACAGAGGCCCGCGGACATGTGGAATTCGACCATGTCAACTTTTGGTACGAAGAGGGCCAGCCCATCCTGCGCGATGTGAGCTTTGAGATCAAGCCGGGGCAGACGTTTGCGCTGGTGGGGCCGACCGGCGCCGGAAAAACCACGATCGCCAGCCTACTCATGCGCTTTTACGATATCCAGGAGGGGTCGATTTGCATCGACGGCATCGACATCCGCCAGATCAAGGTCGAGTCGCTACGCCAGCAACTGGGCGTGGTGCCACAGGAGCCGTTCCTCTTCCAGGGTAGCATCGCCTACAACATCTCATTCGGCCGCACCGATGCCACCCGCGAAGAGATCATCGCCGCGGCCAAGGCGGCCAACGCCCACGACTTTATCATGCGTCTGCCCGACGGGTACGACACCGAGATCCTGGAGGGGTCGACCAACCTCTCGCTGGGGCAACGTCAACTCATCTGCCTGGCGCGGGTGATCCTGGCGTCTCCGCGCATCCTGGTGCTGGACGAGGCCACATCCAGTGTCGATCTGCGCACCGAGGCGCTCATCCAGGATGCTCTGGATACGCTCATGCATGGGCGCACATCGCTGGTCATCGCCCACCGGCTGGCTACGGTGCAGCGCGCCGACAGCCTGTTGGTGATTCATAACGGGCGCATCGTCGAGCGGGGCACCCATCAGGAGCTGCTGCGTAAGAACGGTGTATACGCCGAGCTGTATCGCACCCAGTTCCTTTCCGAAGAGCCTGCACCGGCCTATGAAGAGGAGGGCGAATAGGGCGGCACTTATTTCTGAGCCCGATGCCCGTCCGATCGTTGAAAAGTTTGCTAGACACAGGGTGCGGCGTAGCGTATAATGCCCGCCGCGCGGGAACAGTCACCCGAGCGCATCCATGATCGAAGGAGAAACGTGATGCCCACGCTGTCACTTTGTCGCTTTCGCATCGCCGCCGGAGAGCCCCCACGCATGGGGCTCGTCGCCGACGATCGCCTGTACGACCTGTCGTCGCTGGGAGAGCCTCAGTACGCAGGGATAGGCGCCTGGCTCGTCTCTGCCTCGGGCCGTATCGATGAGGCCATCGATGCCCTGGCCGCCATACCCGACTGCGTGCAACCCATCGCCTCGCTGGAGGCGCTGCTGGATCCACAGCAAGCCCCTTTTGTGGCCGCCCCCATCGATGAGCAAGAGGTATGGGCTTGCGGCGTGACGTACGAGATGAGCCGCGAGGCGCGCATGCGCGAGTCGAACCAGCCGACGATCTATGGCCGGGTGTACGATGCCCCTCGCCCGGAGGTCTTTTTCAAGGCGACACCGCATCGTGTGGTGGGGCCGGGAGAGGCGGTGGCCATTCGCGCCGACTCGACATGGGATGTGCCCGAGCCCGAGATGGCTCTGCTGGTTACGCCCGTTCTCGAGATCGTGGGGTATACCGTGGGCAACGATATGAGTTCGCGCGACATAGAAGGGCAGAACCCCCTCTACCTGCCCCAGGCCAAGACGTACGATCTCTGCTGCTCGCTGGGGCCGCTGGTGCGACTGGCGCGTGATTTCGATCCCCTCAAACTGGCCGTGCGTTGTATCATCCGGCGAGATGGAGAGGTAGCGTTCAGCGGAGAGACGAGCACCGCCCGCATCCATCGTCCGCTGGAAGAGCTGGTATCCTACCTGGGACGCTGCAACTCGTTCCCGCACGGGGTGTTCGTTCTCACGGGGACGGGGATTGTGCCACCAGACACCTTTACCCTGGCCGAGGGCGATGTTGTCGAGATCACCATCGACGAGCTGGGCACCCTGACCAACCCGGTGATCTCGCTCCCGATCGACTGACGATACACGAAAAAAGCGCGCCGGATGGTCTTGTGACCACGGCGCGCTTTTTTTGCATGCTCGACCTGGCTATGGCGTCTCTTTCTGCTCCTGGAGCAACAGCTCATAGCTGGCCTTCCAGGTAGAGGCGTCGCGCATCATCCTGCTGATGCGAATATCGGCAAAATGCGGGGCCAGAGCGGCCAGTTCATCGGGTAACCGATCCCAGCGCCCCTCGACGATCAGCTCTTGCAGACGGCGGCTGGCCGGCAGCGCCCACTCCCACTCCAGGCGAAAGCGGTCGGCCTTGAGGAAATAGTTGCGCTTTTCCCATGCCTCTACCGTCACCTCGACCGTCTCGGCAATACCCCGCAGGGCATAAACCAGAGCGGCGGCCATATCGCGCGTTTCGTCGTCCAGCGAACGTTTGAACATCAGGTGGCGCAGAATCTCGGCGATGGTGCGTCGCAACCTGTTGCGCTCGGTGCCGGGATTGGCGGTGTTGATCACTCGGCTCATTACACTTCCTCACAATGGGATAAACAGGCTCCCAGTATAAGCCGGGCTGCAGCCACCGTCAAAGCCACGGGTACCGGCCGTAAAGCGGCGTCCCACCGCCGTATCGGAGATTAGCAGCAGCCGCTCCCGCAGCCCGTGCCGCAACTGCATCCACCGCCACAGTCACCGGCCAGTTCCTCGGGCGTCGCCGCGCGCACCCCGACGATCTTGACGTGGAAAAAGAGCCGCTCGCCCGCCAGGGGGTGGTTCAGGTTCACGACCACCGCATCATCCTCGATGGTATCCACATAGACGATGGCCACCTCGCCCGATTCGGTATGCATGCGAAAGCCCATGCCCTCTTCGAGTTCGAGATCGGGAGGAAAGATGCTCCGTGGCAGCGTCTCGAATAGATCCGACTCGAATTCGCCATAGCCGTCACCCGGCTCGACCACGATATCTTTCTCCTGGCCCTCGGACATGCCATAGAGGGCTTTCTCCAGGCCGGAGATAAGCTGTCCCTTGCCGGGAATAAAGGTCAGGGGCTCGGTGCCCTCTGAGCTATCCACCACCTCGCCGTCTTCCAGGCGCAGAGCATATTCAAGGCTTACGACTGTTCCATCGGTTACGTTGAGCATGTTTTAACCGCATCTTTCTGCCCTTCAGGGCCTTTGATTTCGTCCATCCAATCACTATACCATACAAGATAACCCCGGCAAATTCGTCATTCTTTCCGGCAGGGCTGCGTCATGGTCCGGTATCATCTCGCCCGGCTCGTCCTGTCGGCGTCGCCCGCCGAGCCAGGTCGAATCAACTGTAGCGCGGGCCGCCCTTTGTTCATATCGGGCAGAGCATCTTCTACATCCTCTTCTTGTCGTTTCCCTTCCTTACTTGTCACATTATTATATGCCCCCCTCGCTTTGACAGACTGCGTCATAGTGATTATTATGACGACTAATTGCCGTGTGACAGAACGACTGCCACACGCCGAACCAGGCATCGTATCTTTACCGGTGGAACCTCTTGCTCGTTCCCCAACAACCCTGGCCCTGTCCCCCCCCGGATCTTTCCGTTTCCGGCGAGGGACGGCAGGCGAAGAGGCATTGTGCCAGAAGGATTATATCCCAAATGATGTTGTTACGATCTCATCGCATCATGGGTTATCTGTTAACGGCTGTGCTGCTTGCCCCGACCATTGGAGGTTGCAGCCGCGTGGTCAACGGACCGGCCGCTATCCAGGCGCCGACAACGATCGCCGAAATGCAGGAATTGACCTCTACTCCGACCGAGACGGAGGTCGTGACGTCGACCGAGGCGCCCACCCAAACGCCCACATCGACGCCCACGGCTACACCCGAGCCCACACCGACCTTTTCCCCCGAAATCGATTGGGACACCGTTTCGGGCGCTCTCCACGATGGGGACTATGCCCGGGTGATCGCCCATGTCTCCGCAGTGATAGGCGATGCCACAGAGGCCGAACGGCCCGCGCTGCGCGTGGCCCTGGGGCGGGCCTATGTGGCCGAGAATCGCTATCCCGAGGCCGTGGAGGCGCTCCTGCCCTTGCTGGATGAGGCCGAGGCGGGCGAGTCGCAGATCGAGGGGCTGGGCCTGCTGGCGCGGGCCTATGAGGCAGCGGGCGAATGGAGCGGCGTTGTCGCCGCGCTACAGCGCTTGATCGAACTCGACGACCTGACCGCCCCCTATGCCCAGTGGCGGCTGATCAAAGCGTACGAGGCGATGGGCAATACCGAGCAGATGATCGCCGAGATCAACGCCGCTCAGCTCGACGCGCTGCCCGCCTCGACCCGGGCCGAGGCGTTGGAGATGCTGGCGACGGCCTATCGTCGACAGTCGCGCTATGACGACGCCCTGGCGGCCTACGACCGCATCCTGTCCTTTGCCCAGAATGCGCCCTACCGGGCGACCATCATCCATCGACGCGGCGAGACGCTGTTGGATGCGGGGCGGGCCGACGAGGCCGTTCAGCAATTCCGGCGGGTTCTCGATACGCACGCCGATACCGCCGCCGCCGCTCTGTCTCTGGGGCGGCTGGATGACCTGGGGCTGAGCCAGGTGGATGACCTGCAGCGCGGCCTGATCGCCTACCACGCCGGCCAGTACGACCGGGCCGTTCAGGTTCTCAGCCGATACGCCGACGAGAACCCCGACGGTGATCCGGGTCGGGCCCGATACTTTGTGGCCCTATCCTACGGGCGACTGGGCCAGTATGCCGAGGCCTATCGCGAGTACGATGCGATGATCCAGAGCTATCCGGAGCATCCCCTGGTCGGCGATGCCCGGATCGGCAGGGCGCTGGCCGCCGCATCGGCCGGGGAAGACGCCATCGGCCTGTACAGCGATTTTGTTCAACAGCATCCGCAGCATTCCCGCGCCCCCGAAGCACTATGGCGTGCGGGCGAAACGCTGGAACGGGCGGGGCGATGGGAAGAGGCCGCAGGATTCTACCGGCGACTGCACCGTGAATATCCGGGTGACTCGCGCGCCGCAGAGGCTCACTTCCGCGAAGCGCTTGGTTACTATGCCGCCGGCAACCTGGACGCCGCGTACGATATCTGGTCCCCCGCGCTGGAACAGGCTCCGAATGCCGAGGAGCGCGCGCGCCTGCACACATGGCTGGGTAAGATCGAGCAGGCTCGCGGCGACACGGCGGCTGCCGATAAGCACTGGAGTGAGGCCGCCCGCATCTCCCCGTGGAGTTATTACGGGCTGCGCGCTCAGGACCTGCAGAACGGCTATATCATCCGCCTGGCCGCCGATGTGCCGACGGATGTGCCCGATGATCGCTTTACAGATGCCGATTGGCAAGAGATCGCCACGTGGATCGATGGCTGGTATACGGCCGAGTCCTCAGGCGATGTCATGTCCGGCACCCGAGGGCGCCGCGCGATGACGCTGTGGCGATTGGGCTGGCAGGATGAGGCGCTGGCCCTGTTCCGCGCCATCCGTGACGATGTGCGAGACAATCCGTGGGGGCTGCTATCTCTGGCCCGAGCGATGCGTGAAGAGGGCATCTATTCCATCAGCATCTATTGCGGCGATCGGCTCGCCATCCTGGGCAACGCCGCCGGAGCGCCCCCGCCCACAGCCGTGTCGCGCCTGTCCTATCCGACGGCGTACGGGCATCTGGTCAGCACTCATGCGCAGCGCCGGGCGCTGGATCCGTTCCTGTTCCTGTCGCTCATCCGCCAGGAGAGCCGCTTTGACTCCTGGGCGATCTCTCGATCCGGCGCTTCGGGACTCACCCAGGTGATGCCCGCCACCGGCGCATGGATCGCCGAGCGCATCAACGACAACACATATCACCGGGATATGCTCTATCGTCCCGTGGTCAGCGTGAACTATGGCACCTGGTATATCAGGCACCTGCTGGATCTGTACGACAACGACTGGGTGGCTGCCTTGGCCGCCTATAATGCCGGGCCGGGCAACCTCCAGCGCTGGACCGGCGGGGAGGCCATCGCCGATCATGATCTGTTCTACGAGACGATCCCGATGGAAGAGCCCAAGTCGTACGTGCGCCTGATCTATCAGCAGTACCGCCGCTACGAGCAGATCTATCGCCGGTAGAAAACAAGCTCTCACCTTCCAAAAGTGACGTTGGCAAAGACCTTTGGAAGGTGCTATAGAAGGCCGACAAAACAAACAAGGCCTCCTCGATGAGGGGGCCTTGTCTCTATCAATTACCTTCCAAAGGTCATGAATGCAAATCGCACGCTTTCCTCGCGAACCGTTCACTCCTGGCAGGAACCTTCGGAAGGTGATACGAACAATGGCGCCAGAGCGATCAGATAAAGAGGCTGGCGTTGGCCTTGTCGGTCTCGCTGATATAGGTGGCTACCCCACCGATCTCAACCCCATCGACGAGCTCCTCGGGCTTGATGCCCATCATATCCATCGACATCTGGCAGGCGATCAGACGCACACCGTTCTCCTGCGCGCTGCGGATCAACGCCGGCAAGGGGTCGATATTCTTGGAGCGCATCACCGCCTTGATCATGGCCGTGCCCGCGCCGCCCATATTGAGTCTGGACAGCTTGAGCGCCTCGGGACCACGAGGCAGCATCCACCCGAACATGCGCTCCATCAGGCTCTTGCGAACCCGCACGGCGTCATGTCGACGAAGGATGTTGAGCCCCCAGAATGTAAAGAAGAGGGTCACTTTCTGCCCCATGGCCGCCGCACCGTTGGCGATGATGAACGCGGCCAGCGCACGGTCCAGATCAGCGGAAAAGACGATGATGGTCTTGGCGTCCGATATGGGCGCAACAGGCCTATCGGCGCTCACAGGATGGGCTTCGGATCGCCCCTTGCGCAACAGCGCCACAATGTCACCATCCTCATCCCGCAAGCTGAGCAACGTGTTGCCGGTGCGCTCGGCCCAGGCGGCCACATCGCGCCGAAAGCCGGGGTCTGTGGCGTGAGCCTCTAACACGGCGCCGGCATCCACCCCTTGCATGGCGCGATACACCGATAGAATCGGGCCGGGGCACTGCTGCCCGCGGGCATCCACCCGCATCGCGGGCGTCAACACGGCGACATCGTGAGCGTGCCCGTTTCCGTTGCCGTCGCCCTCATCGGCGGGTTCCCGCTGTTCGGGCGAGAAGTCTTTTATCACGGCGTCATCCAGATTATCCTGTCGCTCCGTGGCGACATCGTAGGTGGTCCAGCCACCGGTAAGGTTCCGGACGCGATAGCCACGCTGGCGTAACATCCGTTCCATCACATAGGCGCGACGCCCTACGGCGCAATACACCACCCACTCTTTGTCCTTATCGAGCTCGTCCAGTCGGTCGCGCAGCTCGACATTGGGGATATGCACCGCGCCCGGAATATGGCCGAGCTGCCATTCGGGGTCGGTGCGCACATCCAGCAGGCCCACACGCTCCGGGCCGAGATCCCGGACCTCTTTCCAATCGATGAGGTCCGTATCCCCCCGGAGATGGTTCCCGGCGACGTATCCGGCAATGTTCACCGGATCCTTGGCCGCGCCATAGGGCGGCGCATAAGCCAGTTCCAGATGTTCCAGATCGTACACCGTCATACCCGCGCGCAGGGCAGTGGCCAGCACGTTGATGGTGCGATCCACCGCGTCGTACCCCACCACCTGAGCGCCCAGTAAACGACCGTCGTCAGCGCCATAGAACAACTTGATCGTCTGCAGCCCGGCACCGGGATAGTAAGAGGCATGACTAAAGCTGTGGGTGATACTGGAAAGGTAGGCGATGCCCTCTCGTTCCAGCGTGGCGCTGTTGGCGCCGGTGCTCGCCGCCGTCATATCGAACACCTTGACGATGGCCGAGCCGATGGTCCCCGGATATGTATGATCCAGACCGGTGATATGGTCGGCCGCCACACGCGCCTGCCGATTGGCCGGACCGGCCAGAGGGATCGCGCCGGGCGTGCCGGTCACGGGATTGGTGATCTGCACCACATCGCCCACGGCATAGATATTGGGGTCCGACGTCTGCATATGCTCGTTGACGACCACATGCCCCCGCGGGCCAAGGATAAGCCCCGCATCGCGGGCGAGAGCGCTTTCAGGACGCACCCCCAGAGCCAGCACCACCAGGTCGGCGGGCACCGTGCGACCGCTGGAGAGCACCACCCGCATGCCCTCGTTGCCGTCCGGCTCGATCTCGCGCAGGCCATCGCCAAGTCCCAGGCACACGCCTTTTTCGCGCAGATGACGATGCAGTATGGCGGCCATCTCGAAATCCATCGTCGACATGACCTGATACAGCATCTCGACGATGGTTACCTGTATATCACGAGAGTGCAGCGCCTCGGCCATCTCCAGGCCGATGAATCCACCCCCCACCACCACGGCCCGGTTCACGCCGCCGGCATCGATCCGCGCCTTGATGCGGTCCATATCGGACATGGTGCGCAGCGTATAGACATCGTCCAGTGTGACGCCGGGGATAGGTGGCACCAGAGGCGCCGCGCCGGGAGCCAGAATGAGCCGGTCGTAGCTCTGGCGATACAGCTCGCCGCTCTGGAGATCGCGCACCTCTACCTGACGGGCCTCGCGATCGATGCGAACCACCTCTTGCTCGGTGCGCACATCGATGTTGAACTCGTCGCACAGCTTTTCCGGAGTCGAGACCAGCAGCGCATCGCGCTCGGGGATCTCGTGCCCGATGTGGTAGGGCAAGCCACAGTTCGCAAACGAGACATAGCGTCCGCGCTCGATCATGATGATCTCGGCCGATTCGTCACGCCGCCGCAAACGCGCCGCGGCCGATGCGCCGCCTGCCACTCCCCCCACGACCACATAAGTTGCCATTGTTACCCTGCCCCCGTTATTTTCCTGCAGAATGGTAGCACATTGTGAAAATCCACACGTATTATACCATACGGGGGTATGGATGTCAACAGAAACTACAACAAAAAGAGGGAGCAGAGCGCCCCCCTGCTCCCTCTGTCAGACGAAACAGATCTACCAGATCAACACCCCATGCAACGTCTCACCCTCGTTCAGGCGAACCGCCGGGGAGAAGCGCAGGGATAATCCTTCGGACGAGCCGTTGTCCGAACTCGTCGAGACGGGCAACGGTCGGTCGCCCACCGTGATCTCGACCCGAGGCGAGCCGTTGATGCTCCCCAGATCGAGGCGCTCCAGCTCCAGCCGACCGCGCAGCAGATGCAGGGCGAACTCGCCGCTCTTTTCACCCAGGCGCTGGCTATAGGTGCCCCAGCCCGAATCCAGCGACCAGAGCGAACGCCAGTCGCAGGCGTTCAGACGCGGCGCAAACCCCAGTGCGCGGCGGGGCACATTGAAGCGATAGCCCGAGAGGGCGGTGAGCACCGCCCACGACGCCATCGAGCGGGCATAGTGGCTGCCACACTCGAACTCGTTCCACGGGTTACGGCGGCAACCGTCATGGCGTGCCCGCAGCCCTTTGACGATCGACAGCCCCTCGTCGACATAGCCCTCATAAATCAGGTGGCTGGCCACCTGATACTCGATGCCGCACCATACCTCGTCCGAGTAGACAAAGGGCAGCGTCGGGCGACCGCCCCTCGGCCAGGTGCAGAGCAACAGACCCTGCTCGTCGTTCAGGGCATAGATGCGCTGAGGGTTGGCATGCTTCCAAAAGTCGGTGCGCCAGTTGTGCTCGAATACGGCCCGAATGGCGCTGCGCACCTGCTCCTCATCCAGAATATGCCCGAGCCCCACGATATGGGCCAGCCACTGGCCGATGAGCTGATCGGACAGGCAGCCCTCTCCATATTGATATTTGGGCGCCAGCGTCACATCGATCTTTTGCACATAGTACTCACCGTTATAGAGCTCGCGCTCCATGCGCTCGCGTCCGCTGGCGTATACCCGGGCATACTCCTCAGCCGCCTCGGTATCGCCCAGATGGCGGGCCATCTCTTCCGCGGCGCGCAACGCCCCCAGATAGAACGAGCCGATCATGCTGTTGGGGCCGTAAAACTCGATATCGTAAGTATTGTGCTGAACGCCGTCGATGATGCCGTCGCGATCCGGGTCCCACTGCTCCCAGGCATAGGCCAGCGCCTTTTTGAGGCGCGGCCAGAGCCAGTGCAGCCAGGCATCGTCGCCGCATAGCAACCAATCACGATACACCTTGAGGATGCCGCCGAGTTGTCCATCGGCCGCCGCGTGGTATTCCCACATGGGACTGCCCAGAGGAAGCTGGAGGCGGAACCCCATGTGACCGTCATCGCGCAGGTTATAGGTATAGTCGGCGTCTCGCAGAGAGCGTTCCAGCGTGGGAAAGAGGAACGCCACCGTCTGCGCATAGTTCCACACATGAGTGCACGATCCCTCACAGCAACCGCTATCCGAGTGGCAGCCCTCAAAGCCGTAAAAGGTGCCGTCGGGCAGGCGCAGTACCGTGGGGCTGTGCAAGATCGAGGCCTGGCTGGAGAGGGCATCCAGCACATAAGGCGGCAGCGTCGAATCGAACAGCGCCCGGTGGAAAAGGCGCGTCTCGCCATACAACCGCTCCTCGTTCCTGACATAGTAGCGGGCAACATCCAGGGCGTCATCCCACTGCGAAGCGTAATAGTTGGTCCAGGTGGCCTGCTCGCAATCGCATGCTCCCTCGCCGTGCCGATCCCAGTATTTCACAAACACGGGGAAATGCCAGGTAATGAAAAAGGGCAGCACGACCGACTCGCCCGGCGCCAGCGTGGCGCGCAGCCCCAGGGTGCCCACATCGCTCTGGCCGGCGTCCGACGGACCGTAGCTGCGCTCCGGCAGAACCCCATCGGTGGAAAAGTGATCCCAAAAGTCGTGCATGGCGTCGAACCAGGCGCCGCGCAACCAGGCACACTGATGAAACACCTCGGGCCAAGTGGTCGTGAGGGCCATGGTGCCGTAACAGGGATGGTCCGGGGGGTGCTTTTCCGAGGTCAGCGATAGCCCTCGCACGCCCTCCTCATCCACAAAGGCGTTCACATTGCCGCCCACCGGATCACCATCGCGCCGTCTGATGAACGGACCACTGCCGGGATAGCCGATCGGGTTGTAGATATTACCGGCCAGCGACACATTAACCGGCCGATCGCTCCGATTATGCACGTGATAACGCAGCACGGCGATGGGCAGGCCCGAGTCATCGGCGTTCAGCGGGATAAAGGGACTGTAGGCCTCCAAGCGTACGTTAACCGGCAGGTCGGGCTCCTCAAAGTCGATCTCGGCAAAGGGAAACTCGCCGCGAAATCGCGCCGAGCGCATGTGCGGCAGGCCGGAGCCGTCCTCACGAGTGACACCAAAGCCAAAGCCACGATACATACCGCCCCCCTCGCCCGTAAAAGGAGGTCGGGCCGGCGTCTGCACCACACGAGTCACCGGCTCGTCTCCCTCGGCCTGCGCCCAGAGAGTGAAAAAAGTGTAGGGCAGGACGGTGTCCTTGTTCGGACGATTGAATATCTCCCAATCGACCAGGGCGCCTCGCCCGGAGAGAGACACACAGCCGGTGCCGATGCCCCCCAGGGGAAAAGCGATCTCGTTCAGTTGCTCCCCCTCATAGATCAACGGGGTCGGCGGGGGATACAGCTCATCTTGAGAATAGACACGGCGCGTTTGAGACATGATCCTGCTCCTGTGTCGAATGTTAAAAACTCGCAGATGACCTCACCGGCATTTAATGCGCTGTCGATAACATTGTCAAGGAGCGGCGCAGCGTAATAAGACCGCACACGAGTCGCGAACAATACCTTCCAAAGGTCTGCCGGGAGCGAATGAATGGCAAGGAAAGCACATGGTTTGCATTCGCTATCTTCGGAAGGAGCTACCAGGTGATGTTAGCCACGACGCAGCCCTGCATGGCGACCGGTTCGGTGCTATGCTATACTCTTGCTATCGAATGGCTAGAGTGACAGGAGATGATTGTATGAAGACCATCGGCATTCTGGGCGGCATAGGGCCGCAGGCGACGATGGCGCTGGAAGCACAGATCCATGCCGTGGCACAGGAATTGATCCCGCCCGATCGCAACGCGGGCTATCCGCCGTTGATGGTTCTCTATCTGCGCCATGCGCCGCTACTGCTGAGCGACGATGGAGTGACCCCGGTCCTGCCGCTGAGCCCGGATCCGCGCCTGTTGCAGGCAGCCGAGACCCTGGGGTCTCGAGCAGATTTCATCATCATCGCCTCGAACACGCCCCACCTATTCCGGCAAGAGATCGAACAGGCCGCCGGCCAGCCGGTGCTCAGCATGGTGGATCTGGCCGTGGCCGAGGCCCAACGCCGTAAACCGACGCGCGTGGGCGTATTGGGGTTAGGCGATCCGACCGTCTATCGCGTGCCGCTGGATCAACAGAACATCGCCTACGAGATAATCCCGGCAGATCTGCGCGAACGGCTGGATCGCGCCATATGGGCATTGATGGAGGGACGAGAGGACCGACACTCGCGTGCTGCGGCCATAGAGGCGGTGGCTTATCTGCGCGCCCGGGATGCCGACGTCATCATCCTGGGATGCACCGAGATCCCACTACTGCTCGGCGATGATGCCGATGCCCCGGACCTCATCGACCCCTCAAAGCTGCTGGCCGAAGCGGCGGTGCGTCACGCCCTGGATTGAGGGGGGATTCGCCATCGCTCGGCCCGGCATTCAACGGAGACAGTATCGTGGATTCCATCCCATCGCTTCTACATCAGGTCGATACCGAGCGGATGAAGAACGACCTGGCCTTTTTGGCCGGCGAACTCCCTTGCCGCACACTGAACATCACCCGGCCGGGCCGGAAACAGTGCACCCTGTATGAGGCGGATGCCTACATCATAACCCGGTTCGCATCGTGCGGGTATGACGTGCGCCGCGAGGCGGTGCCGGTACAGGCCTTTCGGCGCAATGTGCTGGCGCCGTTACCCTATCAGTGCGCCACGCCCGATCCGGCCGATCCCTGGTACGAGGCGTACAATCTCTACGCCACCCTCACCGGCCGGGAAAGACCTGACGACATCATCGTCGTGCTGGCACACAAAGATTCTCAGAGCTGGTTCTATCCGTCGCCCGGCGCGTATGACAACGCCAGGGCACCGTGGCCACCATCGAGATCGCCCGCATCCTGGCCGATTATGCGCCACATCGCTCGATCTGGTTTCTCTTCTGTAATGAAGAACACGCGCCATGGACCAGCGTGGCCGCGGCGCAATCGCTGGTGGCATCTGATCTGCAGGTGACGGCGGTGATCAATCTGGACGGATTGGGGGCCAAACCGGCAGAGACGGCCGGTCGCATGACCAACTGGACGCGCTATACGACGCCAGAGGGCGAGGCGCCGGCGGATCTGATGGCCGAGATGAACGAACGCTACAACATTGGTCTGGAACAACACAGCGATACCGCCGAACGCCCGGATGATGACGACGGGTCGTTCATCCTGGCAGGGATTCCCAACGCCGTGCTCAACGCCGGCTCGATCCCCTATGGCGATCCCTATTATCATTCGCCCAAAGATCGCCCGGAGCGGGTCGACTG
>JBMNOI010000177.1:0-4913 GCA_050942995.1 Anaerolineae bacterium
CTACCGCGAGACAAAAAGATCTGGGCCGTGTTCGGTGGCGCGCCCTTGAAGGATCCAAAGGGTGAGATCATCGCCGCCATCGTCACCCTGCATGATGTGACCGAGCGGGTACAGACCGAACAATTGCTGCGCAACACCGAGCATCGTCTGCGCAATATACTCGATAGCTCGCAGGATGCCCTCTATCGTACCAACCTCAAGACCGGACGGCACGAATGTCTCAGTCCGGCCATCGTCACACTTACCGGGTTCACCCCGGACGAATTTAGGCAGATGAGCATTCCGGAGACGCACTCGCACATCCATCCGGATGACCTTCCCGGCTATCTCGGCCTCATCGAGAGCACGGCATCACCCCGCGAGCAGCGCACCGGGACGATCGAGTATCGCTTTCTTCACAAGGACGGCCGTTACCGCTGGCTGAGCAATCACTTTACGGTGACATACGACGCTCAGGGAGAGCCGGAATGGGTCACCGGCATACTGCGCGACGTGACCCAACGGATCCGGGTCGATCAGGCGCTGCGTGAGAGCGAGGAGCGCTATCGTAGCCTGTTCAACAATATCAGCGAGGGCTTTGGGCTCATCACCATCCTTCGCGACGAGCAGGGCAGGCCCTATGACTTTCGCTGTCTGGAGGCGAACCCTGCCCTGGGTGAGTTCATGGGCCGCTCTCCGCAGGAGTTGACCACCCACACCTGGTACGAGCTGTTCCCGAATACCTCACCCGACTGGCTGCAGCAATTCGCCCATGTCGAAGAGACCGGCGAGCCGGCACACTTTCAGCATTATGGCGATGTCAGCGATCGTTACTGCGACGCAGTCGCAACCCGCCACGCTCCGGGGCAGTGCGCCGTCGTCTTTCGCGACATCAGCGAGCAAAAGCGCGCCGAAAAAGAATGCAAGGAGTTGATCGAGCGCCTGGACACCAAGCACGCCCGTCTGCAGGCCATACTGGATGCACTGCCGGTCGGCGTGTGGGTCATCGATGCCGACGGTCAGGTAGTGCACTATAACCAGGGCATCGAATCGATTTGGGGCGGCCCTCCACCGTTCTCCCGGCATATCGGTGATTATGGCGACGATTACAGAGCCTGGTGGCCCGATTCGGAAGAGCGCGTAGAGCCCCACGAGTGGGCAATAGTCCGCGCTCTGACCCGCGGTGAAACTGTGATCGCCGAGGAGATAGAGATCGAGACGCTGGACGGTCGGCGCAAGCAGATCCTGACTTATGCGCTGCCGGTTCAGGATCCGGACAGCCTGCCCCTCGGCGGCGTAATGGTACAGGTGGACGTAACCGATCTTAAAAAAGCCCGGAAGGCGCTAAGCGAGAGCGAGGAGCGTTTCCGCCAGCTGGCCGACGCCATGCCCCAGCTGGTCTGGGTCGGCCGCCCCGACGGCTCGCTGGAGTACTACAACCAGCGCCATCAAGAGTTCGGCGGCCTCTTCCCCCAGCAGGATGGGACCTGGGATTGGACGCCCACGCTGCACCCGGATGACATCGAAAGAACGGTCCACGCCTGGCAACACGCCGTCGAGACCGGTGACACTTATGAGATCGAGTACCGTGCACAGATGGCCGACGGGAGCTACCGCTGGTTTCTCACTCGCAGCATACCGGTGCGCGACGAACAGGGGCGCATTACTCGATGGTACGGCACGACCACCGATATCGACAACCTGAAAAGAGCCGAAAAAGCGCTGCGTGAACTGAACGAGACCCTGGAGTTGCGCGTTCAGGCGCGCACCGCGCAGCTTCGCGCGCTGGCCGCCGAGATCGGTCAGGTCGAGGAGCGGGAGCGGCATCGCATGGCCCGTATTCTGCACGACCACCTGCAGCAGCTTCTGGTCGCAACACAGATTCAGATCAGCATCGCTCAGCGCACCGTGCCTGTACAGGGGCATCATCCGTTGGATCAGGCTCATGCCCTGCTGGATCAGGCCATCCAGGCATCGCGTAATCTCACCGCCGAACTGAGTCCGCCCGTCCTCTATGATGCCGGGTTGCCTGCCGCACTGGGCTGGCTCAGCCGCTGGATGCACGAGGCTCACGGCCTGATCGTCGATCTGCAGATCGATGAATCGGTTCAGGTGCCGGATGAGGGGCTGCGCGCCTTTTTGTTCCAGTCGGCGCGCGAACTGCTGTTCAACGTCGTCAAACATGCTGGCGTCAAGCACGCCACCTTGCGCTGGGAAAGGAGCGGTGACGAACTGCTCCTGACGGTGAAGGATGACGGTGTCGGATTCCCCGATGAAGGAGACTGGAGCGATAAGGGCTCGTTCGGCCTGTTTGGCATCAGGGAACGGCTGGCCTACTTTGGCGGGTCGATGGAGATCGAGACCGCCCCGGGGCGCGGCACCCGGGTGACCATTCATATGCCGTCAGACACTTTGAGGGCCGGCAAAGAGGCGGCCTCTGCGCGCGACATCACCCAAGAGATCGAAAAAGAGCTGACAGACGAGGTCGGACGGATTCGGGTGCTCGTCGCCGACGATCATCGCATGATGCGACAGGGACTGGTGGCCTTGCTGGAGCAGGATGAGGAAATCAAGGTCATCGGCGAAGCAGCCGACGGTCGGGAGACGCTGGAGCTTGCGATGGAGCTCCAGCCCGATATCGTCCTGATGGATGTGCGCATGCCGGTGATGGACGGCGTAGCGGCCACTGAGCAAATCCGGCAAAACTTGCCCGAAACCCGGGTGATCGGCCTGTCAATGTTTGCCGAGCCCGAGATCGCCGCGCGGATGCGTCATGCCGGTGCAGCCGCTTATCTGACCAAGAGCGGCGACATGGACGAAGTATTACATACGATACGACGCCTGATCAATTCGAACGAGGACTAGGCGGCTTGTTCACTCACCTTCGCGTCGTGTGAGAGCGCCCAGCAGCACAAATACCACAATGGCCAGCAGCATGAGCAGTGCCGCCAGCGGTGTGGCGTGTGCCAGGCCGAATCCCTGAAAGCGCTCAAAAATGAGCACCGCCAGAGTGCGGGGGTGATAGGCCAGCAGCACCACCGCGCCAAACTCGCTGATACCCCGCGCCCACATGAGCAGTGCGCCCGCGACGATGCCCCGCCGCGCGAGAGGCAGTGTCACCAGAGTAAATACCTGCCAGCCTGTTGCCCCGTCTACCAGGGCAGCGTGCTCCAGATCGATATCGATACCGGCAATCGCCTCACGCGCTGTAACCACCAGAAACGGCACGCCAACAAAGAGCATGGCCAGCACGATTCCGGCAGGTCGATCCGTCATGTACACACCCAGGCGGGCCAGTGGCCCTCCCACCGGCCCGCGGGCGCCATAGGTCAACAACAGAGCAACCCCGGCCGACGTATGCGGAATGATCACCGGCAGCCCGAGCAACCCCTCTATCAGACGCTTGCCCGGAAAAGAATGTCGCGTCATCACATAGGCCAGAGGCACACCGGTAACCAGTCCAAGTGCCAGCGCCACCAGCGCGCTGGCAAACGTCACCTGGATCGAGCCCATCACCTGCCGGTCGAGCAGGGTCTCGTAAAGCAAAGCCGGCGATGTGTTCAACAGAATGACACCGATGGGGAGCGCCAGAAATAACAGCAGCAGCCCGGACAGCCCGGCCATCGAGAGGCGTAGAGGACGCTGCACGCGGCTCATTCGGGGACGCATAGCGGCCTCAGTGCCTCGGGCAGGTGATCGATATGGTCCACCCGCACCGGATCCAACAGCGGGTGGTGATTCTCCGCCATGATGCGTCGTCCTTCCGCCCCCAGCACAAAGGCCACAAAGCGCTCGGCCGCCTCGGGATGTGGGGCGTTCGTCGGAATGGTCAGCCCGTAAGCGATATGCTCCCCCTGGAACACGGGCTCGACAGAGGCAAAGCGCCGAAAGTCGAGCCGCACCTCCACCCGACCATACTCCGGGCCCAGCGCCGGATCGGCCAGATCCAGTGTATCGGGGAGGTAGATGAACTCGAGCCCGTGCTGGCGGGCCACACTCTCGTATTCAAAGATATAATCTACGCTGCCTGCCTGAAGCAATGGGATGAGCTGAATACTGCTTCCCCGCAACACGATGGTGCTGCCGGGGCGAGGATCGAGCAGCTCCGGCACATGGATGATGCTCCTGTCGCCCTCCTGCACCGCGTGAATGGGTTTACCGAATCGCCCCATGAACACGTCCTCAAAGAGCGTTCGGCGTCCGTAATAGCTTTCGGCCAGCTGGATGATCATCAACTCCCGGTAACCCAGAGCATCGAAACGAGGATCGGAGAGACCGATGCGCGTGCCGGGCTCTGAGATGATGTCGACCCAGTTATCCGTCGTCAGTTCATCGGCTCTCGGGCTTGTCGGCCCATAGGCCAGCACCACGCGGTTTGTCGCAAAGCGCATGTTCCACCTGGCATATGGTTGGCCGGTATCGGGGTCCGTTGTGTTGTACATCAGCATGGGCAGCAGGGCATGATCGGCCGTAGCCACCACGTCGATCTGCTCATGGATGTCCGTCACATGGCGGATCACCTGAATGCTCCCATGAGCCTCCATCTGCATGTCGATATCGGGATGGGCCTGTTCGAAAGCCTCTTCCAACGCCGCAAACGGAATCATCAGGCTTCCCGCACAAAAGACGCGCAACGGCGTTCTGCGATCGGTGGTGGCAGGCGTCGGCTCGGCAGCGGGCGTCGGTTCGGCGGTCACTACGACGACGGTCTGTCCGCCGGTGGGCTCGGCCGTTGCTGCGGCCGGCACACGAGTCTCCGGCGGGGTAACGCAGCCGGCACAGAGAGTGGCGATGAGCAAAATAACGAGTATTGCGGATAGGGCCTGAGAAGAGCGCATGGGGTCCTTCCTTGCATCTGGCATGGGGGCTTGCCGGAGCGATAATCACCCCGGCAAGTCTCGTTCTGTGGTCAGGACGGCCCGGGTCGCGGAAGT
>JBMNOI010000178.1:0-4873 GCA_050942995.1 Anaerolineae bacterium
GGCGGGCACTCGTTCCACTTTGAGAGCGCCCTGATCGGTGGCGCGGCGATCGATGCCGAGGGCACGGCATTGCCCGATGCGACGCTGGACCTCTGCCGCCAGGCCGATGCCGTGCTGCTGGGCGCCGTCGGCGGCCCCAGGTGGGATGATCCCACTGCAGCGGTGCGTCCCGAGCAGGGGCTGCTGGGATTACGCAAGGGACTGGAGCTGTTTGCCAACCTTCGCCCTGTGCGCCTCACGCCGGCGCTCATCAACGCCTCCTCCATCAAGCCCGAGGTGCTGCAGGGCACCGATCTGCTGGTGGTGCGCGAGTTGACCGGCGGCATCTATTTCGGCGAGCGGGGGCGGCGCGATAACGGCACCCTGGCCTATGACACCATGCTCTATACCGAGGCCGAGATCGACCGGGTGGTTCGTGTGGCCTTTGAGCTGGCGCGACAACGCCGTGGGCGCGTAACCTCGGTGGACAAGGCCAACGTGCTCGAATGCTCGCGCCTGTGGCGCGAGGTGGCGACCCGTGTATCGCGCGAGTACCCCGATGTCGAGTTTGAAAACCTGCTGGTGGACGCCTGCGCCATGCATCTCATCCGACGCCCTTCTAGCTTTGATGTGATCGTGACCGAGAACATGTTTGGGGATATTCTCACCGACGAGGCCTCGATGCTGGCCGGTTCTATGGGGATGCTGCCCTCGGCCTCGCTGGCCGATGGGCGGATGGGCCTGTATGAGCCGATTCACGGCAGCGCTCCGGATATCGCCGGGCAGAGCATCGCCAACCCGATCGGTGCCATCCTCAGTGCGGCGCTGCTGTTGCGCTACTCGCTCTTGCTGGAGGATGAAGCCGCCGCTATCGAGACGGCCGTGGAGCGGGTGTTGGTGGAGGGATATCGCACACGCGACATTGCCGAGCCGGATGGTGAGGAGGTCAGCACCGGCATCATGGGCGATCTCATCGCCCAGTACGCCGCTGACGCCGTCACCCCCGCCGAAGGAATCGAAGCGGAGTAACGGGCCACACGTTATTCGCAACCCAAAGGAGCAGCAAGGCCATGAAAGAATCCGAGTATATTTGGTTTGACGGCGAGTTCGTGCCCTGGAGCGAGGCCAAAATCCACGTCCTTTCGCATGTGGCACACTATGGCTCCAGCGTTTTCGAGGGCATTCGCTGTTATCCCTCTGGCAACGGCCCGGCAGTGTTCTGCCTGCCGCAGCATGTCCGTCGCATGTTCAACTCCTGCAAAGTGTATCGCATGGAGATCCCCTTTACCCAGGACGAGATCGCACAGGCCATTCTGGATACCGTCGCCCGGAACAACCTGGAGGGCTGCTACATCCGCCCGCTGGTTTTCCGTGGCTATGGGGAGCTTGGCGTCGAGCCGCGTACCTGCCCGGTGCAGGTCGTCATCGCCGCATGGGAGTGGGGCGCCTATCATGGCGAGGAGGCGCTGGAGCAGGGCGTGGATGCGGGCGTTTCGTCGTGGCGGCGTATGGCCCCCGGTACCACTCCGGCGGGCGTCAAGGCCGGCGGCCATTATACCAACTCACAGTTGATCCGCATGGAGGCGGCCGAGCACGGCTATGCCGAGGGCATTGCGCTGGATGTGTACGGCTATGTGAGCGAGGGCAGCGGCGAGAACATTTTCCTCGTGCAGGATGGCGTGCTCTATACGCCGCCGGTGTCGGCCTCGATCCTGGGGGGCATCACCCGCAACTGTGTCATCACGCTGGCGCGCGAGGCGGGCTATGAGGTCAAAGAGGTGTTGATCTCTCGCGAACAGCTCTATGCCGCCGATGAGATCTTTTTCACCGGCACGGCCGCCGAGATCACGCCGGTGCGCTCGGTGGACGGCCTCGTCATCGGCCCCGGCCGTCGCGGCGCCATTACGGCCAAGCTACAGACCGAGTTCTTTAAAATCGTCAGTGGCGAGATTCCCGATCGGCATCGCTGGTTGACGCCGGTGCGTGGTAGCTAATGCCCGTACGGCATTAATATCCGGATCGCGATTTGCGCGAGGGCTGTCCTGCAAGGGGCGGCCCTCATGTATTATCTTTTTCAGGTGTCGATTGATGGTATGGTGTGGCCGATGACGCTCGGAAATGTTTGAAATCGAACCGTCGATCGCGTCGGTACTTTGCGCGCAACGGCGACGGGTGTACAATGCCCTGCAAGCCAATCATCAGTTGGAGCACTCTATGAGCATAACAGACGACGTCAAACAGGTCATTCGGGCAGCCCTGAATGAGGATATCGGGTCCGGCGACGTGACCAGCCTGCCTATCATCCCGTCGACCACCCGTATGGTCGGAGCGTTTCTGGTCAAAAGCCCAGGGGTGGTGGCTGGCCTGAATGTGGTGGCCCACGTGTTCGCCGAGGTGGATGAGACGATCCGCTTTACCGCCCTTGTGGCCGATGGATCGGCGGTGCAGACCGGCGATGCCATCGCCCGGGTAGAGGGCGACGGGCCGGGCATTCTCATCGCCGAGCGAACCGCACTGAACTTTTTGCAGCGCATGTCGGGCATTGCCACGATGACGCGTCGCTATGTGGATGCCGTGGCCGGCACTCGGGCGCGTATTCTGGATACGCGCAAGACGGCGCCGGGGCTGCGCTACCTGGACAAGCTGGCCGTCTATCTGGGCGGGGGCATGAACCATCGCGTGGGCCTGTACGACATGGTGCTCATCAAGGATAATCATATCGAAGTGGCCGGGGGCATCACTCAGGCGGTGCAACGGGTGCGTGAGAGTGATATGGCCCGTAACCTGGCTATTGAGGTAGAGGTCGAGACGCTGGAGCAGCTTGACGAGGCGCTGGCGCTGAACGTAGACCGCATCATGCTGGATAACATGAGCCTGGAGATGATGACCGAGGCGGTACGCCGCACGGCGGGTCGCGCCGAGCTGGAGGCCTCGGGCAATGTGACGCTGGATACGGTGGCCGACGTGGCCGCCACCGGCGTGGATCTGATCTCTGTAGGAGCCTTGACCCACTCGGTGCGCGCGCTGGATATCAGCCTCGATATCAAATCACTGCCCGGGACTGATGAAGAGGAGGCGATGTGAAAGACCAAACCCTGCCGGAGCGCTATGCCGAGATGGCGGACGAGGAATTGGCGGAGGGCATTCGCCGCGCCAGGGAGAGGTTGGGGCGCGAGCCGGTCATTTTGGGGCATCATTACCAGGCGGATAGCGTGATCCAGTTCGCCGACTATACCGGCGACTCACTGGAGCTATCCCGTCGTGCGGCTGAGGTGCGCGATGCGCGTTATATCGTCTTTTGTGGCGTGAACTTTATGGCCGAGACGGCGGCCATGCTTTGCGACGAGAGCCAGGTGGTGTGTCAGCCGGCCGTCGAGGCCTTTTGTCCGATGGCGCATCTGGCCAGCCCTGAGGATATCGTGACGGCGTGGGATGCGCTGACCGGGGTGTGGGGCGACGATCTCGTGCCGATCACCTATCAGAACTCGGTGGCCGCGGCCAAGGCCGAGGTAGGACGTCGCGGCGGCGCGGTGTGCACCTCGTCCAACGCCGAAGCGCTCTTCCGCTGGGCGTTCGGACAAAAGGGGCACATTCTCTTTACGCCCGACGAGCACCTGGGGACCAACACCGCTCTGGCGATGGGCATTCCGCAGGACGAGATCGGCCTCTGGGACCCGGTCCATCCGCCCAATCCTCAAACGCTGGCCCACTGCCGTGTGGTGGTGTGGAAGGGCTATTGCTACGTGCATACGACGTTCAAGCCCGAGGATGTGGACGCCATGCGGGCGAAATACCCCGATGCGCGGGTGGTGGTGCATCCCGAATGTCCGCATGACGTGGTGGCCAAAGCCGATGCCTACGGCTCGACGACCCGCATCATCAAGTATGTGCGAGAGGCTCCGTCGGGATCGACGGTTGTGGTGGGCACCGAATGGCACCTGGTGAACCGGTTGCAGCAGCAACATCCGGACAAGACGGTGGTGCCGTTGCGTCGCGTCGGATGCCGAACCATGGGCATGACGCGAATGAACCACCTGCTCTATGTGCTGGACGGTCTGCTGGAGGGCACACCTCGTAACGTGGTGACGGTGGATAAAGATACAACCTATTGGGCCGGCATCGCTCTGGAGCGGATGCTCGCGGCGAACTAGTGCGCCGACCATATCGTGAAAAGGGTTGCGTGACAGAGTGTGGGGTTGATCTGACACGCAACCCTATATCGCAAAGGGAGCACCAAGATACATGTCCGATTCATCCGAGTTGCCCGAACTGATCCAGACTGACGTACTTGTCATTGGCTGCGGCATTGGGGGAGCCACCGCTGCGTTGCAGATCGCGCAGAACCCCAATATTCACGTGACCATCGTGACCAAAGCGGCGGACCCGTTGGATTCTAACACCTACCACGCCCAGGGGGGCATCATCTATCGTGGCGATGAGGATTCGCCCGATCAACTGGCGGCGGACCTGATTCGCGCCGGTGACGGGCAGAACAACCGGCGTGCCGTCGAGATCCTCTCGACCGAGGGGCCCCGCCTGGTACGCGAGCTGCTCATCGACAAGTATCAGGTGCCTTTTACGCTGGATGCGCGCCGCCATCTGGAGCTGACTCGTGAGGCGGCCCATTCCACCAGTCGCATCCTGCATGTGAACGACGCCACCGGGCGGGCCATCCAGCAAAAGCTGGTGGAGGCGGTGCGCGCTGCTCCCAACATCACTCTGATTACCGATCATGCTGCGGTGGATCTGCTCACCCCCGCGCACCACTCGCTGGATCGACTGGCCATCTATGAGCCGCTATCCTGCGTGGGCGCTTATGTGCTGGATCAAACCACCGGCTGCGTGCGCACCATTCTGGCTCGGGCGACCATTCTCGCCAGCGGCGGACTGGGGC
>JBMNOI010000179.1:0-4851 GCA_050942995.1 Anaerolineae bacterium
CTACCTGGCTGCGCTACGCCCCGATTGCGCCTAGAAGTATACCACTACGCACCCGACTCTGCAAATCGTTTCGATCATGCGGCGAACACATCCGCATCTTGCGCATATCCCTCACCTCGAAAGCCGATCATATTCCACAATTTTGACTCAAAAATTACATCGCCCATTATCACTCGGAGCAGATTATATACATTGTATTATGCCTTTCTTTACTTTTATATCTCGATCACTATCCGGAATCTCCTGCCCCAGTCGTCATATTCGTTTCCTTATGTCGTTATTTATGCTATAATCGTGCCTGTCTGCAGGAGTAGCATCATCATCTTGCGACATCAGACCCTGCAGCCAAGGGAGACGGGCGACGAACGGTATGGCAAACCGGAGGCGACATCATGCGGATTGGTAGTGGATGGAGCAGCGCTGTCCTGGCCAAAGTGAGCCGCATTCCGTTGGTCCGTCGACTCGACCTCGACACTCTCAAGCCGGCTCTACTGGGCGCTGTGGGAACCGGTCTTTTCTGCCTCGTCATCGGCGCCGTAATGGGCAGTCTGAACCGGGGCGCCATCGGAACGCTCATCGGCGCCGTGAGCGGCGCGCTCTTTGGCGCCATGCTGGGCGCCAGCGCGGGCACCGCCTTCAAGTTCTTACGAGGAGAGAAAACAGCCCGGGCGACGATCGAGATTCAGATGGAGAGCAACGATCGGCGCTATATCGCCGGAGAGACGGTCGAGGGGCACATCCGCATCGCCGCCGAGAACACATTCCGAACGACCGGCGGCCGCGCCTATCTCGTCTGCCGTGGGTTCTACACCTATGACACCGGCAGCCAGGAGAACGGCAACGGGCCCGAGTTTCACCGCGAGACGCACGAATACTTTACCCGAGAGATCCCCGTAGTGCCGCCCGGACGCATCAAAGAAGGGCTCTCTCTGCGGTACCCCTTTGCGATTCCCACGCCGCGTGACGGGCTACCCACCCATCACGGATACGCCTGCGATATTCGCTGGACGGTGCACACCGTCATAGATACCCCCTCGGGCCCGCTGGTCGCACCGCCTCAGGAGATCAAAATAGAGGCCATGCCCCCCAGAATCGAGCCCAGCGTCCGGGGCTACCAGTCGATTTCGTCGGCTCAGGTGTGCCAGGTGACACTGAGCTTGCCCCGAGCCGTATATGCCGAGGGAGAAACCATCACGGGGCGGGTACGCGTATCGCCCATCGAGAGCTTCGATGCCGACGAGGTCCGCGTGCTGTTGCTGCGCATCGAAAACGCCGCCGTCGGCGACGATCACATCGTCTATATCGATCGATGGGATGCCGAGACGGGCCGATTCCGCGGCCACGTCCAGCCCGGCGGCAAGGGAACCACCTATGTATGGCTGGAGAACGATCAAACGCTGGCAAACGCCTGTCGATTCGGGATCGCCGATCCCGAAGAATATCGCTTTGACATGGATATTCCGGTCGAGTGGCGCCCGACATTGATGACCGCCGACGGCGGCGTGATGTGGAAGGTCGGCGTCATCGTTGCACGCCCCGACGGCGCGGATGTGCGCGCCTTTCACGAAGTCATCGTACATACCAGCATCCCCGAGATGGGCGATGTGTACGACTCGATTCAGGCGATGGACACACACACCTGACCTCCCCTGACATAGATGCCGGCTCTTCATCCACAACGTCACCCGCCTGCGCCTCTTTTCTCTGTCGCCCATGCGATCGTTTTGACGACACGCCATTCTCCCTGTAGAATAGTATAATCGTATGATGATCAGGGAACAGCAGGATAAACGAGATGTTTGAATCCCTTTCCGAGAAAATTCAAGAGACATTTCAAAAGCTGTCTCGCAAGGGACGGCTTTCTGAAGAGGACGTGCAGCAAGCTCTCCGGGATGTGCGCCTTGCGCTGCTCGAGGCTGACGTCAACTTTCGTGTGGTCAGAGACTTTACCCGGCGCATCGGTGAGCGGGCCGTGGGCATGGATGTGGCCCAGTCCCTCACCCCGGCGCAGACGGTGATCAAGATCGTCCATGAGGAATTGATCGAGCTCCTGGGTGAACCGGCCCGGTTGGATCTGAGCGGTCCCCCCCCCACCGTCATCATGCTGGTGGGATTGCAGGGCTCGGGCAAGACCACCATGGCCGCCAAGCTGGCCGTCCATCTGCGCAGCACCGGGCAGCATCCGTTAATGGTGGCGGCCGATACGTATCGACCGGCGGCCATTCAGCAGCTCATCACCCTGGGCAACCAGATCAACGTGCCCGTCTACAGCGAGGGAGATCGGGTCGATCCGCCTCGCATCTGCGAGAACGCCCTTCGTCTGGCCCGCAAAGAGGGGCACTCTGTCGTGATTCTGGACACCGCCGGGCGCCTGCAGATAGACGAGCGCATGATGGACGAGGTGTCCAGAATTCGTCAGGTGACCGACCCAAGCGAGGTGCTGCTGGTGGTCGACGCCATGACCGGCCAGGAGGCCGTATCGGTGGCCGAAGAGTTCAACAATCGGGTGGGGATCACCGGATTGTTGCTCACCAAAGTAGACGGTGACGCCCGGGGTGGCGCGGCGCTGTCGGTACGCGCGGTCACCGGTGTGCCCATCAAGTTCATGGGTGTGGGTGAAAAGATCTCGGACCTGGAACAGTTCCACCCGGATCGGCTGGCGTCTCGTATCCTGGGCATGGGTGATATACTCACCCTCATCGAACGCGCCGAGGCGAGCGTCACCGAGCAGCAGGCCCGCGAGATGGAGGAAAAGCTGCGTACCGCCAGCTTTACGCTGGAGGATTTCATCGAACAGCTTCACACCGTCAAGCAGATGGGCCCCATCAACGAGCTACTGGGCATGATCCCGGGGCTGAACCAGCTGGCCAGGGATATGCCCACCGACGTCACCGAGAAGGGGATGGCAACCACCGAGGCCATTATCAATTCGATGACCCGCGAAGAGCGTCGCAACCCCAAAATCATCAATGCCAGTCGCAAGCGTCGCATCGCTCGGGGCAGCGGCACGTCGGTGCAGGACGTCAACCAATTGCTGCGCCAGTTCAGCCAGATGCAGCAGATGATGAAGCAGTTCCAGGGCGGGCGCGGGCGTCGCATATCGCTGCCCTGGCTGCGCTAAATTCGCCGAAAAAACCGGGTGGCACTGCCCGATCACAGCGCCACCCGCTCATAACGATCTGCCGTTGTTCCTCCGATCGGCCCGGACAGGCCGGAGAGAGGGCTATTTTCGCGCCGAATCGAGTTCTGGTGTATAATCATAACTTGTTCACAAAAGAACCTATCACAAAGGATGAGAGGGAATGGTAAGGATTCGACTCCGCAGAGTGGGCGCCAAGAAGCAGCCGAGCTATCGCGTCGTGGTGGCCGATCAGCGCTCGCCGCGCGATGGCCGTTTCATCGAGATCATCGGCAACTATAACCCGCGCACTGATCCGCCGACCGTCAATATCAAAGAGGATCGCGCCCTGTTCTGGCTCTCTCAGGGAGCCCAGCCCACCGAGGCCGTCCAGCGCATGCTGGAAAAAGAAGGAATTCTGGCCAAGTACCAGGCCGAGGCCGCTGCCTCGGAAAACGCATAGGCGGGTAAGCCATGAAAGACCTCGTCGAGTATATCGCCAAGTCGCTGGTGGATCATCCGGATGAAGTGAGTGTCTCGCAGATCCGGGGGGCACAGGCCACCATCATCAAACTTCGCGTGGCCCCGGAAGACAAGGGCTGGGTGATCGGCCGGCGAGGACGGGTGGCCAACGCCATGCGCACGCTGTTGCGCGTCTCTGCGTCGGCCAGTGGGCGCCGTCAGGCCATCCTAGAAATCGTCTAAATGGCCGCCAATCGGACAACACGTAGCGAGCGACGAACTGAAAAGGGCGTCGCTCCCTCTGCTTCTGGGCACGAAAAGGCCGGCCAGGAGGTCACCCATCTGGTGATCGGCCAGATCGTGGCCCCCTTTGGCGTTAGGGGCGAGCTCAAGGTACACATTGAGAGTGACGATCCGGAACGGTTCGCACTCTTGAAAAAGGTGTTCCTGGGCGACGCCCTCGTTCGCTATAACGTTATATCCTCTCGCCTGCACCAAGGAGCTGCGCTGCTCAGGCTGGAGGGCGTGACCGACCGTAACGCCGCCGAAGCGCTGCGCGGCACCTATGTGTATGTAGAGATGGAGGATGCCCTGCCCCTGGAAGAGGGCGAATACTATCACCATCAGATCTTGGGCCTTGCCGTGAGAACCGAGGGGGGAGAGGATCTCGGCCGCGTCACCGACATTCTGGTGACCGGCGCCAACGATGTGTTCGTCGTTCAGGGTCCACGGGGAGAGGTGCTCCTGCCCAGCATTGCCGACGTGATTCTTGAGGTGAACCTCGAAGCGGGCGCCATTACGGTCAGGATACCCGAGGGGTTGCTCTAGTATCCTGTCGTGCCATCGACCTGTATCGTCTCGGGAGAGTAACTCCCCTTCGAGATGATAGGAGATCGTGAGGCTGCCCCGGCCACACCACCGGGAGAGCGCGGTGAGCGACATTCGCTACTGGATCGGCTTTAACCGGGTGCCGCGCATCGGCCCGGCTCGCCTCGCCACTCTGCTCGACTATTTTCAGAGTCTTGAGGCGGCCTGGAACGCCGGCGCTGCCGCGTTACGTGCGGCCGGCCTGCCCCAGGATGCCCTCGAGCGCCTGCTCTATACTCGTTCTCGTCTGAATCTGGATGCCGAGCTGGTCCGCGTGGAAAAGCAGGGCCTGCATCTGCTCACCTGGGAGAGCCCCGATTACCCCCAACTGCTTCGGGCCATCGACCACCCGCCTCCGCTGCTCTACGTGCGAGGCGAGATTACGCCCGCTGACGAATGGGCGG
>JBMNOI010000052.1:0-25429 GCA_050942995.1 Anaerolineae bacterium
TGTTTTAAACCGGGCCGGCCGGTTTGGGGGCCCCGCCGGCCCGTAAAAAATGGAGATTGAACGACTATGAAAGTCATTCTGCCTCTGGCGGGGCTGGGCACACGGATGCGGCCCCATACCTGGTCCAAGCCCAAGCCCCTGCTAAGCATCGCCGGCAAACCAGTGCTGGGCCACATTCTCGACAAGCTCGCTTCCCTGGGCATCGAGGAGGTGGTCTTTATTATTGGCTGGTTGGGCGACCAGATCGAAGCGTATGTCGAGGCGCAGTACGATTTCAAGACGCGCTATGTGGTGCAGGAAGAACTGAGGGGGCAGGCCCACGCTCTCTATCTGGCCCGCGAAAGCCTCTCTGGCCCCTGCCTGATCATCTTTGTGGATACGCTTTTTGAAGCCGACCTGACCGATCTGGAATCAAGCGATGCCGATGTGGTGGCTTTTGTGCAAGAGGTGGAGGATCCTCGACGGTTCGGTGTGGCTGTGCAGGAGGGGGGCCGCGTGGTTCGCCTCATCGAAAAGCCCGATACCCTGGAGCATCGTGACGCGGTGGTGGGCATCTACTACATCCGCGAGGGGGCCGAACTGGTGCGGGCTATCGAATATCTGCTGGAAAACAACATACAGACCAGGGGCGAGTTCTATCTGACCGACGCCATTCAGGTGATGATCGACCGGGGCGCCCACGTTATCGCCCGACAGGTGGACGTGTGGGAGGATTGTGGCCAGCCCGATGCGGTGCTCAAAACCCACCGTTACCTGTTGGATACCGGCCATACGAACGAGATCGCTGTGCAGAACGGCGTGGTGATTCCGCCGGTGCATATCGCACCCAGCGCCCGAATCGAGAGCGCAGTAGTGGGGCCGTATGTTTCGGTCGGCGAAAACGTCGTCATTCGCGACGCCATCGTGCGCGACAGCATCATCGAGGCGGGGTGTACTGTCGAGGGGGTGGTGCTGGAGGGCTCGCTGTTGGGGCGCAACGCCAGAATTACGTCATCGCCCAAGGGGTTGAATGTGGGTGACGACGACGAGATCGCATTATAGCGCGAATCGATTCCGGTCTCGAAATGAGATGACGGCCATCGACCCGCCATGATATATCGTGACAAGTTGTGACCTGTAGAGGCGCACAAGCTCGTCGCGCCCTCAGAGAACCAAATGCCGAGGATTGAACATGATCATTGGAGTACCCAAAGAAATCAAGGATAACGAGTATCGCGTAGCGCTGACGCCGGGGGTGGCCGAATCATTGACCCATGCCGGGCACCGTGTACTGGTCGAGACCGGTGCGGGCGAGAACAGCGGCTTTTTCGATGACGACTATGTGCAAAGCGGTTGCGAGATATTGCCCTCGGCGACAGAGGTATATGGCACGGCCGAGATGGTGGTCAAGGTCAAAGAGCCGTTGCCCGAAGAATACGACCTGCTGCGACCGGGGTTGATGCTCTTCACGTATCTGCATCTGGCGGCGGAGGAGGATCTCACCCACGTGTTGTTGGAGAAGCAGGTGACCGGCATCGCCTACGAGACGGTGCAGCGTGCCGATGGCTCGTTGCCTCTGCTCACTCCCATGAGCGAGATCGCCGGCAAGATGGCGGTACAGATCGGCGCCCATCACCTGGAAAAGACCCAGGGAGGGCGGGGCATCTTGCTGGGCGGGGTGCCCGGCGTATTGCCCAGTAACGTCGTCATCATCGGAGGCGGTGTGGTGGGCACCAATGCGGCACAGGTGGCGCTGGGGTTGGGCGCCCGTGTCACCATTATCGATATCAACCTGGACCGGCTGCGCTATCTGAATCAGGTGATGCAGGGACGGCTGAACGTTGTCGCCTCGAACCGGCGCAATATCGCCGATGCGGTACGACGCGCCGAACTGCTCATCGGTGCGGTGCTGGTGCCGGGCGCCAAGGCCCCGGTGCTGGTGCCCGAAGAACTGGTGACCTCGATGGCGCCGGGGTCGGTGGTCATCGATGTGGCCGTGGATCAGGGCGGATGTATCGAGACCAGCCACCCCACATCACACAGCGCACCCACATACGAGGTCGGGGGCGTCATCCATTATGCGGTGCCCAACATGCCGGGCGTCGTGCCGCGGACGGCTACCTATGCGCTATCGAACGCCACTCTGCCCTATATTCAGGAGCTGGCCGGGTATGGATTGGAAGAGGCCGTGCGTCGTGATGCGGCGCTGGCCCGGGGTGTGAACACCTATGCCGGCCACATTGTCCACAAGGCGGTGGCCGAGGCATTCGATATAGATTGTGCTTCCCTGGACAGGCTGCTCAACGGCCGGGCTCCCGCCGGGCAATAACGCAGGCGTGGGGCCTTGTGGAGAATATTAATATGCGTATGCGATCGAGAAAACGCCTGGCTCTGATCGCGGGATTTATCGCTCTGTGGGTGGCTTTGTCGGCCTGTTCGTGTGGGACGGTCGTCGATGGATTGCAGTCGCGACTGCAATCCACCGCCACGCCCTCGCCCACCATCGCCATCGTCACCCGCACACCGGTGCCGGTACCCACCATCGATCGGGAGATCTTGCCCGAGATTCCCGATCAGCCCGGCGGGCAGTTCATCCTGGATTTGACGGAGGACGAGCTGGCCGAGCGGCTGAGCGGGCAGACGTTCAGCAATCAGCAGGTTAAAGTGCGCGACGTGAGCGTGCGGCTCACGCCCGAGCAGATCGTTGTCACTCTCGAGGCCACACAAACCGATCTGGGCGTGGCGCTGGACGTCACCTTACGAGGCCGGCCGGTGGTGGTCGACCAAACCGTCTACCTTCAGGTGGATTCGGTGGATCTGGACGGCCCGTTGCCGGGCTTTGCCCGGTCCATCGCCCGCGCTGCGATAGAGAACCTGATCGCCGGCTACGCGACGCCCCAGGGCATCCCCATTCCGGTGCAAGAGGTCGACGTGCACGAGGTCGAGCTGATGGATGGGGCCATTCGCATCATCGGGCAGCGGCGCTAAAGGCGTCGTCCTTTGATCGAAATCGACGCGGGGGCACATCCACATACGGATGTGCCCCCGCGTTTTCGCGTTCTGGCTTTAGTAGACCAGATCATCCCCCTGTTGATAGCCCAGGTCGCGCAGAATGCCGGCGGCCACGGCATAGTCGCTCCAGGGGTATTCCCCGCGCTCGTAGGCGATGGTGCGTTCGTGCCCCTTGCCGGCCAGGATGACGACATCGCCCGGACCGGCCATTTTGAGCGCGGCGGCGATGGCCTCGCTGCGATCGGGGATGCGCCAGAGCTCTCCCTCTGTGGCGCGCCCGGTCCGTCGATAGCCCGCCTCGATTTCGTCCATAATATCGCTCAGCGGCTCGGTGCGCGGATCGTCGGTGGTGACGATCACCCGATCGGCCAGGCGTCCGGCGGCCTCACCCATCAGGCCACGCTTTCCCCGATCTCGCAGGCCGGGGCAGCCAAAGACGACGATGACCCGGCCTCTGGCCAGTTCGCGGCCGGCGCGCAGAACAGAGGCCAGCGCATTGGGGGTATGGGCGAAATCCACCAGCACCGTAAAGGGCTGATCGCGATCGACGCGATCCATGCGACCCAGCACGACCTCCATGGTCTCCACGCCCCGGCGCGCCGTCTCGGGATCGACGCCCATCGCATGGGCGACGGCCAGAGCGGCGAGGATGTTGTACACATTGTGCCGCCCCATCAACTTTGACACGATGGGCAAGGGGCCCTCGGGCAGCCGCGCCGTGAACGACAGCCCATTTTGTGAGACGCGGATATCCTGCGCCGTAAACATGGCCGGGGCGCGCAGCCCGTAGATGATGCGCTCGTCGGCCGGGATGGGGCTCAGATACTCGTATGACGCCTCGTCATCGCTGTTGAGGACGGCGATTTTGGGCGTCTCTCCCTTGCGCGCGGCGTACTCGAGGGAGCGAAAGAGCATGGCTTTGGCCTCTCGATAGGCCTCAAAGCTGCCGTGATAGTCCAGATGCTCGTGGGTTAGGTTGGTGATAACGGCCACATCGAACTCGCAGGCCGATACCCGGTGCTGGGCCAGGCCGTGAGAGGTGGCCTCGATCACGGCATATTCCATACCGGCGCGCACCATCTCGGCCAGATAGTGCTGCACCTCGGGCGCATCGGGCGTGCTGGTGTGCAGTCCGGTAGGCCGTTGTCGTCGATCGATAGTGGTCGCTACCGTGTCGATCGAGCCCACCCGGTGGCCGGCGGCCTGCAGGATGCTCGAAATCAGCCGCACGGTGGTGGTTTTGCCGTCGGTGCCGGTTACGCCGATGACGCGCAGGTGTCGGGCGGGGTAATCGTTGAGCGCCGCATGGAGGTGGGCCAGCGCCTCGCGGGCGTCGGGCACCACGGCCACGGGCACGCCTTCCAGCTCGGGCAGCATGCGCTCGACCACACAGGCCACGGCGCCGGCGCGGAGGGCATCGGGCACGTAGCGATGGCCGTCCACGGACACGCCCGGCACGGCCACGAACAGATCTCCCGGCGCCACACGCCGCGAATCACACACGATCTGGCCCACCTGAAGGGGGCGCCAGTGGTGCAATTCGGCATGGGGCAGAGCCTGAACGATGATGCGGTCGACAAGCGGCATGGATGATGCCCTCCCGGATTCGATTTTGCGCGTACATGCTATTGTACCCGCCCCTGTTGACGCGTCAAAATGAGCGGACATAAAGAACAACGTCAGGGGCGTTCGCCGATCCTGGCCTCGTTTATCCGGCGCAGAATAGTCTCTACCGTCTCCTCTACCGTCAACTCGCCGTTATCCAGCCACAGGCCCAGGCGGGGGGTCTCTGCCATAAAGGAGCGATACAGCCCGGCGACGTCAAAGCCGCCGTAACCTTTTTTGTCGCGCTGTGCCTCACGCCGCTCGACAACCTCGATGCCGGGGTACAGCACGATGACGTAGAGGGGATATCCTTCCAGCATCGCGATGAAATCCTGCAGCGCCCGCCCCAGATAGTTGTCCTGTACGACGACGGTAAAGCCGTTCTCGTAATACTTGCCCGCCGCCATGGCGGCCAGTTCGTAGCGCATATAGAGCTGGCGCAACGCTTCATCGGTCGGGTGATCCGTCATCTCTTCTCGACCGGAGATGATCATGCGTCGGAATATGTCGCCGCGTAGATGGGTCGCTTTGGGAATGCGATGCGCCAGCGCCTCTGCGACGGTGGATTTACCGGCTGCCATGATACCGGTGATGACGATGATGGCCTGTTCCATGTTCACTTTCTCAGATCAGAGGCTATGATGCGATCCGACCGGGGAAATGGGTCGATTCACATCATGCAAACGGGCCGACTCTGTCGCAGAGCCGGCCCGTGTACGCCTTTCATCGGGCGGATTCAGCCCTCTTCTTTTAACTCTTCCAGCAGGCGGTATTTGACCAGCTTGCGACGCCGCTGCTGGCTCTTGATGTCGTACTCGCGGACGACCTCGCGGAAAGAGACCAGCTTTTCCAGGGCGCGGGCCCATGCGCCCGACTCGACGGGCTCGTGTACAAATCCGGTGCGGGTGATGCGCACCGCACCCGGTGCGGGGCACACCTTTTCGCAGGCGCCGCAATAGAGGCAGAACCGCTCGTCCAGATGGACGCGGGCGCCGTCGTAGGTGATGGCGTTGGTCGGGCACACATCGGCGCAGGCCTGGCAGCCCGCCGGACAGAGGGTGACATCCAGCGCCGTGCGCCCTTTGTAGGGCTTGGTCACCGTGAACGCGCCGGCCAGCCCCTCTTCCATGCAGCGGGTACAGTTGATGCAGGTGGCCTCGTCTACCGCTACCTCGTTGACGGCCGTCACCGTGCCCTCCGCGTCGCGCTCGACGTCGGCCTGAATGGCTCCCACCGGACAGTTGTCGACATACGAGATGTCGGTGCTCGCCCGACAGGCCTCCTGGTCCACAACCATGGTGCGCATCAGCAGCGGAAACGCCTCGGCTTCGATCACGGGAACCTCGGCCTTGTCGTTGATGGTGATGGCCAGGGCGTGGGTGGGGCACAACGCCACACACTCGCCGCAGAAATTGCACCGCTCCGGGTCGATATCCACACGGGGAGCGACCGCCAGCCGTCCGCCGTCCAGTTCAGCCTCGGAGAGGGTGATGGCCTCGCGAGGGCACACCGTCCGGCAGATCTCGCAGCCGCAGCAGCTTTCGTGATCGGCCGTCAGCTCGTAGCGCCGCGTGATCATGGGGCGCAACAGCGTCAAAGTACGGGCCGTTTCGCGTTTGATCGTTTTGCCTCGTGTCGCCATATCTCTACCCTCTATCGTCCGGCTCGTCGCGGCGCAGCGACAGAATCACCTCGCCGTGCGGGTTCACCACATCGACCTGCAGATCCATCTCGCCGGGCAGGGCGTGAGTGGCGCAGCCCAGGCAGGGATCGTAGGCGCGGAAGGCCATCTCGATCCGATCCAGCAGCCCCTGGGTGACCACCTTGCCCCCACCGATAAGCGCCTGGGCCGCCTTTTTGATGGACATGCAGATGGCGGCATGGTTGTTGGTAGTGCCCACGATGAGGTTCACCTTACGCAGGATGCCTTTCTCGTCGGCCACATAGTGATGCGTCAGTGTGCCCCGGGGGGCTTCGACGGTACCCACCCCCTCGCCGGGCGTTTCGGTGGGGATGGCGCGGATATCCGGATCGGTGATACCCGGGTCGCGGGCCAGCTCTAGCATGCGCTCACCGGCGTAGAGCATCTCGATCAGTCGCGCCCAGTGGGTCGCCAGGGTGGCATGCACCGGTTTGCCGCCCATATAGTCGTAAAACTCTTCGTAGGCTTCTTGCGCCAGAGGCGTGGCCATACCCTCGGCGGCATTGAGCCGGCCCAGAGGGGTGGCGCGATACACGCCGCTCTCAGGGCCATCCTCCAGCCCCTTCCAACCGTAACGCTTGAGGTACGGGAACTTGAGATAGGTCCAGGGCTCGACGTGTTCGGCGATATGCTCGGTGTAATCCACCGGATGATAGCGGACCACCTCGGCGCCGTCCACATCCACCACGCGCACATGGCCGTCGTAAAAGTTCACCCGGTTGTCCTCATCCACCAGGCCCATGCTGTGCGTGCGGTGCAGATAGGCGCCGCTAAAGATCATATCGCGGAATTCGTTGCTGCCCAGCACGGCGCGGCGCCACAGATCCAGAGAAAAGCGCCCGAACTCGACAAAGTGCTCGCCGATCTCGATGAGGCGGGCCTGCATCTCCGGGGTGACCGCCTTGGCCACGCCACCGGGGAGCGCCAGCACCGGATGCACAAAGCGGCCGCCCAGCAGCGAAACCACCTCGTGAGATTCCTGCAGGTGCCGGATGACCCGCCGGCCCATCTCGGCGCCCACCTTGCCCACGACGCCCAGAATGTTGCGCTGGGCCGGATCGGCATCGGGGCCCACGATGAAATCGGGGCCGGCCAGCACATAAAAGTGGGTGGCATGGTCGCCGACGAAAAAGGCGCTGTGCGCCAGTTCGCGGATCATGCGCGCCGCCGGGGGCAACTCTACCTTGTAGACGGCATCGCCGGCCTTGGCCGCGGCCATGTGGTGGGCCGTGGGGCACACGCCGCAGATGCGCTGGGTGATGCGCGGCATCTCTTCGACCGGCCGCCCCTCGCAAAAGGCCTCAAAGCCGCGAAACTCGGGCACCTGAAAATAGGCGTTGGCTACGTCACCCTGGTCATCGACGAAAATGGTGATCTTGCCGTGGCCTTCCAGCCGTGTGATGGGGTCGATATTGATTCGCTTCATTCGCCCACCTCCCGGCCGTTATGGTCACCGGCCTGTGATGCGCACACCCGGCCGACGCTGCTTTCGTCCGTCTTGATACGCTGCAGGAACGAAGAGGCCAGGCTGAAACGGTAAAAGGTGCCCACCGGGTCGACGATGGTATCCAGCACGCGACGGATCTCGGCATCGCTCTGACCGGCCATGCTGGCGACGATGGCGTCCAGCAACGCAGCGCCCTGATCGACTACGCCGTCGGGCGGGCCATAGCAGCCACGGCAGGGCATATTGGCGTTAATGCACAGCGCGCCGCAGCCGGCATGCGTGGCCGGACCGGCGCAGATCAGCCCCTGCTCCAGCAGGCAGCGCTCAGGATCGGGGATGATCTCGTGGGGGCGCACAAAGCGCTCGATCCGTATCTTGCCCTCGCGGGTACGGGGGCATTGTTCGCATACAGTGCGATCGTCCACACCCAGCAGAGCGCCCGGAGCGGGCAGATTGCCCTCCAGCATCGCCGTCATCGCCTTCCAGATCTGTTCGTGGTGCGGGGGGCACCCGGGGATGCGGTAATCCACCGGGACCACCTGCTCCAGATTGCGCACCTGGTTGCACAGCCCCGGCAGGGTCAGCTCCCCTTCGGGCACGGTATAACGCGTCTGGGGCATTCTGCCCTCGGGATTGTCGATCGAGGGCACGTCGCGCAGCGCGCGGTAGAGGGCATAGTCGGGCCCTTTGATGTTGCTCAGCCCGGGGATGCATCCTTCCATGGCGCAGGAGCCAAAGGCCACCAGTGCTTTGCTCTTTTTCCTGAGCAGGTGAGCCAGCTGCTCATCCCCTTCGGTGCGGATCGACCCGTTGAACAGAGTCACGTCGATGGCGCCGTCGGCCATCGCCTCCACATCGGCGTACTTGAAATCCATGGCGCAGGGCCAGAATACGATATCGGCCAGCTCTGCCAATTCGAGCAAGTTCTTGCCCAGCTCGACGATGGCGATATCGCATCCACCGCAACCCGCCGCCCAGTATATGGCCAGTTTCAATCTGTTTTTCATCGTCATCCCTGCACAGTGGATGTTGCGGCCGACGTCGCAGAGGACGTCAACCCGGCAAGGTCGCGAGAAAAGTCGGCGATGAGCCGTGGCAGCACGCGCCGGTCGGCGGCTCCCGCCTCGGCAAAGCGCACTCGCCCGCGGGGCAAGCCCATCTGATCCATCATCTCCTGTATCAACGCCAGCTTGCCGCGCCCCAGGTAGGTTCCCCGTTTATAGTGGCACTCGTCTTCGCGGCAGCCCACCACCAGCACGCCGTCGGCGCCCTGTGAGAGGGCCAGCATGAGCATCTCGGGACGTATGCGCCCCGAACAGGGCAGGTTCACGATGCGGACGGCATCGCTTTCCAGTTCCTGCAGGCGCGACCATTCGGCGTCCGAATGGATGCTCCACTGGCATACGAACGCCAGTACGCGAGGCTCGGTGGCCTCTCCCTGGAGACACCCCTTGCCCTCCAGCCAGCCTCCGGCGCCCATGCGGGTGAGCAGTTCGCGGTCGCTCGTCGATTCCAGGCTCATGGCTCCGGTAGGGCAGGCGGCCACACACACGCCGCAACGCTGGCACAGGTTCGGGTTTACCTGCGCCACCATGCGGTCGGTGCCGTCCAGCGCCACGCGTTCGATGGCCTCGTAAGGGCAGGAGCGCACGCACACGGCGCAGCCCGAGCAGAGCGTCTCGTCCGATACGGCCGAGGCACCCGGCGCCTCGTACCCGGCGCGAACGGCCAGGTTGCGCAGGGCGCCCATCACATCCGAGATGTGGATGCCCCTGGGGCATCGGGCGTAGCAAGCGTCACAGGCCGAGCACTGCCAGATCTCGCCGCTGGATAGCACCGCATCGCGCAACCCCAGTCCGGCGCGATGCAGGATCGCCCGCGGGTTAAAGGCCGGCTCGTAGCGGCGTACCAGGCAGGTGGCGGCGCATGTGCCGCACGACCAGCAAGTGATGAGGTGCTCTCCGCCGGGCTCGGTCATTACCTCTTCGACAAAGGCGCGGTCCATATCACCCGAGCGGATCATACCGGCACCTCCTCTTCGACTATCAGGTCGGCCATGGCCGGCGAACGTCGCCAGCGGCTGAGGCGCTTGTCGATCTCGGGGCGGGCGGCCTCGGTCTCGGTGCGGAGCGCACCCTTGTCCAGCGAGCGGAGCTTTTCGCTCATCTCGGTGATGACGCGGGCGTACTTGTCGCCCTCGGCGGCCGAGATCCACTCCACGCGGAAGCGATCCGGGTCGATGCCCATTCGCTCCAGCGTGCGGGGGATGCGATCAAAGCGCTTGGCGGCTACCTGCTGCCCGGTGATATAGTGACAGTCCTGCGGGTGGCAACCCGATACCAGCACCATTCCGGCGCCCCGGCGGAACGCCTCCAGGATAAAGTCCTGATCCATACGCGCCGAGCACATCACGCGGATGCCGCGTGAATCGGCCGGATACTCAAAGTGGCTGGTGCCGGCGTTGTCGGCGCCGCCATAGCTGCACCAGTGACACATAAAGGCGATGATCTTTTCCTCGGGCCGGTCGCGCAGGAACTCGCGCAATTGGGCCACTATCTGGGCATCGGTAAAGTGATCCTGGGTGATAGCGTCGTGCGGGCATTCGGCAGCGCAGCCACCGCAACCGTGGCACTTGGCCTGAGTGATGATGGCCGGCTGGCCGGGGGTTACGGTGATAGCGCCGTAGGGGCAGGCGCGGGCACACAGGCCGCACTGTCTCCCCTGCGCGCTGACGCAACGGTCGACCCATACGCGAGCGATGATCGGCTCGATCTCCCAGGTATCAGAGGAGAGCACTCGCGCTGCTCGCGCCGCCGCCGCGCTACCCTGGGCCACGCTGGCGGGGATATCCTTCAGCCCCTGAGCCGCGCCGGCCAGGAATATGCCGTCCGTGGGCGAATCCACCGGCCGCAACTTGGGGTGATACTCCATGAAAAAGCCGCCCGGGCTGCGCGAGAGGGTTAGCGTAGAGGCCACTTGCTCGGTATCCTGGCGCGGGATGCCCGCCGCTGAGAGCATGACCATCTCGGCCTCCAGCTCGATCACCTCGCCCAGTGCCTGATCTTCGGCGGTGATGTAGAGGTTGCCCGTTTCGGGATCCTCGGTGATCTGCGAGGGCCGTCCCTGAATAAAGCGGATGCCTGCCTCACGCGCCCGATTGTAAAACTCTTCATAGCCCTTGGACGGCGTGCGGATATCCATGTAATAGATGGTGATATCCATCTCGGGGTACATCTGCTTCAGCAACAGGGCGTTCTTGATGGTGTACATGCAGCAAAAGCCGGAGCAGTGCTCGTTAAAGCGGCTGTCACGCGAGCCCACGCACTGGATCATGGCGATGCTTTTGGGCGGCTGCCCGTCCGAGGGGCGTATCAGCCGCCCCACCGTGGGCCCGGCCGAGTTGGCCAACCGCTCCATCTCCATGGCGGTGATGACGTTTGGATAGACGCCATAGCCATATTCCGGGATGGCGGTGGGGTCAAAACTCTCAAAGCCGGTGGCCACGATGATCGAGCCGATATCCAGATCGACGACCTCGGGCTCCTGGTTAAAGTTGATGGCATCGCGGTGGCCACAGGCCGTGACGCACTTGTAGCACTGGATGCAGTTGTCCATGTCGATGGCATAGATCAACGGCACCGCCTGCCCGTGGGGCACGTCGATGGCCTTGCGCGGGGCGATGCCCATCTCAAAGTCGTTGGGCACCTCGATGGGACATACCGGAGTGCACTCGCCACAGCCGGTGCAGCGGTCCTCCAGTACGTAACGAGGCTTTTTGTTCACCTGCACCCGGAAATTGCCGATATAACCGTCCACCTTCTCCACTTCGGAGTAGGCCAGGATGTTCAGCTTGGGATGACGCGCCGCGTCAACCATTTTGGGTGCGAGAATTCAAATGGAACAGTCCATGGTGGGGAACGTTTTATTGAGCTGGGCCATCGTTCCCCCGATGCTGAGATCCTTCTCGACCAGATAGGTGGGGATGCCCATATCCCCCAGATCCAGCGCGGCGCTGATACCGGCCACGCCGCCGCCGACCACCATGGCGGCCCGGGTGACCGGCACGGTGATGGTCTGCAATGGCGCCGCGTGGCGCACCTTGGCCACCGCGGCCATAACCATCTCTTGAGCCTTGATCATGGCCCCTTCGCGGTCGTGGCTGTGCACCCAGGTGTTTTGCTCGCGGAGGTTGGTCATCTCCATCAGGAACGGGTTCAGCCCGGCCTGAGCCACGCAGGCCCGGAAAGTGGGCTCGTGCATGCGCACGCTACACGCCGCAATGACCACTTGGTTCAGCCGATGCCGCAGAATGTCCTGCTGAATGAGGTTCTGCCCGGGGTCGCCGCACATGTACAAATTGTCTTTCGATACCACCACATCGGGCAGATGCGAGGCGAACTCGGCGAGCTCGGCCGTATCGATGACGCCCCCAATGTTGGAACCACAACTGCAGACATAGACACCGATCCGCAGTTCCTCGTTATTTTTCATTACGCAACTCCCGGCCGTAATGTGTTCAATCGATCAGACACACGGGCAAACGATAAATCAAGGCCGGGGCGTGCACGAGCCACAAGCTCTTTGTGCACGCCCCCCATTTTTAGGCGGAGCTATTCTTCGAGAAGTTCTTCGAACAGACGGGCGACTACCTCGCGGCGCATCTGCTGGCGCAGTACTTCGGGCGTCGCCAAGGAAAGGGCCTCTTTGGGGCAGAAGGCGACGCAGCGCGGGCCGTCCTCCAGATCCTCGCACAGATTGCAGATCTCGGCGTTCTTCGTCTGTGGGTTGAGGACGATGGCGCCAAAGTCACACGCCTCGATGCACCAGCCGCAACCGTCGCATGTATCCTCATCCACCAGGATGATGCCGTTCTCTTCCGAGCGCGACAGGGCGTCGCGCGGGCAGGCCTGGATACAGGGGGCATCGGCACACAATCGGCAGGTGACCGCCGTCATGATCACCGGCTCGATGCGGACGACGCGAATACGTGAAAGAGCGGGATCAAAGGCGCCGGTTTTGGTTGCGGAGCAGGCATATTCACAGATGCGGCAGCCGACGCACTTGTCCGGATCGCAGATGATGTGCTGATAACCTATTTGCGGCATCATTAAACTCCTAGTTTGCCAGATCGCCCACGGGCTGCGTGCCCGACGGGACATCCTCTACTCCGATGTCTTCGGCCACATCCTCCAACCCCAGCTCGATCAGTTTGCTACGCGGGATGAGGCCATCCGCCGTCCATCCTCGTGCCTGATAATAGTCGTCGATCATCATGCGCAATTCTTCGGGCTTGATGTATGCGCCCTTGGTCGGCCCTGTGGGGATGGGATCCTCTAGAACGCGCGGCGGCAACCAGTCGTCCGCTTTGGTCCAGCCCTCACGAATGTTGAACGCCTTTTTCAGTGTGACCACTCGCTCTCCGACGGCCAGCATCTCTTCCGGCGTCAGCTCGATGCCGGTGGTCATGGTATAGAGGCGCGAGACCTCGGTTTCGAAATCATCAAAGCAGTTACGCAGGAACTTGCAGAGCACCAGACAGTCCAGCACGCAGGCGAAATCCTCTTTCTCCATGGCCAGCTTGCCGCGCCCGGGTTCGGCCGTCAAGCGGTCTACCGTCCCCCGGATGTCCAGCTCGTAGGCCAGAGAGCGGTTGTGGCATGCCCCGCGAGCGGCCACGGCAAGCCCCATACCAAAGGTCTTGAGGCTGCGCACATCATAGCCGGGCATCTCCAATCCCTTGATGTGCATGGCAAAGTGTTCGCTGCCCTTGCCCACTCGCTCTGAGGCGCGCTTGACGCCCTCGGCCAGCAGATCGCCGATGCCCTCGCGGTGGGCGATTTTCTGCATCAGCTCGATGGCCGCATCCGCATTGCCAAAGCGCAGATCCAGCCCATCGCACTCTTCTCGGCTGAGGATCCCCTTCTCGTAGCATTCCATGGCCCAACTGATGCAGACGCCCACGCTCATCCCGTCCATCCCCAGCTCGTCGGCCAGTTGCACCAGACGAATGATGGGCGGCATCTCACCGATGCCACAATTGGGGCCGACGGCAAAGAGGGGCTCGTAATCCAGGCCGATAATGGCTCCCTTGTACTTGCCATGTTTGACCTGCGCCCACTGCTCGCAGGCGATGGAGCAACCCGAGCACCCCACCGATTTGATGCGGTAATGATCGTACAGATGCTCACCGCTGACCTTCTCGGCATGCTCGAACACCGTCTCGGAAAAGTTGCGCGTGGGCAACACGCCGATCTTGTTCATGTTCAGCACATTCGAGGGCGTCCCCAGAACGCGGTACTTTTCGGTGCCGGGGCCCTGGCTGACCTGGATGAGGCGCAGGGTCTCTTTCAGCAGGCCGTCGGGATCGGCCACGGTGACGGGCTGAGAGCCACGCACGGCGATGGCTTTGATCCGCTTAGAGCCCATGACGGCGCCGTTCCCGGCGCGTCCGACCTGGCGGCCGTCGTTATCGATCAGGGCATACCGCACCAGGTTCTCGCCTGCGGGGCCGATGGCGCTGACGCGCACATTCTCGTCCCCCAGTTGCTCGCGGAGGGCTTCCTGGGTCTCTGTCGTCCCTTTGCCCAGCAGGTGACGCGCATCCAGAAAACGCACGTCGTCATCGTCGATCCAGATCACCAGCCATTCGGGTGACTGTCCGGTGATGACCAGCCCGTCCCATCCGGCGCGGCGTACCATCTCGGAGAAATGGCTGCCGGAAAGCGAGTCGGCGATAAAGCCGGTGAGGGGTGACTTGCTGGCCACTCCGTGTTTGGTACCTACGGGGACAGTCGTGCCGGCAAAAGCGCTGCAGGCAAAACAGAGTGCGTTCTGCGGGCCCAATGGATCGGCCCCCTTGGGGATGTTGTCGTAGGCGAGTCGGGTGGCATAGCCGATGCCGCCGAGGTACTTTTTGATAAACTCGGGGCTCTTTTCCTCGACCCATGTTTTGCGGTTCGTCACGTTGACGTGCAGAACCTTGCCGGTGAATGCGTGCATCATCAGCCTCCTGCTTCCACAAACATCAGCAACAAACGTTGCCCGTCTTGTGTTGAGGTATCGAGATCTCTGACGGCGTATCTGCCGTTGACATTCAGCATGTATGCCGAAACGAGGTCGTATGTGTTCGGAACGATTACGGGGCCGAGAAGAGAAGGATACCGGGAGGCGAGCTCACGCAGAGTATCACGAAATGTAGCCTGATCGGGGAGATCTATCAGGCATTCGCTGGTCTGGGCCAGCCGTCGCGCAAGCCCCAAGAACTCGACGGTGAGTTTCATCCTTTGCCATTATCTCCATGATAGATAGGCATGTTGCGGTACCATTGTATCATAAAAGGTCGTTGACGACAAGCAATCCGGATAGAATCTATCCTGTTTATGCGCGTTGGACATTATGATAGAAAGGGGTAAGAACCGCATGGGATCGTTTTAGCGCCAACCCGTTCCTGATTATAGTCAAAATACGGCGGCATGCAATCGTGCAGCGTGCGCGATAACTGTATTTTCCATCGGGCGGGTCGGTCATTCGAGAGGGATGGGTCAGCAAATGAATTGTAACTTGCATTACGGCTCTGTTCGCGTATAATAGACGCTGTGGAGGGCAGGTAGCCCAGTTGGTTAGAGCGCCACGTTGACATCGTGGAGGTCGTAGGTTCGAGTCCTATCCTGCCCACACGAAACGGCCGCCTTCAGGCGGCCGTTTTATTTTCCCTCGAGACGATCGGCGCGTTCTACAGATCGACCTTTTGAATATTCTCGTCTATCTCACTGTTGTCGATCTGTACGCCGGGGACCACGCAGGGGCGAAAGATGCGCTCGCTGCCGGCGGCTTGCAGCGCCGGGATCATCTCCTCGGGATGGGGGTGTAGGGCGATGATCGTTCCGCCGTCTCCCGCTCCGGCCAGTTTGGCGCCCAGTGCGCCGTGATCCAATGCGATGCGAATCAGCCGTTCGTTCGATTCGCCCGAGCCCCCCAGGTCGCGCTGGATGGCGTGGTTTTCGTTCATCAGCCGCCCGAGGCGTGGCCAATCCTGCGCCAGCAGCGCCTTTTTGCCCTCTCGCGCCAGGCGACCGATCTCCTCGTACCCCTGGCGGACCTGCGGGTCGCCTTCCAGCCAGCGCTCGCGCAACGGCTTGTGCACGGCGTCGGACGAATGGGCGACGCCGGTATGAGCCAGCACCATGGGCAGTTCGGGCACATAACTGCTCAGCGGCTCGATGGTGGCGTACAGCTCCTCGGCCGCCTCTCGATAGAATTGCTTGCCGCGAAAGTCCATGTAATTCAGGCCGCCAAACGTGCACATGTAGGCATCCTGATAGCCACAGATGATGCGCAGATGGTTCAGCTCGATATAGCGCGCCAGCTCGGCCACGCGATAGGGCGAATAATTTAACCCTTTGTAACGCAACAGCCCGTACAGGATGGCCACCGTGAGCGCCGTGGAGCCCGACACGCCCGCCTTGACGGGGATGGTGGTGCGGTACGAGATTCGGCAGCAGAGCGAATCGTCGTGAAGATAATCCAGCACGGCGCGGGCCACATCGAACTGGTCGCCGTTCAGCAGCAGGGCGTCAGCATCATGCAGGGTGATGCAATCTCCCCCCGCGTCGATCTGCAGGCAGTCGGCCGGCTCGATGGTGACATGGGCGCGATAGCGGATAGAACACGAGATCACCGAACCGCCGTACATATCGGTTGGATTGCCGATAATGCCGCAACGGCCCGGTGCGGATACTTTGATCGCCTCCATCGCCTAGAACTCTCTTGTCTTGCGTTTGAGATACTGGCGAACCAGATAGCCGTACTTTTCGTCAGCGACGGCGAAATCGATGAACGCCTTGAAGTAGCTCTCGAAATTGCCGATATCGTAACGCCGATCGCCGGGCTGCAGTCGATAACCCTGCACCTTGTGCCCCAACTGGATCAACAGCCGGATCGAATCGGTGAGCTGTAATTCGCCGTTCTGATCGGGGGCGGTACGGCGAATGGCCTCATAGATATCCGGGCTGAACACATAGCGCGCGGCAATGGCCAGATTGCTGGGGGCTGCCTCGGGCCGAGGTTTCTCCACCAGGTCTTCGATCTCGAAATCGGCGGTCGGGTCGGCCCCCTCTTTGGGTTGCACGATGCCATAGCGGTGTACCTCGTCGGCGGGCACCTCCTCCACCGCAACCGTGCAGGCCGCTCCGTTGCGCAGGTGGCTGGCCACTATCTCGCGCAAAAAGCTGGATCCATCGCGGCTCTTGATGATGGAATCGCCCAGCGCGACCACAAAGTGATCGTCGCCGGTGAATTCGCGGGCATGGCTCACGGCATCGCCCAGCCCCAGGGGTGTGCTCTGCCGTGTGTAAAAGAACCGGGCCTCGGTTTCGGTGTAGCGGATCTCTTCCAGCATGCTGTAGCCACCGCCGGCCGAGAGCAGACGCACCAGCTCGGGGTCGCGGTCGAAATGATCCTCGATGGCGCTCTTTTTCCGTCCGGTGATGAACAAGATCTGAACCAGGCCGGCCGCCTCGATCTCTTCCACCACGTACTGCACCACGGGGCGCCGTCCCACGGGAAGCATCTCTTTGGGCTGCGATTTCGTGGCGGGCAAGAGGCGGGTGCCCATGCCGGCCACAGGGACTACGACTTTCACGATGGACTCGGGTGGTGTCATTTGTCGTCCTTTCCGCGCGCCGGGCTTGTCCGGCGCCCTATCTCATTCATCGATCTGCGCCAGCAGATCGCGCAGCGCGTTTACGGCGATGCCAAAGAGGTCGGGTCCGCTAAAGCCGCTGAATTCTCCTGCGTGGGCCAGATGAGGCTCCAGCGAGAGGAACCCGTCATAGCCGCGTTTCTTGAGGACTATCAGCAGCTCTTTGACCTCCCCGTCACCCTGCCCCGCCGGCACCACACGCTTTTCCTCCATCAGACCGTCTTTGATGTGCACGTAATCGATATAATCCTTGAGCAGCTCATACCCCTCGGTGAAGGGGCGCACGTCGCACATGACGAAATTGGCCGGATCGAAGGTCATGCGCAGTTGTGGGGAGGCGAGCGTCTCGAACAGATCGCGGCATCGTCGGGGAATATCGCCATAGATGTGGCGCTCGTTCTCGTGTAGCAGCGTGACGGGCTCGCCCCGCGCGACGTCTAACAGGGCCTGCATTCGCTCCATCACCTGGGGGCGATAATCGTCGGCTTTGTCCTCGGGCACAAAGAAGGAAAAGATGCGGATATAAGGGCAATCCAGCGCCCTGGCGATCTGGATGGCGCGACGAAAATCGTCCAGGTGGGGTTCGAAGGGATCCTCGATGTCTATCTTGCCGATAGGCGACCCGATGGCCGACACCTTGATGCCCCGTTCGGTCAGGCTTTGACGAACCGTCTCGATCTCGTCATCGCTCAGTGTCAGCACATTCTTGCCCCAAACGCCGCGCAGTTCCAGATGGCTCACGTTCAGCTTGTTGAGCACGTCGATCTGTGTATTCAGATCATCCGAGATTTCGTCGGCAAAGCCGCTGAGGATAAACATACGCTTTCTCCTTGATTGGCTATGGGGGGGCGGGGTGCTGCTAGATTAGCAGAAAAAAGGCCGGCATGCAATCGCGTGTCGCATGCCGACCTCTTCTTCTATAGAGCCTCTCGGTCACAAGTGAGAGGCCTTTTTTACTCAAACACTCTTGTCGGCCTTTTGATCTTCTTCCAGACCGGTCTCAAGTTCGGCCTTGGCTTCCTCGATCTCTTTGCTGGCCGATTTGAACTCTCTGAGCCCTTTGCCCATTGCCCCGCCGATCTCGGGCAACCGTCCGGCACCAAAGATGAGGAGCACGATCACGAGAATAAGAATGAGCTCCATGGGCCCCAAGTTTGGCATGTTTTCCTCCGTCAGAACGCGTCGCGTTCTTGAGCGCTAAAGCGCGGGGCTATCTCAGACGTTTCGGAAGAGGTCTCTCATACAGGTGAGATCACTCGGTCTCTTCTGCTTCGGCTGCACGCCGAGCCTTTTCCTCTTCCCCCTCAGGGTTGATGGCTTTGCGGAAATCGCGCACCCCTCGCCCCAACGCGCCGCCGAGGCTACCGAGCTTGCCGGCGCCGAATATTGCGATCACGATGATGAGGATGATCACCAACTCCAGTGGGCCTAGATGCGGCATGTGTCTCTCCTCCTGCTGCAACTAACCGGCTTTTTGTGCTAGCCATGCATAAGATCGGGCGCAGGCGGCCGATGCTCTCCTCTTGGATGAGCGTGCTTCGGCTAGTTACCGCTATTATATGCGGCGGCATTGGCCCAGTCAAATCTGGATGGGCGTTGACCGCGGCGCCCGAGGGTTTATTCGTCGTTCGTTATTCCATTGATCGCCACTTCATAGTCCGGCGGTACGAGCTGAATCCAGGTGCGTCCCGGACGCAGAGGGATGATCTCGCCATCGGCATCATAGTAATGTACCAGCTTGCCGGGCTCTTCCTGAGACCATACGGCCTCGACCACCACCCCGTCACGGCATACCTGGGCGCGCCCCGAGTCGGCCAGCACGATATCGATCGCCGTGGCGCCCAGTACGTCCTCGACGATGTCGGTGGCGCGATGCTCGGCATACAGAATGATGACATTATCGGCGACGATCTGCTCCCCGGTAAGTCCCTCTGTGTGTGGCCGTCCCTGCACGTTGCGCAGGTAGCGCCCCTCCTCCGCCGAATAGACCCAGTCGACGATGGACGATGAGGGATAGGGGATATGGATGCTCTGTGCAGGCTCGCCACGAGGCGGTGTTACATCGAAAGAATAACCTTCGATCATCTCGTGGGGATCCAACTCGCGACTCTCCAGATAGTCGCGCAGGCTTTTCACCGACGTATAGATGCGCCCGCGCCAATCATAACCGTACAGGATGGCATAGGGACGGGGGTGGAAGAATTCGTCCAGATCCTGAAAGTCGGTGGCCTGCGAGATGAGCCAGCGGATGCGGTCGCTGGCTCCGGTATGTGCCAGCGCGGCGTTATATTGAGGGGCGATATACAACCCGGAGAGGCGCGCACTGCGGATAGGGCGAATGCGTTCCGCCTCGCTATCCAGATAGAGGGCCGTAAATCGCGTGACCGTCCATCCATCCATGATCTCTTCATAGACGATATCGGCCAGGCCTAGCCCATCCTGAGGGCGGATATTCGGATCGTTGCCGACACGTACCGCCAACACCCGCCGCTGAAGCAGGGAGAGATCGTCCACCCGTTGTCCCGTCAGCGGGCTGACGTAGGGATCGGGCGTGGGGGTGGGCGTTGCCGTGGGAGTCGGCGTGATGGTCGGTGTGGCGGTGTGCGTGGGAATCGATGTGACCGTCGGCTCGGGCGTTGGCGTAGGGGGCGGGGGCTCCTCCGCACAGCCGGCGATCCCCAGCAACAGAACGGCCATGAACACAATGAGCAGCATTGTAGTGAGACGTCGGTGTGGCATAGAGGGTTGTCTGTCTCCCATGCAGGTCATGTGGCAAATATCCTTTTTGAAGTGTGTGTCGTATGGCTTCACGCTATTATACCCCACCACTCGATTCGGCAAAAGCGGCGATTTGCAGCGGTCATCTCGTCCGGCGGCTGACCTTTCTTGCGGAGGCTTGGATGACATGCTATAATGGGCCTGTCTGGCGCGGGAAGAACCTCCTCGCGTACAGGCCTGACTACATCGGGGCGCCGGGTCCCCTGCTCCTACTCGGATGATCCACTGGCAAGGCGGAGGAACTCGCATTGAACGTATACCTGAATATCGTTCAGATCATCGCGTCCATCGCGCTCATTGCGCTGTTGGTGTTGCAGAGTAAGGGCGCCGGGCTGGGCCGTTCTCTGGGCGGTGATAGTTCGTTCTACCGGACGCGACGCGGCATGGAAAAGACACTGTTCAATATGACCCTCGTTCTGGTCGTGGTGTTCTTTCTTACCTCGTTGCTCAATGTGATCGTACAATCCTGAGGCCAACGGAGCTTCCTCAGACTATGAGGCGCATTCGATTACAAATCGCCATCGCTCTCATTGCCGTCGTGCTTCTGGTTGCCGGCATGGCGTATGTGGCCTTTAGCGTCACGACAGTCACGGTGCCCGATTTCGGCGGCACCTATGTCGAGGGCGTTTCGGGCAATCCACACGCCATCAATCCGCTGCTTTGCCACCCCAACCCTGTGGATCGTGATCTGGCCGCTCTGATCTTTACCGGCCTGACGCGCACCAATGAAAAAGGTGAGATCGTTCCCGATCTGGCCGACCATTGGGATATCTCTGCGGACGGCACCGTCTATACCTTTTTCCTGCGACAGAATGTCGTATGGCATGATGGGGCCCCTTTTACCGCTGAGGATGTTGTCTTTACCCTCTCGCTGGTGCAGAGCCCCGGCTTTCAGGGAGCGCCTTTCCTGGCCGATATGTGGCGCACTGTGGTGGTGGAAAAGGTCGACGAGTGGACGGTGCGCTTTATCCTTCGCGAGCCTTTTGCCCCCTTCCTGGACTATACGACGCTGGGGATATTGCCGGCTCATATTCTGGCCAACGTGCCGGCAGAAGCCCTGGCCGAGAGCAAGTTTAACGCCGCGCCGGTGGGCACAGGCCCCTGGCAGGTGGCCGAGGTGAGCGCTCAGCGTGTGTTGCTGGTGGCCAACCCGGACTTTTACCGTCCGCGCCCTTATCTGGATCGCATGGAGTTCTTCTTTTACCCTAACGACCCCTCGGTGTTCGAAGCGCGTAAGCGCGGCGAGGTGTCGAGTGTCGGCCATGTGCTGCCCGAATATATCAAGAGCGTCGGGCAGGACCCGGATCTGACGCTCTATACGGCGCCGATCTCGGGGTATAACCTGATCTATCTGAACCTGGACCGGGCGATTTTCCAGGATCGCCTCGTGCGCCAGGCCATGATGTGGGCCATCGATCGTCAGGCGCTGGTCGACGATATCCTCCAGGGACAGGGGATCGTCATCCACAGCCCCATTCTGCCCAACTCGTGGGCGTACGATCCCGAGGTGACCGAATATCGTCGTGATCTGCGCCGGGCTCGACAGTTGCTGGAAGAGGCCGGTTGGTTCGACAACGACGGTGACGGTGTGCGCGAGCGGGGCGACATGCGGCTTGAATTCACCCTGACCACCAACGAGGATGATCCGGTGCGGGTGCAGATCATCGAAGCGATAAGCCGGCAACTGGCCGAGGTGGGTATCCGGGTCAAAACCGAGACGGTGGATTGGGAAGAACTGGTCAGCCAACAGTTGCGGTTGCGCCGCTACGATGCCGTGCTCAGCGGCTGGCAGAACCTGCCGCCCGATCCCGATCCCTATCCGTACTGGCATTCGAGCCAGGTGAACGAGGATGGCTCCAACTTTTCCAACTATATCAGCCAGGATGCCGACCGTCTCCTGGAGGAAGCCCGTTCGACCAACGATCGGGAGCAGCGCATCGAGCTGTACCGCCAGTTCCAGGCGCTTTACTCTCGTGATGTGCCGGCGCTGCTGCTTTACCAGCCGGTGTACAACTATGCCGTAGACGCCGGCATCCATAACGTGCAGGTCGGCCCGATGTTCAACTCGGCCGATCGCTTCCAGACGGCGACGGCCTGGTATATCGCAACACAACGCATGCTCTACAACGAGGCTCAGGAAAAGGGGTTGAGCACGCCGCCACGCTGATCGTCGAAACGTTTTCAAAGGGCAGTCGTGTCGGCGGCTGAATGTTGCAGATCCGATTTTGACAGATTTTCGGCGGGGTGGTATATTACTCCCCGTTGAGCCGAGGTGGCGGAACAGGCAGACGCGCCACGTTCAGGGCGTGGTGGATATTAGATCCGTGAGGGTTCAAATCCCTCCCTCGGCACCATGTAAACCCCAGTTACAGGGCTGAACTGGGGTTTTTTGTTTCCGGCATCGACCTGCATCGCCTGTTCGGGATGGATCGACACAGAATCGGCCGCGATCTACCCCCGGGACGAGACAACCCGTCATGAACGATAACCTGGATATTCGCATCATTCGCAGCGTCCGCCGTAAAAAGACCGTCAGCGCCCGCCTGCTGAACTGGCATACGCTGGAGGTTCGCGCTCCGGCCACTGCCACAGACGAGCAACTGGAACCCATCATCCAAAAGCTGAAGGATAGAACCCTGCGCGCCCGCGGCGTCGGACGTCCGTCAGATGAGGCGCTGCAGCAACGCGCTGAACGATTGAACAAGCGGTACTTTCGAGGCAAGCTGCGCTGGCGCAGTATCCACTATGTGAACAATCAACGCCGCCGCTTCGGTAGTTGTACCCCGGCGCAGGGCACCATCCGCATCTCGAGCCGATTGGCCCGGGTGCCCTCCTTCGTGCTGGATTACGTCATCGTCCACGAGCTGGCCCACCTTCTGGAGCCCAACCATTCGCGGGCGTTTTGGGACCTTGTCTATCGTTACAAACTTGCCGAGCGGGCCCGGGGCTACCTCATGGCTCTACAGATGGAGGATGACTCACCGGAGGACGCAAACAACACCGCCGACATGGATACACAGGAGGGTGAGGACAGATGAGGATTGAAACCGATTCCCTGGGTGAGGTACAGGTTCCCGATGATGCGTTGTGGGGCGCTCAGGCGCAACGTGCCGTGGAGAATTTCGCCGTCAGCGGGCTGCGCCAGCCGGCGGATTATATCGTGGCCAGCGCGCTGGTGAAGCAGGCCGCCGCTGAGGTCAACATGGCTCTGGGCATGCTGGATGAGGAGCGCGGACAGGCCATCGCGCGCGCGGCCGCCGAGATCGTCGCCGGTCGCTGGCACGAGCACTTTGTCGTGGATCCCTTTCAGGCCGGCGCCGGCACCTCGCACAATATGAACACCAACGAGGTGATCGCCAATTTGGCTAACGAGTCGTTGGGAGGCACCCGCGGCGAATATTCGCCGGTGAACCCGAACGATCATGTGAACATGGCCCAGTCGACTAACGACTTTATCCCCACGGTGATCCGTGTTGCGGCGAGCATCAAAGTTCCGGCGCTGCTGGAGGCGGTGAATGGACTGGCCGACACGCTGGAGAGAAAAGCCGTCGAATTCGACAGAGTGCTCAAATCGGGGCGGACCCACCTGCAGGACGCCGTGCCCGTGCGACTGGGACAGGAATTCGGCGCTTATGCCCAGGCCGTGCGTCTGGACGGTCAGCGTATCGCCCGGGCCGCAGAAGGCTTGTTGCGGCTGGGCATCGGCGGGACGGCCAGCGGCACCGGCCTGAACAGCCACCCGGGCTATCACCGCGCCATGGTGGCCCGCCTTTCAGAGTTGACCGGTATCGAATTTCGTAGCTCGGGCAACCTGTTCGAGTCGATGCAGAGCACGGCCGATTTCGTCGACTTTTCCGCCGCCCTGCGCACCCTGACGGTGACGCTGACGCGCATCGCCAACGATCTGCGCCTGCTCTCATCCGGTCCTACCACCGGCCTGGGCGAGATCGAGCTGCCTGCCCTGCAGCCGGGATCGTCCATCATGCCCGGCAAGGTCAACCCCGTGGTGCCCGAGATGCTCAATATGGTCTGTTACCACGTCATGGGTAACGATCAGACCATCATGACCTGCGCTCAGGCGGGGCAGCTCGAGCTGAACGTGATGATGCCCATCATGGCTTATAATCTCCTCCAGTCCATGGAGATTCTGACCAACGGCACGCGCATATTCGACCACCGCTGTGTGCGGGGGATCCGCGCCAATGAAGCGCGCTGTCGCGAACTGGCCGAGAAAAGCATGGGGCTGGCCACGGCGCTAAACGCCTATATCGGCTATGGCCGCGCAGCCAAGGTGGCGCAGGAGGCTTTTCGCCGGGGCGTATCGCTGCGTCAGGTGGCTCTGGAGCGGGGCTATCTGACCGAGGAGGAGCTGGACAAGATCCTGGACCCATTTACGATGACCGAGCCGGGGATCCCCGGTCGCTAAAGCAGGCGACCGGATCCGATCCAGGGAACGGTGTCCAGGATGCGGCCGGTTACGCCGGCCAGGCCGATCGTTTTGATCTCGTCGGGGGTGACCCAGCGACTGCGATCCCAGGGGCCGGCGGGATGGGGCGTGCCCTGAATGACGCAGCGATAGACATGCACCGTTACACGCAGGTGGCTGTATCCATGGTCCACCGCGGCCAGCTCTCCACCTACTACCTTGCCTGTGACACCGAGATGGTCGGCCAGCGTCCGGTGTAACGCCCCGGTGTGCGAGTCGTCGCCGACCTCTCCCGTCGGCAACTCCCACAGACCGCCGAGAAGCCCCTTTGGGCGGCGACGCACCAGCAGCAGCCGCCCCTCTCTTTCACACAGGGCGGCGACCAGATGGCGATGGGGCACCCGGCGTCGCGCCCGTGGTACGGGGCGCTGCTCCTGCACTCCACGCTCGCGGGCGAGGCAGAAAGAAGCTATCGGGCAATCAGAACAGAGCGGCCCTCTGGGCACGCAGGTCACGGCGCCATGCTCCATCATGGCCTGATTATAATCGCCGGCGCGCCCCGGCGGGAGCAGCTCGTCGGCGTAACGGCGGAGCGTTCGGCGCCCCTCGGCTCGGGTAGGATCTCCCTCGTAATCGAACAGGCGGCAGAGCACGCGCACCACGTTGCCGTCGATGGCGGCCAGATCGTGGCCGTAGGCGATGCTGAGCACGGCGGCGACCATATACTCGCCGATGCCGGGCAGCGCGCGAAAGGCGATGGCATCATCGGGCACGCGGCCG